>CAZEHQ010000237.1:0-609 GCA_964512165.1 uncultured Gemmatimonadaceae bacterium | reverse complement strand
CCAGCGTCAGGCGCAGTCCCTGGCGCCGGTTCTGATTGAGGGGGATGCTGTGCCACTGGCCGACGATCTCACCGGCCGCGTTGTGGGCGCGGGCCTGGTAGAAGCCGCTCAACCGGCTCGCGCCGGAGATGGTCACCGAGACCCTGCCGTCGGCATCGGTGACCCCGCTCCAGGCATAGTCGGCCAGGCGGCCGGAGGTGGCGCGGGAGAACTCCACGGTCAACCCCTCGACGGCGCCGCCCAGGAGGGTGGCCTCCACTTCCGTACGAGGACCGGTTGGGACCTCCTCGGGTGCGCTTCCATAGAAGCCCGACCCGACGATGAATCTGCTCGTGACCGTGCGTCCCCCTGTATCCCATTCACCGGTGAACTCGCGGGCATAGCCCACCTTGGGGATCTCGGCGCTGTCGGTGTCGTCGGCAGGATCGTCGTAGAAATACTCCACGAACCCTCCTTCCGGACCGCTCTTCGCCGCATCGATGACCTGCGGCAGAATGAGCTCTCCAGTAACGCCGTCCCGGGCGATCCCGACCAGAGGCCGCAGCTCGAATCGGTCGGGAAAGGCACCGTGGAACAGAACTGTGTTGCTGATGAGGTCCAGGATGTAGA
>CAZEHQ010000236.1:0-6595 GCA_964512165.1 uncultured Gemmatimonadaceae bacterium | reverse complement strand
GCTGGCTGAGCTGGATGCTGGCCACCTCTCCGGAGGCGGCCTGCCGGGACGGTGCCGAGGCGCAGCGGCTGGCCCGGCAGGTCTGCGCCGACCCGGCCCGGGCCAGCCCCGCCTGCCTCGGCCTGCTGGCCGCCGCAGCCGCCGAGCTCGGCGACTACGGGACCGCCGAGGGGCTCGCCGCCCGGGCCCTCGAGCGGGCCGTCGGCGCCCCGGGCGATGCGCGGTCGGACCGGACCCGGACGACCCTGCGCGCGGCCCTGGACCTCTACCGGCAGGGGCGTCCGTACCGGGACCGCCCGTGACCGCCCCATCCCCGCGCCCCCCGGACCCCGACCGCGGGATCCGGGCCCCCGCCATGTTGCTGGGCATGGGCATGGCCCTGCTCCTGGCGGCGGGCCTGCCCTACGGCGAGTTCCTCCTCAAGGGGACGCGCATGGGCCTCAGCTCGGCCACCCCCGGGGCCCTGTTCCTGCTCTTCCTCCTCGTCCTCGCGGTGCAGCCGCTCCTCGGATCGGTCCGCCGCCACTGGATGCTCACCCGGCCCGAGCTGATCGCCGTGGCCGTGATGATGATGGTCGCCTGCGCCCTGGCCACCCGGGGATTCACGGGGGCCTTCGTCGGCATCCTCTCGGCGCCGTACTACTACGCCACGCCCGACAACGGCTGGGCCGAGAGCCTGTGGCCCCATCTGCCCGCGTGGGCGGTCCCCCGGGACCGGCAGGCCATGACCTGGTTCTACGAGGGCCTGCCCGCCGGCCAGCCCCTGCCGTGGGGCGCCTGGGCCGAGAGCCTCGGGTGGTGGTTGCTGTTCATGGCCGCCTTCTGCACCGTCGTCGTCTGCGCCGTGGTCATCCTGCGCCGGCAGTGGATGGACCACGAGCACCTCGTCTACCCCGTGGCCCAGGTGCCCCTGGCCCTGATCGACGACGGCGGCCGGCCGGGGGACCGGCTCAAGCCCTTCCTGCGCAACCCGGTCATGTGGCTGGGCTTCGCCCTCGTCTTCGGCCTCCACTCCTTCAACCTCCTGAGCCAGTTCCGGGACGGGGTCAGCGGCATCAGCCTGGTCAGCGCCAGCCTGCCCCTCGTGCGGGGCGGCGCCACCCTGAGCATCCACCTCAACTACCTGATGCTCGGGCTGGCCTACTTCATCCACACCGGGGTCGCCTTCAGCCTGTGGTTCTTCTACCTGCTCATCACCTGGGAGTCCGGCCTGCTGACCATGGCCGGGGTCCACACCACAACGACCTTCGGCGTGTTCAGCGCCGGCGGTCCGGTTCGCGGGCTGATCAGCTGCCAGATCATGGGGGCCATGGTCGTCCTCGTCCTCTGGGGCCTCTGGACCGCCCGGACCCACCTGAGGGGGGTGTGGAGACAGGCATGGCGCGGCGGGCAGGACGACCCCGGCGAGCTGCTCTCCTGCCGGGCGGCCGTGATCGGCCTGGCCGCGGGCCTCGTGGTGATGTCGGCCTGGCTCTGGCGGGCCGGCCTGCCCGGGTGGGCCGTGCCGGTGCTGCTCTTCGGCGCCTTCACCGTCTTCCTGGCGCTGACGCGGGTCATCGTCGAGGCCGGTCTCACCTCCGCCCTGCAGGGCCTGACGGGCGGCGGCTTCCTGGTGACCGTCGCCGGCAACCAGGCTTTGGGGACGGCGGGACAGCTCGCCGTGGGGCTGACGGCCCCCTGGGCCGGGGACCACCTGGTCTTCCTCATGGCGCCGGCGGCCAACGGGGCGCGCATGCTCCACGAGGTGCGCCGCTGGCGCCGGCGCCTGCTGCTGCTGCTGGCCGCGGCCCTGCTGATCGGCGGCGGCGGCTCGGTGCTGACCACCATCGCCCTCGCCTACGACCACGGCGCCGTCAACCTGCACCAGCAGTACTTCGCCTCCTTCGCCCGGGCGCCCTGGTCGGTGGCCATGGACTGGCTGGAGGAGCCGTCGGGACCGCACTGGTTCGAGGCCGGCTGGATCGGCGGCGGCGGCGCGGCGATGGCCCTCCTCACCCTGGCCCGGCAGCGGCTCCTCTGGTGGCCCCTGCACCCGATCGGCTTCATGACCGGCGGCATGTGGATGCTGCACAGCACCTGGTTCAGCATCTTCCTCGCCTGGCTGATCAAGAGCCTCGTGCTGCGCTACGCCGGTCCCGCCGGCTACCGCGTCACCCGTTGGTTCTTCGTCGGCCTGATCCTCGGCCACGTGACCGCCGGCGGCTTCTGGCTCGTCGTCGAGGCCGGCACCGGGATCGGCCTGGGCCGGATCCCGATGTACTGAGCGGCCCCGGGGACGAGTCCGGGGCCTCTGGCGGGCGCCACCCGCTCACTCCGCGTCGACACCGACGGCGAAGCTGGTGGCCTGGCGGCGCTCGTGCTCCTGGACCCAGGTCCGGCCGTCTCCGGCGAACTCGACCCGGGGGAGGGCTTCCAGGTCACCGGCGAAGAGGTAGCCCTCCCGGGATCCGCCCGGACCGATGGGGAAGCGCAGGTAGCGGTCGGCGCCGCCGCCGTCGACGAACAGACCCAGGCAGAGGGTCAGGTCGTCCCGCAGCCGGCCGCGGTGCTCGGGGCGGCTGAACCCCAGGCCGACGCCCTGGGTCACGTAGGTGTCGTCGCCGGACTTGTCCCAGAACAGTCCGATGCTGCTGCGGTTGCCCTCGCCCAGGGTCGACCCGGGAGCGTTGTAGTAGTCGTCGCCGCCGCTGTCCTCGACCCAGCCGATGGAGAAGTCGCGCCCGTGGCCGAGGCTCTGCCGGCGGGTCACCAGGTAGCGGTCGTCGCCGGCGTCGTCCTGGAGCACGCCGAGAGCGAAGTGGGGACCGGCGCCGGTGGCGTACTGGACCGAGCGGTACTCGTCGTGGCCGCCGCGGTCGACGAGGAACCCGGCGCCGTACCAGTAGCCGGCGCCCTGTCCGTAGATCCCGCACCAGTAGAGGTCGTCTCCCCCGCCGTCGACCAGGAACCCGACGCCGCCGGCCCACGAGTGGCCGTCGCCGTAGTCGGCGCGGAGGCCTTTGCCCATTCCCTGGGAGAGGCTGAGGTTGTGATCGGGGCCGTAGGCGGAGACGGTGTAGATCAGGTCCTCGTCGTCGGCGATGTAGGCGTCGTCCCCGGCCCCGTCGACGAGCAGCCCGCTGCCCCGGGTGAACCCGTAGCCCTGGGCGCAGCGGTACGCGTGGTACCGGTCCGCCCCCCGGGCATCGACCAGGCAGCCGCTGCCGAAGGCGCCGCTGCCCTGCACATGGGCGACGCCGTCGTAGCGGTCGTCTCCGTCCAGGTCCCAGAGCGCCCCGGTGCCGAAGAGGCCGAACCCCTGCCCGGCGAAGCGGGTGGAGTAGCGGTCGTCCCCGGCGGCGTCGACGTGGTAGGCGTACCCGAAGACGGCGCCCCCGAAGGCCGGCGACCGCGGGTTGGACTGCTCGCAGGTGTCGTCGCCGGCCAGGTCGATGACGACGCTGAAGGGATGGTCGACGTCGGCGCCCCCGGCCCCGAGGTAGCGGTCGGCGCCGCCGGTGTCGAGGAGGAGCAGGTAGCCGCCCGCCGGGTGGGTGTCGTCCGACGCGCCGCTGAGGACGACGCGGCCCAGGGGCGTCTCCGCCTCGTAGCGGAAGGCGGCCCGGCCGATCTCCCCGGAGGCCAGGCGAAGGGCCGTCACGGCCGCCTCCACGGCCAGGGCGCCGTGGGCCGCTCCCCGGTTGAGCAGGGGCCAGTCGACGGCCTCCACGAGGGACTCCACCAGCAGGACGGCCTCGATGTCGTGGCGCAGCCTCCTCCCTCCCTCGCCGTCCGGCTTTTCGATCACCAGGTCCGCCACCCGGTCCCGGGTCTGCCGCGGGTCCAGGCCGAGCTTCGCCAGGGGCTCGACGAGCGCGAGCCGGCGCGCCTCCAGCGCTTCGGCCGCGGCCAGGAGCACCAGGGCCGCGGCTGCGCGCGCCTCCGGGGGAACCTGGCCGTACTCCCGGGTGGTGAAGGAGGCCTCCGACCGGCCAGTCAGCCGGGACAGGGCCAGGGCCAGCCCCCGCTCTCCCGCCTCGGCCAGCGTGGCCCGCTCGGCAGCCAGGCGGTCTCCCCCGAGGCCGTAGCGGATCCCGGCGTCGGCCCGGGCGTGGACGAAGTTCACGGCGCCGAGAAGCCCCGTGCCGGCGGCCTCCGCCGCCAGCACCCGGGTGGTGGAGGAGATCCTCCAGGGGTTCTCGAACAGCGCCCGGTGCAGCTGGGCGCGGTAGGCGGTGCGGTCGCGCAGGGCCATCTCCGCCTCCGGGATGCGCACGGCGGCCATCGCCAGCCCGGCGCCGCCCAGGGCCCGCTCGATCAGCTCCCGCTGGCCGCTCATCCCGTCCTCGGGCTGGGCCGCCAGGCCGGTCGCTCCCGCCGCGAGCAGGACTGCGAGCCGGCGCACCACCGGATTGCCCGGTCCTCGGACCATCGCTACCCTCCTCCGATATGAGACCGGCGCACCTGGCGGGCGCCGCGGTCCTCGCCGGCGCCTCGGCCCTCTACCTCTCCTGCCTGGCGCCGTCGATCACGCTCTGGGACAGCGGCGAGTTCGTCACCAGTTGCTACGTCCTCGGGATCCCGCACCCCCCGGGGGCCCCCCTCTACATCCTCGTGGGCCGGCTGTTCTGCCTGCTGCCCTGGGGGGAGATCGCCTGGCGGGTGAACCTCCTGTCGGCCCTCTCCTCGGCGGCGGCCGTGGCCTGCGCCAGCGGCATCGCCCTCCATTGGGGGCGCGCCGCCCTGGGGCGTGGTCAACCCTCCGACGGCGACCGCCTCGGGCTGCCGGTCGTCGCCGGCGCGGCCCTGTCGGCCGCCTGGCTGGCCAGCTCGCGCACGCTCTGGTCCAACGCCACCGAGGCGGAGGTCTACGGGCCGGCCCTGCTGGTGGCCGCCCTCGCCGTGTGGCTGGTGCTGCGCTGGGAGGAGACCGGCGACGAGCGCCGCCTCCTCGCCGCCGCCTACGTCCTCGGTCTGGGCGCCGGCGTTCACCAGCTCTGCCTTCTCACGCTGCCGGCCCTGGGTGTGGTCACCGGTATGCGGCCCCTTCGTGACCGCCGCCGCCTCCTCGCGCTGGCGGCCCTCTTCGTCCTCGGTCTGACCACCTACGCCAGCGTCCCCCTGCGTTCGGCCCTGGACCCGGCCATCGACGAGGCCGACCCCGAAAGCCTGCCGGCGCTGCTGGCCTACGTGACCCGCGAGCAGTACGGCGACGGCCCCGGAGGGGACTCCGGCGCCTTCCCGTGGCTTCTGCAGGCCCGCTACCTCCTGCAGCAGTTCCCCCTCCCTGTCCTCGAGCTGGAGGTCCCCTCCCGCCGGGCCACGGGCCCGGCGCCGGACGCCGTGCCGGTCTCGGCGATCCCCTGGGTGCTGGCCGGCGCCGGCGCCGTCTGGCAGGCCCGGCGGCACCGGCGCGGGTTCGGGGCCGTGGCGGCCCTGTTCCTCGCCAGCGGCCCGGGCCTGACCCTCTACCTGGACATGGCGGACCCCCAGCCCCGGGAGCGCGACTACGTCTACGGTCTCGCCTTCCTCGCCGTCGCCCTGTGGATCGGTCTCGGGGCAACGGCGGCCCTCCGGTGGCTCGAGAGCCGCCCCACGGCCCGGGCGCGGACGGCGTCGCGGGCGGGCGCCGCGGCGCTGCTCCTCCTGCCCCTGGGGACGGCGGCCGTCCAGTACCGCGGCCAGGACCGCAGCCACGACCACGTCGCCCGCGACCTGGGGGAGAACCTGCTGCGCTCCTGCGAGCCCGGGGCGGTCCTGTTCACCGGGGCGGACAACGACACCTTCCCCGTGTGGTACGCCCAGTTCGCCCTCGGCATGCGCCCCGACGTGCGGGTGGCCAACCTGACCCTGATGGAGGCGCCCTGGTACCTGCGCCAGCTCCGCGACCGCCCTCCCCCCCTGCCGGTCCGCGGAGACGACGAGCGCCTCGCCTCGCTGCTGGAGTCCCGGCGGCCCTGGCCGGCCCCGCGGGAGGTGGAGGTCGCGGGGCTCCGCCTGCGCCTCGGGCCCGCCCCCGGCTCCGGCTTCCTGGCGGTGAGGGACCTGGCCCTTCTCGACATCGTCGAGGGGAACGACTGGCGCCGGCCCCTGCGCTTCGCCATCACCGTCCCCGACGAGGAGCTGGCGGGCCTCACGCCCTACCTGCGCCTCACCGGCCTCACCCGGCTCCTGACCCGGGAGCGCGACCCGCCTGCCGACGTGGACCGCGTCGCCGCGGACCTGGGCACCGCCTACCGGGTGCGCGTCGATCCCGAGGCCGTGAGACACCGGCCGGAGTCGCTGCGCATCGTCCACAACTACCGCAGCCTCGCCATGGAGGCAGCCGCCGGGCTGCAGCGCCAGGGGCGCGTGGACGAGCTCTCGCGCCTGCTGGCGTGGGCCTCGTCGGCGATCCCCTTCGCCTGGCAGGACCACTACACGGCCTCGACCCTGTGGCGCGAGGCCGGCCGGCTCGACAGCGCCGCCGCCGCCCACGAGCGCGCCGCCCATGCCCTGCTCGACGGGGGCGGCGTCCCCCACCCGACCCCCGACCCGGCGCCCGTCGACCGGTACTCGCGGCTCCTCGGCCTGGCGGACGAGCACTTCCGCGCCTACGGGGAGACCGAGGCGGCGG
>CAZEHQ010000235.1:0-6628 GCA_964512165.1 uncultured Gemmatimonadaceae bacterium | reverse complement strand
GCCGGACTACTCCACCGGCACCGCCTGCAGGCGGTGCCGGTGGAGTAGTCCGGCAGGTCTACCGCGCCAGGGCCAAGGGCTTGCCGGGCGGCGCCTTCGACCGAGCCCACTGCTCCGACACTCTGCGGCCGGCGGAGTGGCGCGGAGGCACGCCGGGGATGCAGACGGCATCGCCCACAACTGGAGGTTGCCTTGCGAGATCGACTCGTACAATCCCGCGCCGTCGGGGTCCTGTTCGCCGCCCTCCTCTGCGGATCGATCCTCCGTCTGAACGGCATCGGCTGGGGTACGGATCCGGACACCGGCCGGTTCCACGCCTTCCATCCGGATGAGAGCACGGTAATCCGGAACAGCCGCTGGGTCGGCACCGACCTGCGTCAGGTCCAGATGCCGTACGGGTTCTTCCCCGCCTACCTCCTCTGGGGGGTCTCCAGCCTGGCCGGCGTCTCCCTCGCCCCGGAGAGCAACAGCGGACTTCGGGACGCCCACATCCTGGCCCGGTCGATCACGGCGGTGATGTCCATCGCCAGCATCGGGGTCCTCTTTCTGATGGCCCGCACCCTCGGAGGCGGGCTGACAGCTGCGCTCTCCGCGGTGCTGCTGGCGTTCTGCTTCGGGCACATTCAGCAGGCGCACTACTACACGGTCGATCCGCTGCTTGCCGCGATCGCGGTGCTGTTCCTGTACCTGATTCAGCGCATGCCGCAAGCCGGCGCAGGGACGTACGCGGCGTGCGGCCTTCTGGTGGGGACAGCCGTCGGCACCCGCCTGGTCGGCGTGCTCCTCGTGGTTCCCTTCGTCGTGCAGCACCTGCCCCCGGACTGGTACCGTAGCCCCACCCGCGTACTTCGGGCCCTCGTGTCGGTCCGCACCTGCCTCTTCTTCGCCTCCCTCCTCCTCGTGGCCGTCGCCTGCGAGCCTTTTTCCGTTCTGGAACCAGGGCGATTCTTCGGCGGCGACGTGCTCCTCACATGGAGGGAGAGCCTGAAGGTCTCCCTCGGAGAGGTGGTCTTCCCCTGGTCGTTGTATGACATGGGAACGACGCCGTTCCTGTTCCACCTCACCGACCTGCTCCCCTACTCGCTCGGCCTGCCGCTCTTCGCGGCCTCGGCCGCCGGGTGTGTTCTGGCGGTAGTCCTTCGGAACCGGGCGGCCCTGGTGCTGCTCTCGTGGATTGTCGTCTACTTCGTTGCGGTGGGAGGACACCACCTGAAGCCCGTTCGATACGTCCTGCCGCTGCTGCCCCCTCTCATCGTCCTGGGGGCCTGGGCCTGCGCCCTCTGCTGGCGCCGGGTGGGGTTCGCTCCCGTCGCCTGGGGCGTGCCGGCCATCGTGACAGCGGCCACGGCGGCGGTCGGTCTCACCACCTGGAACATCTACAGCAGGACCGACGCGCGAATCGAGGCGGCCAAGTGGATCGAGACCCACGTCCCCGGCGGAGAGAAGGTGCTGACCGAGGTCGGCGGCTTCCCCACCGACTGGATGGTTGGACCCCCGCGCCGGAAGCGCCCTGTCAGAGCCGCCTACTTCATCCGTACCCAGGACTGCGACACCCAGCTCGGGCAGATCCGGTATGTCAGGAGATTGTTCGAGGACGTTGGCTGGATCGCTCTGGTCGAGGAGAACCGGGAACGTCAGTTCCTCGCCGCGGCCGGATCCTATCCGGTGGGATACGGCTTGTACGCCCGCATCAGATCAGGGGAGCTCGGATTCTCCCCTGCCTCCCGTTTTCGCACACAACCCGGGATCGGTCCCGTTCAGCTCCCCCGGCGGTACGACGAGCCGACGATGACGGCCTTCGACCATCCGGCCGTGACCGTCTATCGCCGTAACGACAAAGAGGCGGTCCAAGCAGCCCTGGCCGAATGGGAAGGCCACCTGGACAGCGAGGACGAAGGCCTGCTTGTCGAGGGGGCGGATGCCCTCCGGGCAGGGAGCACGGAGGAGGCGAAGGCCCGCCTTGGCCTCTTCGCCCGGCGCCGTCCCGATATACTCGTCGGGCAGTTCCTGTTCGCGGAGGCACACGGGAGCGCCATCTCCCTGAGAGGGGTTCCAGAACCCTCCTGCATGGAAGCGGTGCTGAATCGGCTGCTCGGGATGGGAATGCCGGAACTGGCCCTGAAGACGGCCGAGAGGTTCATCAGCCATACCGCTTCCAGGATGCAGACCGCCCCCCTGGTCAGCCTGCATTACTCGGCCGGACGACTTGCCAGGGGCCTCGGGGACCCGGCACGTGCCGTGGATCACTTCGAGAGGGCCGTTGCCCTGGACGGGCGGCACTGGCAGTCGAGACTGGAGTACGCCCGCCTCTGTGCCAGGCTGGGGCGCCGCCACGCCGCGGAGGCTGCCTTCGAGGAAATCCTCCGCCAGAACCCCGGCAACGCCGCGGCCATCCAGGGGCTCGAACAGTTGCGGGCGGAGTCAGGGGAAGCACCTTGAGGGTTGACCGCCTCGAGTTCCGTTTCCACGCGGGGTGAGCCTGCAGGCCGCCCGTAGGGCAGCCCCGCCGGCTGGTCTGCCAAGCCTACCGCGCCAGGGCCAGAACCCTCGCCAGGCGGCGGTCCCCCAGCTCCACCACCAAGTAGTAGACGCCGCTGGCGACGCGCCGGCCGGCGTCGTCGGCGGCGTCCCACTCGAAGGCGTGCGCCCCGGGGCTGAGCCACTCGCCCTTGGCCAGGGTCCGCACCCTCTGCCCGAGCAGGTTGTAGATGTGCAGCGCCGCAGGAGCGGTCACCTCTACGGTGAGGGCGATCCGCGTCGTCGTGTTGAAGGGGTTCGGGTAGACGGCGAGGCTGTGTTCGGGGGCTTCCGCGTCCATCGCGACATGCGTCACCGGGCCGCCGGAGCTGACCAGGGCGCTCGGTCCGCTCTCGCTGGAATTGCCGCCGACGGCCTGCACGAAGTAGTGGTGCGGCTCCCGCCCCTCGGGGCTGTCCACGAGCGCGGTCTCCCCGGTGACGGCCAGCAGGTTGCGCGCGTCGAGGGCCGTCGCGCCAAGGTCGGGGCTCGTGGACGAACGGACGCGGTAGACCGCATAGCGGCGCGCGCCCTCCACGGGATGCCACGACAGCTCCACCTCCCCTTCCCCTATCGAGGTCAGCTCCAGTACTCGGGGCGCGGCGGGAGGCTCCGACCCTTTCCAGGCCATGGGCGGAGTTAGGGCGGGATGCCGGTAGAGATCCGTCTTCAGCACCTCGACGAAACCCTGGGAGTGGTGGTGCGTGATGTTCCTGGCTCGAAAGAACACGTTGCCCAGGATGTTCGGTGAATCGCGGTTGAACCGGACCTGGCGGGGAATCTCGTCCGGGGAGAAGAGCTCCCCCGAGTAGGTCTCGCTCTCCGCACGGTAGAGCCCGTGCCCCGTGTAGAGATGCCGGCCGCCGACCTGCTCCGCCCACCAGGAGGCCAGGCTGCCGTAGTCCTGGGGGCCGCCGAAGGGCCAGTAGAGCTGCGGCACGAGGTAGTCCACGCTCCCCGCCGCGAGCCAGGCCGTGGGGTCCGCGAAGATGACGTCGTACGCGTCGAGGCCGCGGATGCCCTCGGGCACGCCGTTCTTCCAGATGCCGAAGGGGCTGACGCCGAACTTGAGAGCCGGCCTGAGCGCACGCAGGCTGTCGGCGACCTGGGCGATGAAGATGTCGACGTTGTCGCGGCGCCAGTCGGAGAGGCTGGTGAATCCCCGGCTCTCCTCCGCGAAGGTGGCCGCGTCCTCGGTGCCGATCTGGTTCGGAGGGTAGGGGTAGAAGTAGTCGTCGAAGTGGACCCCGTCGATGTCGTAGCGGCGGGCCACGTCCATGACGACGCCGGTGACGTGGTCCCGCACGGCGGCCCGGCCCGGGTCCAGAACGCGCAGATCGCCGAACGCCAGGACCCACTCCGGACGGGTCCGGGTCACGTGGTCCGCGGACGGCTCGTACGTGGAGCTCGCCTGGGCGCGGTAGGGGTTGAACCACGCGTGGATCTCCATGCCCCGCCGGTGGGCCTCCCGCACGGCGAAGGCCAGGGGGTCGTACCACGGGTCGGGCGCCGCGCCCTGCCGCCCGGTGAGCCAGTAGGACCACGGCTCCAGCGGCGAGTCGTACATGGCGTCGCATGCCGAGCGGACCTGGAAGAACACGGCGTTGATGCCGGCGGCCTTGAGACGGTCCAGGAGCAGCAGCAGCTCGGCCTGCTGCTCGGCGGGACCCGCCGCCCTCGGCCAGTCCAGGTTGAAGACGGTGGCGATCCACGCCCCCCGGAACTCGTGCTTCGGCGGCTGCGCGGCCTGGGCCGGCGGTAGTGGGGCCGCCAGGGCCGAGCACAGGGCGAGGACCAGCGGCAGGCGCACGCGACTCACCAGGGGTGGCTCATCCGGAAGGACTGTGGGGTAGGGTCCAGCACGGTCATCGACCGCGCCTGGCGGGTCAAGCGGTAGTTGTTCGCCGGGAAGGCTGGCTGCGAAGGGGCCGCGGCGGCGGTGTCGGGCCAAGCCGTGGGCCGAAGAGGGCGCCTTCGATTCGCGCCACCCGATCGGACACCCTGCCGAGGTCAGCGGCCAGGTCGTCGATGCGGGTTTCGAGCTGGTCGATGCGCCCATCGAGGCGAGCCTCCAGCCGGTCCACGCGGGTCTCCAGCCGGTCCATGCGGGTCTCTGGCTGGCCCATGAGGGTTCTCGGCCGGTCCACGCGGGTCTCCGGCTGGCCCCTGCGGGTTCCCAGCCGGTCGATGCGCCCTCCCAGGTCGGCGCGCAGGTCGCGCAACATCCAGCGCATCACTGCGGCCAGGGACACCACCACGCCCGCGCCAAAGCCGATGTAGGGGAGCCAGTCCATGCCCCAAGAGTAGACGCCGGTTTCGGGAGGATCAACCAGATCCTTGAACCGCGGAACCCGCCTTCAGCAGGTCAAGGCCGGCCCCGTAGGAAGGTGCATTCACGAAGCGGCGCAGGCCCGCCCGCAGCAGGACCCCGGCCTCCGGCGCCAACTCCACCGCGAGGTGGCGGCCCCCCACCTCCCGGCTCTCCCCGCCCGCCTCCACTTGGGTGAACTCGTGCTCGCCGAAGGCGCCGGCCTGCACCAGCACCCGGCGCCGCTCCCGCCCGGTGTTCACCAGCCGCAGGTCCACCGACTGCGCGGAGAGTCCCTCCACCAGGCAGGCCACATCGGGCGGCAGGCCCGGCCGGCGGCGGTCCAGGTCGAAGTGGCGCACCGTGGCGCGCAGCAGGCCGCCGTTGTACACGGTCTGGGGCGCGCCGGTGGTCACCTGGGTGAGCCCCTTGGTGACCACCGGGTTCGGCGGCCACCGGTTCTCCTGCAGCAGGGTCTCCGGGTCCCGCTCCTCGGCGCGGATGCGCTCGAAGTGGCTCTCGCACCAGGCCAGCTCGGCGCCCAGGATGCGCTCCGGCCAGTCGGGGTTGCGGCCGTCGTAGTACTGGAAGCGGCCGCGCTCGGCCTGCTGGCTGCGGCGGTCGGGGAGGCTCTCCACGTGGTTCCAGTCGCCGCCGGGTTCGCCGGCGCGCAGATGCTCGATCAGGGCTCGGTCGGCGGCGCTCATGGAGGCGTGGTAGAGGTGCGCGAACTCCAGCAGCCGCGGCGGCGCCCACTCGGTCCAGCCCTCGGGCCCCATGCGCTTGGGGAACTCCAGCCGGCCCTCGGCGCCGGTTCGCGCCCGCTCCAGCAGCGCCAGCAGCGGCCGGCGCAGCAGCTCCAGGTAGCCGCTGTCCCCGGACAGCAGCAGGGCGCACTCGGCGGCCACGGTGGGGCCGCCGAAGTTGATGTCCCCCGCCCACCGGCTGGTCCAGCCGTAGAGTCCGCCCCACCACTGGCCGCGGCGCCGCTCCCCGACGCGCCCCGTGGGACCGACGTTGTCGGGCAGCAGGCCGCCGTTGGCGTCGATGCGCTCGATCCAGGCCTGGGCGTAGTCGAGGACCCAGCGGCGGTAGCGGTCGTGGCCGGTGAACAGGAAGGCGTGCGCGACCAGGCCGGCGGCGGTCAGGTTGGTGGGCACGTCGCCGCCGAGGACGACGCGGTCGAAGAGCTCGAGGATGCGCCGGCGGCGCTCCGGATCGGCGGACCAGTCCTCTTCCAGGTCGCGCACGAAGGGGTGGAGGGAGGCGCGCAGGGCGGGGCTCTCCGGGGCGCTGCGGTAGTGGGAGGTGAGGTAGGCCCGGGCGAGGCCGAGGCGGTCCCGGGCGCTGGTCAGGGGACCGGCGCCCGACGGGAAGGGCGAGCGGAAGACGCGGTGGCCGGCGTCGTAGTTGCGCTCGTCGATCATGAGGTCGGCGAAGCGCGCGGCCCTCTCGCGAAGGGCGGCCGAGTCCGGCTCGGAGAGGGCCAGCTCGTAGAAGGACTGGTTGCCCTCCCCCTGGTGGAACCACTCGAAGGGGACGGCGAGGTTGTAGTACTCGTCCGTCAGCTGGGCGACGTACTTCGGATGGTCGCAGCCGGGGCCGGCGTCGTCGAAGAGGCGGGTGGTCGCTTCCCACTCGCGGCGGGCGATGGCGCCCAGGTCGTCGCCGCCGCCGAGGGCGTAGAGGGCTCCGCGCCCGGCGCGGGCCTCGTACCCGTCGTCCACGTCGTCGACGAAGGTGGCGGTGCCGTCGGGGAAGCTGTAACGGGCCGAAGCCTCGCGGGCGGCCTTGGACATGGTG
>CAZEHQ010000234.1:0-6671 GCA_964512165.1 uncultured Gemmatimonadaceae bacterium | reverse complement strand
AGTGGCCGTCATGGGCGCCGCGGGATGGGCCGGGCGGGCCGTGCTCGAGAACTTCGCCGGCCGCCACGAGGTGCGCGCCTTCGATCACAACCCCGAAGCCTGGTCGGTGTACCGCAAGTTCGACGGCGACTGGGAGGGCGACAAGCACTACGGGGACCTGGCCGACTTCCACGCCGTTCATAAAGCCCTCGAAGGCATGGACGGCGTCGTCCACCTGGCCGCCTACTTCGGGTACGAGGGCCCCCACGAGGACGACGTGAACCCCTTTCTCATCAACGTCAAGGGGATGTGGAACGTCCTGGAGTCGGCCCGGCGGCACGGGCTCAAGCGCGTCGTGCACATGAGCTCCTGCGTCGTGCAGCATCCGGACGGGCGGTTCCTGTCGTCGGAGGTGCGCAGCAAGGAGGGGACCCTGTACGGCATCACCAAGCGCCTGCAGGAGGAGGTGTGCCGCCAGTTCCACGACGCCTACGGGACGCGGATCATCATCTTCCGGCCCTGCAGCATCGGCGACAGCCGGCTGGGGATCAGCCGCGACGGTCTCCCCGCCCGCGGCGGCGTCAGCTGGGTCTGCCGCCACGATCTGGCCGAGGCCTGCCACCTGGCCCTCGAATCGGAGACCATCGACTTCGACATCATGCACACGGCCAGCCACCCGGAGGCGGACCGCTACTGCAACGTCGCCCGGTCGCGGGAGCTGCTTGGGCTGGAGTACAAGGGGCACTTCCCCGGCGACTGACTGCCGCCCGGCAGCCGGCGCAAGCACCGCGCCCGCCGCTCGTGCCAGCCCTCATGACGCGCCTCGGCTTTCGCTGGGTAGTCCTCTACTTCCTCTCCATCCTGCTGCCGGCCTCCCTGCTGGCCTTCCTGAGCGTGCGCTCCCTGAGCGATGTCCGGGAGAGTGTGCTGCGGGAGTTGCGCTCCAAGGCCGGGCTGGCCCAGGACGCCTTCGACCGCGTCATGCAGAGCCGCGCCCAGCTCCTGGCCGCCTATGTGGAGGAAGGCGGCATGGACCCGCGCCGGTACGCGGGCTTTTCCGAGATCGCCCAGATCTTCGTCGTCGATGCCGCGGGCGTGCTGCGCCACCCGTCGGTCCGGCCTCTGCGCCTGCAGGAGCCCCGGGCGGCCTTCGCGGCGCAGATGGAGAAGGCCGAAGAACGCGAGTTCGGCCGCCGGGACTGGGCCGGTGCCGCACGGCTCTACGACCAGGCCTGGAAGGAGGCCGCCAGTCCCGGGGAGGAAGCCGAAGCCCTCAACGCCCTCTCCCGCTGCGCTCTCGAAGGGAAGGACGAGGCCACGGCCGAGGAGGCGCACCGCAGGCTGGTCGCCCTCCACGGCCACGTCTTCGACGCCGACGGGGCCCATCCCGTCACCCTGAGCCATCTGCGCCTGGGCCGCCATGCCGCGCCGCCGCGGGCCCAGGCGAGTCTGGTGGCCTGGACAGAGGCCCTGCTCCAGGGCCGCTATCCCCTCTACGCCGGCTGCGGGCAGGCCCTGCAGGAGGTCCGCGCCCTGGCCGAGGGCCGGCTGGCGGAGATGGAGGACCGGCCCGTCCTGCTGGAGAGGTTGAGCCTGATCGAGGAAGCCCTGGACTTCGCGCAGCGATTCGGCCCCTTGGTGGAGGCCCGGTGGGATACGGCCCGGGAGCGGGGTTACCTGTCCAGAGCGGGCGAGGACGGGACAAGTTTCCTCATGCTCCTGGATGCGGTCGAGGGAGGCGGCGCGGTGGGCATCCTCTTCGACTGGGAGGCGCTCACCGGCCTGGTGCGGGAGCAGGTGGCGGGACTGGAGGACCGGGGGTATGCCCTCGCCCTCTTCGACGCCGACGCCGAACCCGCCTTTGCGGCCGGCCACCGGGAGACGATCCACGAGACGGGTCCGGCCAGCCGCTGGATGGACCGGGTGCGGGTCGGCATCTGGGCCCCCGACACCACCGCGGCCA
The DNA here is from genome assembly GCA_964512165.1 of uncultured Gemmatimonadaceae bacterium. Classification (GTDB taxonomy): domain Bacteria; phylum Latescibacterota; class UBA2968; order UBA8231; family UBA8231; genus UBA8231. The sequence continues at coordinate 4,729 of CAZEHQ010000234.1, read as the reverse complement.
CCGGGTACTATCACACGCGCAACTGGCTGGTGGGCGGCGGCATCTTCGCCCTGGCCGTGTCCGTGGTCCTGGGCGGGCTCCTGATCCTGCGCGACGCCGGCCGCGAGGTGCAGGTGGCCCGCGTGCGGTCGGAGTTCGTCGCCAATGTATCGCACGAGTTGCGCACGCCGCTCACCACCATCCGCATGTACGCCGAGACCCTGCTGTTGGGCCGCCACCGGTCGGACCGGCAGATGCGGGACTACCTGACCACCCTCCTGCATGAGAGCCGGCGCCTGTCCCGCCTCGTGGACAATGTCCTCGACTTTTCCCGCATCGAGCGCGGCGACCGGACCTACCAGCGCCGGCCCTGCGACCTCGGGGAGGCGGCCCGGGCGGCCCTGGAGACATTCAGCGGACTGTTCGCCGCCGAGGGCTTCGAGGTGGAGAAGGAGATCGCCGATCCGCTGCCCCCGGTACTGGCCGACCAGGAGGCGGTGGAAGGCGCGGTGGCCAATATCCTGGGCAACGCCGTCAAGTACTCGCCCGGGCCAAAGGCCGTCCGCGTGGCCGTGGAGCAGCGCGAAGCCGAGGTGCTGGTGGAGGTGGCCGACCGCGGCATCGGCCTCCCCGCGGGCGAGGAGAAGCGCATCTTCGAGCAGTTCCACCGGGGGGCCAACGCCGCCAGCACGGCAGGGACCGGCCTGGGCTTGTCCCTGGTCCGAAACGTGGTCGAAGCCCATGGAGGCCGGGTGGAGGCCGCCAACCGGCCGGGCGGAGGCAGCGTCTTCCGCCTGTACTTCCCGCTCCACGACGGGGACACGGACCATGCCTAGAATCCTGGTCGTGGAGGACGAGGCGGCCATCGCCCGCGTGCTGGTCGACAACCTGATCTACGAGGGCCACGAGGCCGAGGCGGTGGCCGATGGCGCCGAAGGGCTGGAGCGGGCCCTGGCCATCAAGCCGGACCTGATCCTTCTCGACGTGGTCCTGCCCACCATGGATGGATACGAGGTCTGCCGCCGCCTGCGCGCCCGGGGATCGGCGACCCCCATCATCATGCTCACGGCCCGCGGTGAAGAGGTGGACAAGGTCCTGGGCCTGGAGCTGGGGGCCGACGACTACGTCACCAAGCCGGTGGGGGTCCGCGAGTTGATGGCCCGCATCAAGGCGGTCCTGCGACGGGGCGAGCCGGAGGCCGCGGCCGGGGCGGTGCTGGAGTTCGGACCGGCGCGGGTCGACTTCGACCGCCACGAGGCGACCGTGGACGGCCGCACCGTGCACCTGTCCCCCAAGGCCTTCGGGGTGCTGCGTCTGCTGTGGGAGAGCGGGGGCCGCACCCTGACGAGGGCACAGATCCTCCAGCAGGTTTGGGGCTACGAGGTCTACCCCACCACGCGCACGGTGGATAACCACATCGCCGAGCTGCGGAGCTGCCTGGAGGCCGACGCCGCCCGCCCGCGCCACCTGCTCACGGTACACGGGGTGGGGTACCGCTTCGTGGAGTAGAGCCTGGGCCGCCGGGCACGGCAGTACAACCTATTTGCACTTCCATGACATTTCCGTGACAACCCGGATCGCCCCGGTCCGCAGGTTTGCGGGTGAGCCTGACGACGCGCATCCGCCCACCCGAACCCGGAGGTCCATCATGAAACCTGCTGCCGCGGCTCTCCTCGGCCTGCTGCTGACCGCCGACTGCGTGCCTGCCGGTACGGTGGAGGAGACCTATCAGGCGGCCCTCATGCAGGAGAAGGGCGAGGGCAGTCTGGAGGAGGCCATCCGCCTGTACGAGCAGGTGATCGAGGCCCATGAGAAGGGTGAGGGAACCGACAGCCTGGCCGCGCGGGCGCAACTGCGCATCGGGGTGTGCCAGGAGAAGCTGGGCCTGGCCCGGGCGCGCGAGAGCTACGAGGCCGTGATCGAAGAGTACCCGGAGGAGCCGCAGGCAGGAGTGGAAGCGGCGCGCAACCTGAGGTCCGCCAGCCGCCGGCAGGACACCTTGGAAGAGCGGACTTCCCTGACCGTCGTTGACGACTCCTTGGCACTTCACGAACTCAAGGATCTTCTGGAGCAGGCTGCGGCAAGTTCCCGCCTCCGGCATGGCCAGGCGAAGGCCCTCCGGCGCGCGATCGAAGCCCTGGAGCAACGGAACGAACACGGACAAGTGTCCCCAGCGCAGGCAGTGGTAGATTCCCTCCTCCGGCAGATCCAGGCGGGGACAGATGCGGGCGGGGTCCTGCTCTTCAATGTCGAGTCCCTCCGGCAGAACCAGAAGGATCTCCGGAACTACGCGGCGGCAAAGTCCCTCCTCCGGCAGCAGGCGGAGGCCCAGCTGCGGGCGACGAAAAGTGCCATCAGGGTTTTGTCCCGGACCTCACCCACCTCCGATCAGCGATACTACGAGTACGCCAATACGCCCGTGGTGGTCCCCTACTCCTATGAGGAGGTGGCCGAGGTGCCCTTGCACTGGAAGTTCCGCCTCGAGGTGGACGACCCGCATCCGCAACGCCACGCCTACTCCGCCCCGGGATTCGGCGATACCGACTGGTCGATCATCTCCATCGGACGGGCCTGGGAAGACCAGGGATACGCCGGTTACGACGCGGGAGCCTGGTACCGGACCACCATCACCGTGGCCGCCGACTCCGTGCGGCCGGTGCTCATGGCTTTCGGCGGCGTGGACAACGACGCTTTCGTGTATGTCAACGGCCGGCTTGCTGGCCAGCACCACTCATGGGATCTCCCGTTCATTCTCGATGTCAGCGACCACGTGGTGCGCGATGGGGAGAACGTCGTGGCCCTCTATGTCTACGACGGGGCCAACATGGGAGGGGTGTACGGCCTGATCAACGTGCATCAGCCCACGGAGGAGGTAGATATCGGCTACTACGCGGCCAATCGGGGTGGGCGCATGCACTCGGTATACAGGAGAGGTGACCGGCCGTACCTCGTACACCTCACGCGGTATGAGAAGTACGCGAACCGCCCCCCGCGGGTCCCCTATCCCCACCAGATGGTGGCCGAGGTGCCCATGGAGTGGAGATTCCGTCTCGACGTGGGGACGATGAACCCTCAGCGGCGTCGCCAGTACGCCGACCCGGACTACGACGATTCGCAGTGGACGGTTATCAGCATCGGACAGGCCTGGGAAGACCAGGGCTACCCATACGACGAGGGGGCCTGGTACCGGACCCGGTTCATGGTGGATGCGGAGGAGGGCCGGCCCGTGCATCTGGCCTTCGGCGGGGTGGACAGAGACGCCTATGTGTACGTCAACGGCCATCTGATCGGTCAGCACCACGTGCGGGACCGGCCGTTCATCCTCGACATCAGCAGCCAGGTGGTGCGCGACGGCGAGAATACGGTGGCGATCTACGTGTACGACGGAGCGGACATGGGAGGTGTGTACGGCCTGATCCAGGTAGTGCAGCCCACCGGGGAAGAGAACCTCGACCGCTACCTGGTCAATCGCGGCGGCGAGGTGAAACGGAGCTTCTGGAGCCGCTTCTTCTAGAGCGTCCGGCCGTTCAGTCGAGACCGCGCACGGCCAATGCCGACTGCAGAAGGTCCGGATAGTCCTCGGCGAACTGCTCCGGGACTCCCGCGGCCCGGAACGAGGCGGATCGTGTCGAGCTCCACACCGACGTGGCGCCTCCACTGCTTCCAGTGCCGCCGCGTCATGCCATGGTCGATCGCGGTGAAGATCCGGCTCACGGACTCTTGCCCGCTCGGGGATGACCGGCGATAATGGCCCACCCCCGATCCCGATCCGAGGCCCCATGGCGAACCGGACCACACTCAAGCAACTGCTGGCCCGCGACCGGATCCTGGTCGCCCCGTGCTGCTACGACATGATCTCGGCCCGGCTCATCGAGCGGGCCGGCTTCGAGGCCGTCTATCTCGGCGGCTACGCCCACGTGGCGTCCCACGTCGGGCTGCCCGACGCCGGGCTGGCCACGTTCTCCGAGATGCTGGAGCGGGTCCACAACCTGGTCCGCTGCGTCGAACTGCCCGTCCTCGCCGACGGCGACACCGGGTACGGGAACGCCCTCAACATGCGCCGCACCGTCCAGGAGTACGAGCAGGCCGGCGCCCAGGCGATCCAGATCGAGGACCAGGAGATGCCGAAGAAATGCGGCCACACCCCCGGCAAGCGGCTGATCGGGGCGCAGGAGATGGCGCTCAAGGTCGAGGCGGCCGCCCATTCCCGGCGCAGCGACGACTTCCTGATCGTCGCGCGGACCGACGCCATCGCCGTCCTGGGGCTGGAGGAGGCAGTGGAGCGGGGGAAGCTCTACGAGCGGGCCGGGGCGGACGTCGTCTTTCTCGAGGCGCCGAGAACGGTGGAGGAGCTGAAGGCCGCGGCGGGTTCCTTCGGCGTCCCGACGATGGCGAACCTGATCGAGGGCGGGAAGACGCCCTTCCTGTCGACGGCGGAGTTGCAGGAGATAGGGTTCAGGATCGCGGCGTATCCGCACTCCCTGATTCTCGGCTGCATCCGCTCGATCCAGAAGACGCTCAGGGCGTTGAAGGAGGATGGAACGACGCGGGCGGTGGCCGAGGAGATGTCCGATTTCGCGGAGCTGGACGAGCTGATCGGCTTTCCCGAGGCGCGGGCCTGGGAGGCGAGGTACACGCCGCAGGAGGCCTGATCCCTCCTGCGGGCGGCGCCGGGGCGGGCCGGCGCGCCCGGGGCGGGGCCGGCGCGGGGGGGCGGGGTGGGTTCGCAAGCCCGCGGGGGGGGGGGGGG
>CAZEHQ010000233.1:0-6692 GCA_964512165.1 uncultured Gemmatimonadaceae bacterium | reverse complement strand
ATGGTGCTCCCACGGGGAGTCGAACCCCGGTTGCCAGATTGAAAATCTGGAGTCCTGACCGTTAGACGATGGGAGCGACGCGAGAACTGACGCGGGTGCTGCGGAGGCGCTCGAAACTACGGGGGCCCCCCAACATTCGCAAGACGGCAGGGACTCAGCCGAAGCCGCCCAGATCCGGGTGCCGGCCGCTCCAGCCGGCGGCCGATTCGTAGGCCCGCGCAAGGCGCAGGAGGCCGGCCTCCTCGAAGGGCCGGCCGATCAGCATCAGCCCCACGGGCAGGCCGCCGCGGGTGAACCCGCAGGGCAGGGAGATCGAGCACAGGCCGAGCTGGTTGGCGGCGGCGGTGTTGCGCAGGCAGAGGGCGTTGACGCGGCGGTAGGTCTCGCCGCGGTCGTCGCACTCCTGCAGCGGCAGCGCCGGGAAGGGGGTCGCCGGCGCCAGCAGGGCGTCGACGTTGCGCAGGGCCTCGGCGGTGCGGCGGCGCAGCGCGTCCCAGGCGCGGCTGATCTCCACGTATTCGTGGGCGCTCACGTCGCGGCCGTCGAGCATGCGCTCGCGGACGATGGGGTCGAACTCGTCGGCGCGCTCCTCGATCCACTCGCGGTAGCTGGCGTAGGTCTGCACGGCGATCAGGCTCTTGCGGGCCCGCAGCTCCGTCAGCTGGTCCAGCTCCTCCATGGAGATCTCGTCCACGTGGACGCCGAGGTCGGCGAAGACCTGCGCCGAGGCCCGCACCGCGCCCTCGACCTCGGGATCGACGCCCTCCCAGAAGTACTCCCTCGGAATGCACAGGCGGGTGCCGCCGGCCTCGCCCTCGAAGTCGTCGTCGGTGAGGTCGGGCTGCGCCAGGGTGTCGGGATCGGCGGGGTCGGGGCCGGCGAGGAGGCTGTAGAGCAGGCCCACGTCGGCGACGCAGCGGGCCATGGGGCCCACCGAGTCGAGACGCGGGTCCAGGGGCAGCACGCCGGCGCTGCTGACGCGGCCGAAGGTCGGCTTGAGTCCGACGATCCCGCAGAACGAGGCCGGGATGCGCACCGAGCCCCCCGTGTCGCTGCCGATGGCGGCGGCGGCCAGTCCCGCGGCGGCGGCCACGGCCGAGCCGCTGCTGGAGCCGCCGGGCAGGCGCTGCACCTCCGCGTCCCAGGGGTTCCAGGGGGTGCCGTAGTGGTGGTTGATGCCGGCCCCGCCGAAGGCGAACTCCACGGTGTGGGTCTTGCCGAGGAGCACGGCGCCGGCCTCGAAGAGGCGCCGCGCCACGGTGGCGTCGCCGGCGGCCACGTTGTCCCGCAGGATGAGGGAGCCCGCCGCCGTGGGCAGGCCGGCCACGTCGATCAGGTCCTTGAGGGCCAGCGGCAGGCCGTGCAGGGGTCCGCGGCTCACGCCGGCGTCGGTCCACTCGTCGGCGGCGCGGGCCATGGCCAGGGCGCGCTCGGCGGTGACCACGGTATAGGCGTTCAGGGTGCCGTCGTAGCGCTCGATGCGGTCCAGGTAGAGCTCGGCCAGCTCCACGGCGCGCAGCTCGCCGTGGGCGAGGAGGGAGGACTGCTCGTGCAGGGGCGAGAAGGGCAGCAGGTCGTCCAACGCGACAGCCCGCGTCGAAGGAGCCGAGGCAGCGCAGGAAGGCTGCGATGCGGCGGGCGGCCTCCCCGGCGCCGCCGAGGGCGGCCGAGGCCTGGTGGACGGTGACCCAGCCGTCGTAGCCGAGGTCCGCGAGCTGTCCGAAGATGAGGGGGAAGTCGATGCCGCCGTCCTCCCACAGCGGGATCTGGTCGAAGGGGACCGGGCCGCGGCACCAGGTCTCGATGCGGTCGGCGCCGCCTGAGTGGAGGCGATGGTTCTGCAGGTAGACGTTGAAGATCCAGGGCGCCAGGGCCTGGAGTGTCGCCGCGCCGTAGTCCTGACCGCACAGCTCGAGGTTCGCCGGCTCGTAGGTGACGCCGAAGTTGGGCCGGTCGACGGCGCGCAGCACCCGCACCGACTCGTCGACGGTCTCGAAGAGGGAGCGGGTGTGGCACTGGTGGGCCAGCCTCACGCCGCGCTCGCGGGACTCGTCGGCGGCGCGGCGGGCCCACTCGATGTCGTCGTCCGTCTTCATGCAGACCCGCAGCAGGTCGCAGTCGAGGCCGTCGGCCAGGTCCAGGTAGGGGGTGATGTCGCGCAACGATCCGGGGCCCTCGTCGGAGTTCTCGGGGATGGGGAAGTCGCCGGTGACCATGGAGACGCCGAGACCCCGGCTGGCCAGCAGTTCCCGCGCCGACTCCACCTCCTCCCGGGAGGAGTCGACGCCCACCTGGGAGGCGCGCATGCAGATCCCCCGGTAGCCCTCACCCGCGGCGAGGTCGGCCAGCTCTGCCAGCGGCATCGCCGCCTGCCGCTTGTCGGAGAAGCTCTCGGCCACCCGCGTCGACAGGGAGAGCTTCACGGCAGGGGCCCGCGGTGGCCGGTGCGGATCGCCTCGCACAGGCGCATGGTGAGCACCGCGTCCTCCAGGGTGGACCAGGGCTGGCGGTCCTCGAGGATGCAGTCGGTGAAGTGGCTCACCTCGTTGAAGTCGGGGCCGCCCACCGGCTCCAGGTCCAGCTCGTCCGTGACCGGCCCTCCCCGGGTCGTGCCGTCGCCGCTGTCGGCGGCGGTGTAAAGCTCCACCTGCCGCCCCCGGGTCAGCTCGAGGTAGGCGGAGAGGTCGTCGGCGTGGACCTCGGCGCGCTGGATGCGGAAGCCGACGCCGTAGTGGCTCATGAGGACGCCGATGGCGCCGGTGTCGAAGCGGACCACGGCGTTGTGGCGGTGGTCGGTGGTGCGCCCGCCGTCGGCGACCTCGCCGTGGACGGCCACCGGCCGGGCCGCGGTCATCCCCTCGCCGGCGAGCCAGCGGATCAGGTCGACGTGGTGGATGGCGTCGCAGATCAGCGGGTCCGGGCTGCCCGGCACGTCCGGCGTGCCGATGCGGATCAGGGGCTTGTTGTAGGTGGCGGCCACGTGCACGGCGCCGCCCCGCTCCTGCACCAGCCGGCGCACGGCCAGCACCTCGGGGTAGTAGCGGCGGTTGAGAGAGACGATGGCGCGGCCCTTCGAGGCGGCTTCGGCCTCGGCCATCTGCCGCGTCTCCTCCGAGGTCATGCCGGGCGACTTCTCCACCGAGACGTGCAGGCCCCGGTCAAGCACCTCCCGGACGATGGGCAACAGGTGGCCGGGCATGGTGACCACGTGGACCACGTCGAGATCGACCTCGTCGAGGAGTTGGCGGTAGTCCTGGAAGCCGGGCACCGGGCCGTGCTCCTCGACCGCCCGGGCGAGCCTCTCCGGGTCGAGGTCGCAGACCCCGGCCAGCCGCAGGCGCGGCTCCTCGGCGATCATGTGGAAGTGGCCCTGGGCGTGGCCGCCGCAGCCGATGACGGCGGCGTTCAGGGGTGTGGACATATGCCTCCTCTAGTCTGCAAGGGTGCTCCCCATTCTAGGCAATTCACCCCATCCTCGTGAACCCGCCGTAGCCCTGCCGATCCTCCTCGCCCTCCACGTCGCCGGCGGGGAAGTACTCCGGCCAGCGGCGCGTCACCCGGGCCAGGGTCTCCTCGTCGGCGAACAGCTCCTCGGGGAAGCCGGGCTTGAGGCGGCAGTCGAAGACCACCGGCGGGGTGAGGACCTCGTGGTGGCGGTGGACCCGCGAGCCGGCGGCGTGGACGTCGGCGGCCGGCTCGAAGCGGGTGAAGGCGCTCCACAGGAAGGCGACGTTGCGCTCGACCACGGCCGTGTCCTCGACCAGGAACACCAGCGGCCATGAGGCAACGCGGGGGTCCCGCGCCAGGCGCTGGGCGTAGTCCCGGTCCTCGGCGTAGGAGGGGCCGGCCACGGCGAGGGCGCCAGGACAGTAGACGGCCGCCTGGCGGGCGCCGGCGGGCAGCTCGCCGCTGAACTCGCCCGGCAGCTCGCGCACCGGATCGCCGATGCCGAGGAGGATCCCCTTGCTGCCCTCGTTCACGGCGGGGCCCGAGTAGTCGAGGGTGTCCATGGCGAGGTTGGCGATGACGAAGAGGTCGGTCTCGAAGCGGCAGCGGGCCAGCACGTGGGCCAGGACCTGCCGGAAGTCGGACTGGTCGACGCCGGGGCCGTCGTAGACGACGAGGAACTTGGTCAGCGCCAGCTGGCCGCCGTCCTCGCCGAGGATGCGGAAGGCGAACTTCATCGCCTCGCGCTTGTAGCGCTCCTCCACCACGATCGAGGTCAGGCAGTGGTAGCCGGTCTCTCCGTAGCTCCACACGGAGTGGATGGAGGGCATGACCAGACGGGTCAGCGGCGCCATCAGCTCCTGGATGTAGTTGCCCAGCCACAGGTCCTCCTGGGGCGGCTTGCCCACCACGGTGGCGGGAAAGACGGCGTCCCGGCGGTGGAAGAGGCGCTCCACCCGCAGGACGGGGTAGTCGTGGCGCAGGGAGTAGTAGCCGAAGTGGTCGCCGAAGGGGCCCTCCGGCCGCCGCTCATGGGGCGGGACGTGTCCCTGCACGGCGAACTCGGCCTCGGCCAGGAGCGGATGCGGGTGACCGTCGACGCGGGCGCGGCGGACCTTGCCTCCCTGCAGCAGCGAGGCCAGCACCAGCTCGGGCACGTTCTCGGGCAGCGGACCGATGGCCGCCAGGATCAGCGCCGGCGGTCCGCCCACCAGCAGGGTGAGGGGCAGGGGCCGGCCCTCCCCCTCGGCGGCGTGGTAGTGGAAGCCGCCCCCCTTCTGGATCTGCCAGTGCACGCCGAGGGTCCCCGCGTCGTACCGCTGCATGCGGTACATGCCGAGGTTGTGGTGGCCGGTCCGGGGGTGCTCGGTGTAGACCAGGGGCAGGGTGACGAAGTGGCCGCCGTCCTCGGGCCAGGTCTTGAGCAGGGGCAGCCGCGTGAGGTCGGGCTCCGCCTGGCGGCACTCGGCGACGGGGGCGGAGCGCACCGACTTCATGCCTACCCGCAACGCCTCCCGGGCCAGTCCGCGGCGGGACCACAGCTTTCCCGGCGACAGGTCGGGCAGGTCCTGGGCGAGGCTCACCAGCTCGCGCAGGAACCGCCCCGGCCGCGGCCCGAAGGCCAGCTCCACCCGCCGCGGCGTGCCGAAGAGGTTGGTGACGCAAGGGAAGTCGGCGCCCTCGACGTTGCGGAACATCAGCGCCGGGCCTCCCGCGGCGATGACCCGGCGGTGGATCTCGGCGATCTCGAGATCGGAGGAGACCGGCGCCTCCACGTCGACGATCTCCTTCTCGCGCCGCAGCAGGTCCAGGAACTGGCCGAGGTTGGTCATGGGGCGGAAGGTAACGGCGGGTGCAGATGGCCGGCAACGCGGAGGGGGCCGGTGCTTTGCCGCTGTGGGAGGGGCCGGCTAGATTCGGCGAGGGCCGAGGGAGCTGCTGACATGCTGACGAGACTCAAGGTTTCAGGATTCAAGAACCTGGTGGATCTGGACGTCCGCTTCGGGCCCTTCACCTGTGTGGCCGGGCCGAACGGGGTGGGCAAGTCCAACCTCTTCGACGCGATCCGGTTTCTGAGCAATCTCTCGACGATGGCCCTGGCCGAAGCGGCCCTGTCGGTACGCGACGAGGACGCCAGGTCGACGGACGTGCGCAGCCTCTTCCATCGGACAGGGGAGAACTACGCGGAGGCGATCTCCCTGGAGGCGGAGATGCTTCTGCCCAAGGAGGAGTGGGACGACCTGGGTCAGAGGGCCGAGGCGACCATGACCTTCGTGCGCTACCGGCTGGTCCTGGGACTGAGAGAGGACGCCGATCGAGCCGGCGGCCCCGGGCTGGAGATCCGCCGGGAGGAGCTCTCGCACATCCGCAAGGGGACCGCCCCCAGACAACTGTCCTTCCCCCACAGCAAGTCGAAGTGGAGGGACAGCGTGCTGCACGGCAAGCGGCAGCCACCCTTCATCTCTACGGAGAGTCGCGGAGGACAGCCGGTCATCCGCCTGCACCAGGACGGCGGCAGCCGGGGCAGGCAGGTCCCTTTTCCGGCAGCCAGTCTGCCGAGAACCGTGCTGTCGTCGACCACGGCCGAGAGTCCCACGGCCCTTGTCGCGCGCCGGGAGATGGAGTCCTGGCGGCTCCTGCAGCTCGAGCCCTCGGCCATGCGGAGACCCGATTCCTTCAACGATCCCGACGAACTGGGGTCCGACGGCTCACACCTCGCCGCTGCGCTCTACAGGCTCGGCCGCGGGGAGACCCAGGAGCGTGGGAACGGCCGGGAGGAGCGGGCCTCCGGGGTCCACGGCCAAGTCGCCAACCGGCTGTCGGAACTGGTCGAGGATGTGGCCGAGCTGCGGGTCGACCGGGACGAACGGCGGGAGCTGCTCACGGTCAACGTGCAGATGCGGGACGGGACCGAGCATCCGGCCCGGGCCCTGTCGGACGGAACCCTTCGGTTCCTGGCGCTGTCCGTGCTGGAGCTGGATCCGCAGTGCCGGGGGCTGCTCTGCCTGGAGGAGCCGGAGAACGGGATCCACCCCGAGCGGATTCCGGCGATTCTGTCCCTTCTTCAGGACATCGCCACGGACACGCAGGAGCCGGTGGGCGACGACAACCCGCTGCGGCAGGTGATCGTCAACACCCATTCACCGGCCGTCGTGTCCCAGGTCCCGGAAGACAGCCTTCTGGTGGCCGAGTCGAAGGAAACCGTCAACGAGACAGGCGAGCGGTTCGACCGACTCTCTTGCTCC
>CAZEHQ010000232.1:0-6745 GCA_964512165.1 uncultured Gemmatimonadaceae bacterium | reverse complement strand
CCGGACTGGCCCGAGAAGATCCTGTCCGCCGAGGCGGACTGGTCGATGCAGGCGATCGACGAGATGCGCAAGGACGGGCGCACGGCGATCGAGAGGCTGAAGGAGAACGCCATCCCCGCCAACCCGGTGCTGACCAAGGGCCTGACCCAGGTGACCATGGGGACTCCCCAATCGATCTACAACGGCGGGCTGCTGCGCGCCACGGTGCGCTACTACGACGCCGATGAGGAACGCCCCGGCCTGCCCGCCGACGTGGCCGCCCTCGTGGACCATCTCGACGCCGGCTCCGTGGGGGTCCAGCTGGTCAACTGCAGCCGCGAGCATGCGCGGCGGCTGATCGTGCAGGCCGGCGCCTTCGGGGAGCACACCTTCACCGAGGTCCGGACGGACGGCAGCGAAGGAGAGGCGCCCGCCGCCACCGCGGTCAACGGCCGCTACGTCGCCGTCGACCTGCCGCCCGCCGCCAAGGTCCGCCTCGATGCCGGCCTCTCCCGGTTCAGCAACGACCCGAGCTACGCCTTCCCCTGGCACGGGGACGAGATCCCCATCCCCTTCCCCGTCAATCCGCAGGAGAGCGGCCGGTCCGGCTCGGCGTACGTGGCGCCCTCCGGCTGAGGGGCCTTCAGCCGGCGTCCCCGGCCGAGGAGAGCACGCGCAGCACGTTCTCCCCCAGGAGCCGCGCGGCGTCCTTCTCGGAGTAGCCGTGGGCCAGCAGGTCCGCGGTGTACTCCTTCCACTGGGGCACGCTCTGGGCGTGGCTCGCCAGGCCCACGTGATCGATCCCGGCCACGTCTACCAGGTGGTCGATGGTGGCCAGGTCGAGCTTCGTGCCCCAGACCTCGGCGTCGGCCAGCTTGGCGCGGGCGCGCTCGAAGGGGTCGGGGTAGCGTCGGTGCAGGTCGTCGTCGCGGCGGCGCCGGGCCTCGTGGCGTTCGAGAGGGGTTCTCGACGCCGGCGCCAGACCGCAGACCACTCCGCCCCTCTCCGCCACCCCCCGCAGCAGGTCGTCCGGCATGTCGCGCAGGCTCCCGCTCAGGGCCCGGGCCTTGGTGTGGGTGGCCAGCATGGGCCGGGTGGCCGCGGCCAGGACGTCCCGGCAGGTGTAGTCGGAGCAGTGGGCCAGATCGACGATCACGCCCAGCTCCTCGCAGGCGCCGATCACCTCGCGGCCGAAGGCGGTGAGGCCGGGGGGATCGTTCAGCTCGGCGCTGGAGTCGGCCCAGGAGGTGGCGCTCAGGTGGCTGGGGCACAGGACCCGCACGCCGCGGCGGTGGTACTCGCGCAGCACCTCGAGGCTGTCGGCGATGAAGCCGCTCACCAGCATGAGCACCATGGCGACCCGGCCGCTGGCGACGATCCTGGAGACGTCATCCCCCGAGCATGCGACCTCGATGTGGCCGGCGCAGGCCTCGGCGAACTGCCGGTGCTCGTCGAGGTTCATCAGCACCCGCTCGACGAGTTCCTCCCCCTCGAAGAACGGCTCCCACTGGCGGGCGCCGCGGGCCGGCTCGGCCAGCGGATCGAGGAGCGGCGCCTCGGCCACGTAGCGCTCCTCCACGCCGAAGGCCTGGATCACCACGTCGATGCCCCCGCGCAGGATCTCCTCCAGATCGACCGCCGCCGAGTAGGCGTCGACCACGGTGAGCCGCCGGTGCAACCCGTCGTGGGACCCGTGGTCGAAGCGGTCGTCGAGGACATAGTTGGTCGTCGTGTCCAGCCGGCCGATCTTTCGGCCCAGGGGCAGGCCCAGGCGCGCGGCCGCACGGCTGTCGACGTGGCGGGTGGCGATGTCGGGGCGTTCACTCATTGAGGAGGGATCGATGATCACCGATGGCTTGATGGCCGACTACGACCGTGAAGGATATGCAATCCTCGATCAGGTCATCCCCCCCGCGTCGCTGGGCCGGGTGCAGGAGAGTTACGAGGAGACGATCGAGGCGGCCCTGGGCCTCGGTCTCGCCCCGCGGGACGAGGCCACGGGGTTCCTCCAGGGCTACCGCTTCCAGAACCCCCACCACCCCTCCCTGGCGCGGCGGCCTCTCATGGAGGCCCTCGGCGCTCCCGCCATCCTCGCCTTCGCGCGGCGGCTGTGCGGCGACGACGCGGCCATGCACGGAGTCGCCGCCTTCGCCATGAACGAGGAGTTCGACTACCGGGGCTCCTGGCACCGGGACTCCTACTTCGCGTGGGGGAAGGACTCGCCCACGGAGAGACGGCTGCGGGAGATCGAGAGGCTCCCCGCGACGCAGGTCCTCTTGGCCCTCGAGGACGACGCCTCCTTCTGGTACGTCCCCGGCTCCCACAACCGCGCCAACACCGCCGAGGAGGAGGAGGGCTACGACGAAGCGCTCTCCGGCTGGGACGCGGAGACGGTGCGCCCCGGCGCCCGGCAGGTCCGACTCACCGCCGGCAGCGCCGCGCCTTTCGACGCGCGGGGGATCCACCGCGGTCTGAAGGGTCCGGGCGCCCGCCGCCGGTCCCTGTTCGTCATCTACGGAGACGCCGGGCTGGCGGCAGAGTCGTCGGTGGTCAGCGACTGGGCGCGGGAGCCGGAGTACGCGGAAGCGGCCTATCTGGACTCGCTGCCCGGGCCCTTCCGCGAGTCGATGCAGAAGACCATGGCGGCTCTCGGGCAAGCCCCTTAGCCGGGCCGCTCAGCCCGCCTCTCCGCCTCGCAGGACCGCCTCGTAGGCCACCAGGGCCGCGGCGACGTGCACGTTCATGGACGGCCCCTTGCCGTACATGGGCACGAAGACGGCGCCGTCGCACAGGCCCAGGGTCGCCGGGTACACGCCCTTCGACTCGTTCCCCAGGACCAGGCAGACCTTCTCCGTCCAGGGATAGTCCAGAAAGCACCGCGCCCCCCGGGCCGTCTCCAGGGCGACCATGTGGTACCCCTCCTCCCGCAGGGCGCGCATCGCCTCCTGCGTGTCGGCGATGACCCTCCACGGGACCCGCCGGTCGTGGCCGCGGGAGGTGCGGTCGATCTCCTCGTCGGGGGGCGCCGGGGTCCGGCCCGCCAGCACCAGCTCGCGGGCGCCGACGGCGTCGGCCACGCGGAAGAGGGACCCCACGTTGCGCGGGTCCTCCATGCTCTGCAGCAGGAAGGCGAGCTCCGCCTTCGGGGGGTAGTCGCGGGCGGCCTTCTCGAAGAGGCGGCGGATCTCGACCTTGCGCAGGGGCAGCACGGCGTCAGCTCCTCTCCCCGGCGGCCAGCAGGAAATCGATGCCGGCGCCTCGGAGATCACCGCGCCCCGGTATGCGACCTCCCAGGGGAGCACGTAACCTGTGAAGCCGAAGGCGAGGATCACCGCCAGCAGGGCGACGCCGACGATCCCGCTCGGCTCGCGGGGGCCCACTCCGCCGCCGTAGAGGACGAGGAGGATGAGGTGGGACCCCCGGACGTGGGTCGATCGGATGAGCCAGCGGACGACCAGCCGCCGGGAGATTCCGCTGTCCGCTCATGGTCCTGCCCGAGGGAAGCGTTGGGGGAGCGGACCGGCGCCGGGACGGGAGCCCGGGCCGCCGCCCCGTTCAGGCCCGGGGCACCGTGCGCCGCACCCCGTTCTCGTAGACCACGTCGTACTCGCTCTCGGGGACGGGCAGGCTGCGGATGGCCAGCTCGCCCTGGGTGATGAGCGGTTCCGACTTGAGCAGCAGCTCGTCGAGGGACTCGGCGGGGCTGCGGCCGGTGGTGTCCAGCTCGATGAGTCTGCTCTTGTCGGTGAACAGGGAGCTGGCCACCTCTTCCGCGAAGCGCGCCTTCAGCTCGGCCACGTCCCCCGCCCGGATGATCTGGTACTCGTGCGGGTCCGACGCCATGCGCTCGCCGATGGCGTCGTCCGAAGCGGTCACGTGGATCAGGGCCACGTCGGGCAGCCGCGCCTCCAGCACCTGCACCTCGTAGAGGCGGTGGTGACCCTGGGCGTAGCGGGGGTAGTAGGTGTGCTCCGGATCGTCCCCGTAGAAGTCCGAGTAGATCCGCTCCTCGATATGCCAGCCGCCGATCATCACGTGATCGTAGTTCTTGATGACCTCGACGTGGTACTGGATCTGCATGCGCTGCATGCGCTCCTTGACGTCGTCGGGGAAGTCGACGTAGCGGGCCCGCGACTGGGGACTGAGAGAGGAGTCGGGAATGGTGAAGTGGTCGTCCACGTGCACCCGCTGGCTGCGCTGGCGGTAGTAGGCGGTGAGCAGGTCGATCAGGGTCGATTTGCCGGCGTACTCGACGCCGACGAAGACGCAACGCATTCGTTGTTCCTTTCGGTCGGAATAGCCTCGGGGTTCGGTTCGGTATATTAGTCAGCCCCCTCACGGCCGGCCACCACGGACACGGAATGACGCAGCCCTCCACGACGCCCCGGAAGGTGGGCGTGCTCATCGCCCAACTCGGAACCCCCGCCGCCCCCGAGGCGCGGGCCCTGAGACCCTACCTGCGCCAGTTCCTCAGCGACCGCCGGGTCATCGATCTGAGCCCCTGGAGATGGTGGCCGATCCTGTACCTCTTCGTCCTCACCCGGCGGCCGGCGCGCTCGGCCCGGCTCTACCGCCGCATCTGGACCGACCAGGGCTCGCCCCTGATGGTCCACTCCCGGGCCCAGGAGCGGGGCCTTCAGGAGAGGCTGGGCGGCGCCTACCGAGTGGTCCTGGGCATGCGCTACGGCGAGCCGGGCATCGACTCGGCCATGGCCGCCCTCACCCGGGAGGGCATAGAGCGCATCGTCGTCCTGCCCATGTTCCCCCAGTTCTCCTGCTCCACCACGGGGTCGATCTACGACGCCGTCACCCGCGCCGCCTTCGGCCGCCGCTGCACCTGGTTCTTCGACCGCCGCCGCCGCATGCCCAGCCTGCGCTTCGTGCCCCCCTACTACGGTCACCCGGCCTACATCGACAGCCTGCGCGCCATCCTCGAAGAGCAGGCGGCGCAGCTCGACAGCCCGCCCGACCGCTGGCTGATCACCTTCCACGGCATCCCCCTGCGCTACGTGGAGGAGGGGGATCCCTACCGGGACCAGTGCCAGGAGACGGCGCGGCTGCTGGCCGCCCGCCTCGGCCTGGAGCCGGAGCAGTGGGTGCTGGGCTTCCAGTCGCGCTTCGGCAAGGAGGAGTGGCTGCAGCCGTACACCGAGGACCTCCTCGGCGAGCTGCCTTCGCGGGGGGCCGGCCGCCTGCTGGCCGCCTGCCCGGGATTCACCGCCGACTGCCTGGAGACGCTCGACGAGATCGGCCACGAGGGGCGGGAGATCTTCCTCGGGGCGGGAGGGCGGTCCCTGCATCTGGCGCCGTGCCTCAACGATCACCCGCGCTGGCTCGACGCGATGGCGGAGATCGTCCGCGCCGAGGCCTCCGGCTGGGTGGACGACGCCGAGGGCTGAGCCGGGCCGGGGTCAGCCCCCCGGAGCCGAGGACTCGACGCGCTCCCCGATCCAGTCGATCAACTGCCGCAGGCAGTCCTCGTCGATCTGGTGGGCCATGGGATACTCGCGCCAGGTGAGGTCGACCTCCAGCTCCTCGAGCAGGCCGCGCGTGGACCGCGCGTCGGCGATGGGGATCAGCGGGTCCACGGTGCCGTGGGTCTGCAGCACCGGCTTGCCCTTCACCGCGGCCCTCACCCCCGGGTCCCGCGGCATGCGCTGCCTCGACCACAGCCCGCTCAGGAAGGCGACGCCGGAGACCGACCGCGGCCGCGCCAGCAGCAGCTCGATGGCCATGGCGCCGCCCTGGCTGAAGCCGAGAACGATCGTCTCCCCGCCGTGGCCCCCCTCGGCCTGCACGGCGTCGAGGTGGCGCCCGAGCCGTGCCAGGGAGCGCTCCGCCTCCCCGTAGTCCCCGGCCAGGCCCACCCCCGTGATCTCGAGGGGGAACCAGGCGTAGCCGCCCATGTCCAGCGGGACCGGGGCGCGAAAGCTGAGCACCCGCAGCCGTGGGTCGAGGAAGTCCGCCAGACCGAGCAGATCGGCCTCGTCGCTGCCGTAGCCGTGGAGCATCACCAGCAGCGGGGGCGGGCCCGAGGCCGCGATCCTCGGTTCCCGTACCGCCGTGTGCAGGGGGGCCGGCTCGCTCATTCCAGGATCACCTCCCAGGCGCCCTGGCCCTCGAAGAGGAGGGTTACCGCCTCCGGATCGGCGGCGATCTCGCGGACGCTCGCGTTGGGGTAGAGTTTCTCGTTGCGCCACACCACCTCGCCGTCGACGCTCAGCGTCGGCCGTGGACGGCCGCCGCGTTCCAGAACCAGCTCCGTCTGGGCGGCGCCGCACGCCTGGAGCTGAACCGTCGTGCGCCGCACGCCTTCCACCTCGCCGGTGCGCCACTCCACAGAGAGATCCCCCGCCGCGGTGGGCAGCCGGCCCCGGGCGCGGTCGGCCAGGGACAGGGCGGGCTCCACCCTGCAGCTGGTGAATCCCGGGTCCGTCGGCGAGATGCCGAGGAGGAACCTGCCGAGGAGGTAGTCGGGGCCCGGGGCCGCGACGTCCGCCTCCGTCCCCCGCTTGTCGCGCCAGGTGGGGCCCTCGCGGCCCACGATCCGCAGCCACCAAGTGTCGATCACCTCCAGGGCGCGGGCCCCGTGCCCCGAGCGCCAGAGCCCTTCGGCCAGGAGCACCGCTTCGGTGAGGCCGGCCGCCGGCGCCACCCCGGGGCCTCGCAGGGCCGCGGCCATGTGCGAGGAGCGGTCCTCCGGTGCGGCGCCGGCCGCCAGGATCAGCGCGTTGGCGCGCTGGCTGAAGCCGCCCTCGGCGCCATC
>CAZEHQ010000231.1:0-6752 GCA_964512165.1 uncultured Gemmatimonadaceae bacterium | reverse complement strand
GAGGCCGTACTTCGACAGTAGCGGATCGAAGGGCCGCTGGTCGGGCAGGATCAGCACCCCCAGGTCCTCCCGGAGGCCGTCGTAGTCGGCGTCGATGATCTGGTCCGGCGGCGTGCCGGCGTCCTGCCCGTGGGTGTCGAGCCCCATGAGCCGCAGGAAGGATCGTCCGCCCTGGGTGGTCTCCGGCTCACGCCCCGGCACCTCGCGCAGGATCTCCACGCGGATGCGCTGGCGGTCGAACTGGCGCCCCCGGGCGAAGCCCCGCACGATGCGGTACACGTTCTTCCACTCCAGGTCCCACGTGGGGAAGCCGGGGCGGGCGTCGCGGGCCTTGATCAGCTGCAGCTCCAGGGAGTCGCGGTCGGCGGCGGCGGTGCCCACCGCGCGGCCCCCGAGGGTGCGGTAGGTCACGGCCAGGGCGTGGCGGTCCTGCACCGGCCTGCGCAGGGTGATGGAGCCGAGACCGCTGTCGAGGATGTAGTCGTTGTCGGGGTCGAGGCGGTGCCAGGTGCCGATCTCGCGATGGCCCGTCGAGTCGTTGGCGGCGTCGCCCAGATCGGCCTGGGCCCGGCCCGGGCGCGACAGCTGCTCGGCGTCGTTGTTGACGTTGAAGTCGTTGACGTAGACCTGAAGGGTGCGCTCGTCGACGGGATCCTCGGGCTGGAAGCCCGAAGTGGAGACCGCGGCGTAGTCCGGCAGGCCCTCCTTGTAGACCCGGTCGAGGTAGTAGAACTGGTTGCGCACGTACTCGTAGTCGCGGATCTCGGTGGTGTCGACCTGGGCGCCGCCGCGGAAGCTCTGGCGGTTGGACTCGCTCTTCTCGTGGCTGGCGATGGTCGTGAAGCCGAAGGGCCCCAGGCGCCCCTTGGCCCGGATCCCGAAGAGGCCCTTGTGCTGCTGGTTGAAGCCGACGAACCGCGTGTTGGGCAGGGAGAGGGTGGTGTTGCCCGCCTGCACCTCCTGGAAGATGTTGTCCTCGTCGCCCTTGTAATCGAGCTTGATCTGGTCGAGCTGGTCCTGCAGGTTCTGGCCGAAGGAGCTGGACAGGCCCCTGGTGTCCTGGTTGATGCGGATGTTGATCGCCTCCCCCACCTTGCCTTCCACCGAGAAGTCCGACTCCTGGTCCATGCTCAGGGCGGGGAACTTCGACGACCCTCCCGCCAGGGTCCGGACCTCGTTGGCCGTCCAGCTGCTCTTGCCGCCGATCGAGGCGGTGTGAGAGCCGTTGATGCGCAGCGATCCCTCGTCGCCGATGAACCGCCTGACCACCGGCGGCGCCGGGATCGGCACCCTCCACTCCAGGCGCCCCCGCCGGCCCTCGCCCAGGCGCGATTCGCGGCGCATGCCCTCGCGCACCTTCTGCCGCCACTTCGTCCGGTAGAGGTGGCGGTTCCCCATCGCCAGATAGCGCCCCAGGGGCAGGGTGATCGGCGGACCCTCGTCGAACCCGGCCGACCGCGGCTGGTAGTGGGCCCCGGTGGAGTCGATGGTCACCCGCTTGCTGGTGAAGGGGGTGCGGGACTCCACCAGGGGCGTCGCCGGCGGCCGCGCGCGCAGCAGCGGCGACCCGGCGCGGAAGGCGCCGTACTCCGCCGGATCGTGGAAGATCCGATGGACCGGGGCCCGCGGCGGGGGCTCGAGGCCGATCCCCGACCGGGCCGGAAGAGGGGTGAGGACGAGGGCGCCCAGGAGCGCGCTCCCAAGGGCGAGGCGGGGGCCCGGGAACGCACCGGGGACCGGCCTCGGAATGGCGGGATCGGTTACGGGCACGGGCAGGCGGCGGGTCCCTTGCATCCGGTGGCGGGAGTGGCGGGCCCCCGGAAGCGGGGTCGCCCGGCGGGCCGGGGCCGGGGAGGGCGAGGCCGCCTCCCGGGGAGCGCGGCCCCCCGTGGGGACCTCCGGCCGGGGGGCCGGAAGGCGGATCTGCAGGTCGGGGGACGGGACGGCGCCATAGCCCTCTGGGAACCTACGGGAGGGGCCGGGATCCGGCAATCGGAGAACCCGCCGCGGCGGCGGACAGCGGCGCCCGCCGGAGCAAGCGAAAGCCGTTCCTCCCGTGCGGCCGGCGGAGCGGCGGCCGGAAGACGGCCCCCAGTGACGACCGGCGCACACAGCGGCGACACCCACGGCACCCGGAGCGGCCCTCCTCCTCGGCCCGGAAGGGGCCTGTCGGCGGGTCTCTAGACAGACCCATCACGGGGCTCCTTGGTTTCCCTCTCCCGCTATCTGCTGCGCCGGCACCTGGAGGCCTTCGCCCTCGGCTTCGGCCTGATCGTCTTCGTCCTCGAGATCGATGTCATGCTGCAGCTGCTGGACCAGCTGCTGAGCAAGGGCATCGGCCCGGGCGTCGCCGTGGAGTTGTTCCTCCGCAACCTCGCCTGGATCGTCGCCCTGGCGGTCCCGATGGCGGTGCTGATCTCGGTGCTCATGGTCTTCGGCCGGCTCGCCGCCGACAACGAGATCCTGGCCTGGAAGGCGGCGGGGGTGAGCTTCGGCCACCTCCTCGCCCCCGTCCTGCTCGCTGCCCTGGTGCTGACCCTGGCCATGGTCTGGTTCAACGACCGCGTCCTGCCCGACTCCAACCACCGGACCCGGGAGCTGACCACCAGCCTGCAACGGCGCAAGGCGGCCCTGGTCCTCAAGGAGAAGGAGGGGGTCTTCATCCGCGATCTCGGCCCCTACAGCCTGCGGATCGGCCGCGTCGACGAGGAGTCCAACCGCCTCCACGACATCACCCTCTTCGACGCCGGGAAGAGCGGTCCGCCGACGACGTTGCGCGCCGACTCGGGGAGCCTGGAGATCTTCGGCGGCGGCGGATACGTGCGCCTCACCCTCGAGGACGGCGAG
Organism: uncultured Gemmatimonadaceae bacterium; assembly: GCA_964512165.1. Lineage (GTDB taxonomy): Bacteria > Latescibacterota > UBA2968 > UBA8231 > UBA8231 > UBA8231. The sequence goes on along the minus strand of CAZEHQ010000231.1, from coordinate 3,905 downwards.
GTCCACCGCGTCGACTCGGCCGACCCCTCCCGCGGGACCCGGGGGCGCTTCCGCCGCCAGGTGGTCCACATCCGCGACCGCGACCGGGAGCTGTCCCCCTTCCGCTCCCCCTACCGCTCCGACCGCGAGATGGATGTGGCCGCCATGCTCGCCGCCGCCGATGCGGCGCGCCTCGACAACGCCCGCGCCCGCGCCGGCATCGACTCCACGGCCCTGGCCTTTCTGGCCCAGGCCCGTGAGGACACCGCCGAAGTCACCCGGCTCCGGGACCGGGCCCGGCAGGCGGCCGCCTCGATCGGCCGGCAGTGGCGGCTGCACGACAGCCGCCAGCGGCGGGCCGACGCCTACCTCGTGGAGGTGCACAAGAAGTTCTCGATCCCCTTCGCCTGCGTCGTCTTCGTCCTCGTGGGCGCCCCCCTGGGAGCCCTCGTGAGGGCCCGCGGGGCCACCGTCTCCGTGGCGATGAGCCTGCTGTTCTTCTACGCCTACTGGATCTTCCTCATCGGCGGCGAGCGCCTCGCCGACCGCGGCTTCGTCTCCCCCGGGGCGGCCATGTGGGCGCCGAACCTGTTCTTCGGCCTGGTGGGGCTGCTGCTGGTGCGCTCCCATGTCCTCGACCGGCCCCTGCTCGGGCTGCGCGAGCGGCTGCGGCGCCCCACCGGGGTCTCGTGACCCTCCTCGACCGCTACCTCCTGCGCCGCTTCCTCGTCTGTCTGGGACTGAGCGCGGCGGGGATGTGGGGACTCGCCGCGGTGGTCGACCTCACCGAGAACATCGACACCTTCATCGACCATCAGGCCTCCCTCTCCCAGGTCGGCCGCTACTACCTCTACCGCTCCTCCTACTGGATCCTGCTCACCCTTCCCGTCACCACCTTGCTCGCCACCCTGTTCTGCCTGTCGGGGCTCGCCCGGCGCTCCGAGATCGCCGCCGTGAAGGCCGGCGGCGTCGGCCTGCACCGCTTTCTCGCGCCCCTGTACGCGTTCTCCGTCGTCCTGGCGGGAGCGACGCTGTTGTTCACCGATCTCGTCGTTCCCCCCGCCACCTGGCACTACAACAACACCCGCGACGAGATCCGCTCGTACCGCCGCTCCGACGGCTCCCGGCGCCAGGTGTTGCTGCAGGACGTGGGGGGCCAGTTCCTCTTCGCCCGCTCCTACGACCACCGCCGCAGGCGAGCCGAGGACGTCACCTGGGAACGCACCCGCGGGAGCCGCACCCTCGAGCGCGCCACGGGCCGCTCGGCCTCCTGGCGCCCCGGCGACGGCCGCTGGATGATGCACGAGGGCCACCGCCAGCTCTTCGAGGAGCCGGGGGCCGCCGCCGCTTCCTTCGACAGCCTGGCCCTGACCCGCCTGACCTTGCTGCCGGAGGACCTCGCCCGCCAGCAGAGGGAACCGGAGGAGATGGACTACTCCGAGCTGGCCGGGTACGTGCGCAGAGCCCGCGCCAACGGCGAGGACGTGACGCGGCTGCTCGTCGACCTGCACCTGAAGGTCTCCTTCCCCTTCACCTGCCTGGTCATCCTGCTCCTGGCGGCGCCCCTCGGGGCCGGCGCCCGCCGCGGCGGCGGGGGCCGCCACTTCGGGCTCGGCGTGCTGATCTGCTTCGCCTTCTACGGATCGGTGAAGGCCGGCCAGGCCCTTGGCTGGAACGAGATTCTGGCGCCCTGGCTCGGCGCCTGGCTGGCCAACCTGGTCTACGGTGCGCTGGCGGTCCTGCTGCTGCGCAGGGCCCACACCTGAGGCACGGTGACGGGCTTCGGCTAGGTCAGACCCTGCTGGAGATGGAAGATCTTCAGCTTGAGGGCGGGGGACATGCCCTTCCACTTTTCGATGAGATCGGAGGCCTGGGAACGGCTGTCCTCCCCGGAGATCTTGTCGCCGAGGCTCATCAGCAGCCTGGCCATGAGCTCGACCCGGTCCTCGGAGGCGCCTACGGTGAGCCTCTCCAGATCGTCCAGGACGTCGGCGCCGATGTTCTCGCGGGTGTTGTCCATCGCCTTCTCCAGAAAGGCGGAGTGGCGCCGGCCGAAGGCCTCGTCGGCGACGCTGCGGTTGACGAGCAAGCGGATCAGATCCGCCCCCGGCCGCTCCCGCAGCAGCTTGGCCGCCAGGCGCGACATCCGCCTCGCCTCCTGGTTGCGCCGCGACTCCCCGGGACTCGCGTCCATCGTCCAGGCGGTGTGGCCGCGCCCGTCCACGAGGAGATCGAAGAGCGAAGGCTGCGGCAAGCGGGACAGGACCTCCCCCAGGGCCCGATCGTCAATCGAGGCCGACACGCGCAGCAGATGGTCCACGGACAGGGGCGCGAGGTTGGGGTGGATCCCGGTGAGCTTGGCCGCCAGGACGCGGCCGGCCTCGGGATCGGCATCCGCCAGGAGCGCGTCGAGCAGGGCCTCCAGAGTCTCGGGGTTGACAGGCAGACCCAGGGCCGCCTCCCGGACCACGGCCGCGGCCGGGTGCCGCAGGAACTCCTGCACCACATCCCGGTGCCGCAGCACCCAGACGAGGGACGCCGCCGCCGCCGGATCGGTCTCGGCGCGGGCCCAGCCGAGGACCCGCTGAACCGAGGAGCGGTTGAACAGCCAGTGGCGGTGAAAGCCGAGGACCTGGATGGCCACCAGCCTGCGGGGGTCGGCCGGGTCCTCGACGATTCGGCACAGGCCCTCGACTCCCTCGGCCGTGGGCACCAGGACGCGCAAACGGGCCACGGCGCCCATGCGCTCCCCCGGATCTCCGTCGCCGGCGGCGGCAGCGACCAGGGCCTCCAGGTCGGGATGGGACTCCTCGGGGGCCGGTTCCCGATGCTCCAGGTCCGGACCGGGGCCATCCTCCTCGGGTTCGCCCGGGAACAGATGACGTACGTCGAAGACCATGGCTCAGCGGCCCCGGGCGGCGGGACGGTCGGCGGCGCCTCCATGGAGGAAGAACTCCTTCAGGAACCCGTTGATCTGCTCCATGGCCAGGCGGGACCGAACCAGACCCTCCCGCCCGGGATCCTCGAGGAACTCCTCGATCGCGGCCAGCGGCTGGACCAACCCTTCCCGGAGGCGGTCGTACAGCTCCTCCTGGACCTCGGCCTGGATGTGGGAGACCTCCTCCAGCAACGACACGTCGCGCAGCAGGATGAGGACGGCGGTGCCCGACGTCAGTTCGCGGCGGTGCAGGGTGATCTCCAGCGCCGAGGGCTCGATGAGGGAGAAGGAATGGGGCTCGGCGTGGTCCAGGGCGGCCACGGGATCGACTCCGGTGATCCTCTCGAAGGCCTTGCCATCGAGGTCGGCCAGGGGCACCCCGAGCATCTCCGCGGCGCGGTGGTTGACCACCTCGGCGGCACCCGAGGCGCGCACCACGAGAAGGCCGAAGGGCAGGGCGTCGACGAGTCCCGGGTCGTCGAGAGGACCGCCGGCGATCAATTGGGTGAGGGTGTGCGGGAGCTCCCGGGCCGGGGCGCCGCTTCCCTCGGAGCGCGGGACGTCGGCGGCGGGAATCTTGCCTCCGGGGGCATCGTCCGCACCCGGGCTCAGGACGTGGCCGGTGCCAGCGGCCTCGAGGAAGCCGGCCTCGCGCAGACCGGCCAGGGCCGAGGCCGCGTCGGTCTCGGGAGCGCCGAGGCGAAGGCCGAGGGCCTTGACGTCGTCGTCGAGAAAGGGATTGCGCCGCCATTCCGCCAGCATGCGGCGCTTGAGGTCCGCCATCGGTGGCCCGGGAACCACCGGAAGGTCCCAGTCGTACATGATCCGTCCACTGCCTGACGGCCGGCGCGACAAAGAGGAACCGGCGGCCGTAGTGTACCCGGGGAGGGCTGGAACGAACCGCGTTGCAGAGGGGGGGGAGTTCTCAATATAGCCGGTTTCGCCCCCATCCTGCAAGCGCCTGCCAGGCCCCGGTCAGGCGCCTCCG
>CAZEHQ010000230.1:547-6753 GCA_964512165.1 uncultured Gemmatimonadaceae bacterium | reverse complement strand
CGCCTGGCTGGCAGGCGCCGCCGGGCACGCCCCGGGGGCGGTGGCGGCGGCGGCGGTCTTCCTGATGGTGTACGGGATCGTGCTGGCCGCCCTGCGCCTCGAGAGCGAGGACCGCGCGCTGCTGGAGCGGGTGCGGCGCCGGGCCGCGGGGGGCCGCGGCTAGAGCAGCGAGTCGGCGGCGGCCTCGAAGCGGGTCATCTGTCCGCGCAGGTACTCGTAGTGCTCGCCGTCCTCCGGCTCGAGCTGGAGGCAGCGGCGCATCAGGGCGATGGCCTGATCGGTGCGCCCCCGGCGGAAGAGGACCTCCGCGTAGGTGTCGAGGTAGACGACGTTGTCGGCGTCGCTCTTGACGGCGCGCAGGGACAGCTCCTGGGCGCGGTCGAGGCGCAGGCCCGCCTCGGCATAGGTCCAGGCGAGGTTGTTGAGCACCTGCGGCGAGGGCCGGCTCCGGCCCGCCGCCTTCTCGTAGTACTCGATGGCCAGCTCCCGGAGTCCCGAGTCGTAGTAGATCCCGGCGATGCTCGAAGCCGTCCGCTCCATGTCGTCGGCGTTGTCGAGGGCGTGGGCGAAGTGCCGGTGGGCGCGCTCCGGCTCCCCGGCCCGCAGGCGGCTCTCGCCGGCGCCCAGCAGCAGCAGGGGGTCGTCGGGATCGAGGCCGAGACCGCTCTCCAGCACCCGGGCGGCATCGCCGGTGCGGTCCTCGTCGAGGTAGAGGCGGCTCAGCTCGTAGTGGGCGAAGGTGCGTGCGCGCCGGGGGGCCGTCGAATCGGCGCTCTCCACCACCTCCTCGAGCCGGCGGAGGGCCTCTTCGCGGTGGCCGGCGGCGCCATGGGCCCAACCCAGGTTCAGGCGCAGCAGCCAGTGGCCGGGGCGGGCCTCTTCGAGCCGCTGCAGGGCCTCGAGGGCGAGGGCCTCCTGGCCCGACTCGACGGCCAGGGCGCGCAGGGTCCCGTAGAGGCGGGCGTCGTCCGGGTCGAGGCGCAGGGCGTGCTCCAGGGCGGCCACCGCCTCGCGGCGGGCCCCCAGGCCGGCGTGGGCGATGGCGGCGATGAAGTGGGGCCGGGGGTCCCGGGGAGTCTCGCGCGCGGCCCGGCGGGCCGAGACGAGGGCGCGCTCGTGCAGGCCGCGCTCGGCGAACCACTGGGCCAGCTTGTCGTGGGGGACGGCGGGCGTGCCGCAGTGGCTCTGCACCACGAAGACGGCGGCGGCGGCGCCGGCCCAGAGCCGCGGCGGAGGGCGCATGCGGTCAGTACTCGTGGCGGCAGGCGTAGATGTGCAGCATCAGGCCCACGGCCAGGCAGTTGGTCAGCAGCGACGAGCCGCCGTAGCTGAGGAAGGGCAGGGGCAGGCCGGTGATCGGCATGACGCCGATGGTCATGCCCACGTTGACGAAGACGTGGAAGGTGAGCATCGAGGCCAGGCCCACGGCCAGCAGGCTGGAGAACCGGCTGTTGGCCAGGGTGGCGATGTGCAGGCAGCGGCAGATGATGATGAGGAAGAGGACGAGGATGGCGGCGCCGCCGAGGAAGCCGAACTCCTCGCCGATGACGGAGAAGATGAAGTCCGTGTGGGCCACCGGCAGGAACTCGTAGTTGGTCTGGGTGCCCTGCAGGAACCCCCGGCCCGTGGGCCCCCCCGAACCGATGGCGATCTTCGACTGGATGATGTTCCAGCCGGCTCCCAGGGGGTCGCTCTCGGGGTCGAGGAAGGTGAGGATGCGGGCCTTCTGGTAGTCGTGGAGGAGGTTGGTCCACAGGGCGGTGGCCAGCCCCGAGGACAGGTTGACGAAGAGCATGGTGAAGGTCATCCACAGCCGCGCGAGCTGGACCTGGATGACGGCGGAGCTGGCGATGATGTAGAGGGCGAAGACGACCGGCGCCCGGTCCTGCCACAGGGGCTCGAAGGAGAAGAACACGCCCAGGGCCGGGGCCAGGAGGAAGAAGATGTACAGGGGCCTCACCCCCGCCCAGTAGAGCATCGGCACGAAGGCGGCCCCGTAGGAGACGGCGGTGCCCAGGTCCGGCTGATGGCGCACCAGGAGCATGGGCAGCGCCGGCAGGAGCAGGGCCCGGGCGATCGCCCGGGGCCGTCCGGCCTGCTCGGAGGATCGATCCGCGAGGAACCGGGCCAGGGCCAGGATGACGCCGATCTTGGCGAACTCCGACGGCTGCATCCGCAGCGGGCCCAGGGCCAGCCAGCGGGCCGGTTCGCCGGAGCCCCAGACCAGCACCAGGAGCAGGCCCACGACGCCGGCGGCGTACAGCGGGTAGGCGATCTCGTAGAAGGCCGTGGGGGGCACGTAGGCCACGGCCAGGGCCGCGGCCAGGGCGACGATGGCGACCAGCGCCTGATGGCGCCACAGTCCGGAGCCGGCGGCGCTGTAGATCATGGTGACGCCGCAGGCGATGATGGCGGCCGCGGCGAGGACCAGAACCAGGTCGAACTCCCGGGCCCTCACGCTCCCCCTCCTCCTGCCGCGGCGGCAGCCGCCGCCATGGAGCGCTTGTCGACGCGGTCGGCCAGCCACGCCTCGAGGACGGCGCGCACCACCGGCGCGGCCACGGCGCCGCCGCCGCCGCCGCCCTCGACGACGGCGACGACGGCGATCTCGGGGCGATGGTACGGAGCGAAGGCGACGAACCAGGCGTCGTCGTCCCGGTTCGGGCCCTGGGCGGTCCCCGACTTGCCGGCGATCGCCAGGCCCTCGATCCGGGCTCTGCGGCCGGTGCCGCGGCTTCCGTGGACGACGCGGTGCATGGCGCGCCGCACGATGCCGAGGGTGGAGGCCGAGAGGTCCTCGATCCGCTGGGCCGGCGGCGGCCGGCCGTGCAGGTGCGGGGTGACGAGATAGCCGCCGTTGGCGAGGGCGGCCACGTAGCGGGCCACCTGCAGCGGGGTCACCAGGGTCTCCCCCTGCCCGATGACCAGGTTCATCAGGTACCCCAGGGCCCAGCCCTGACGGTCGGCGTAGAACTGGCGGTCGGGGAGCTGGCCGGAGACCTCGCCGGGGTTGAGGTCGATGCCGGTGGGGGATCCGAGGCCCAGGCGCCGTCCGTAGTCGTGCCAGGCATCGATCCCCAGGATCTGGGCGAGGTGGTAGAAGTAGATGTTGCAGGAGGTCTCCATCGCCTCCAGGAGGCCGAGCTCGCCGTGCCCCCGGCGGCTGGCACAGCGGAACACGACATCGCCCATCGGCATCGACCCGTAGCACCGGGGGAAGGTGGACAGGGTATCGGTGAGACCTCTCTCCAGCGCCGCCGCGGCGGCGACCATCTTCAGGGTCGATCCGGGCGGATAGCGCCCGCGGATGGCGCGGTTCAGGAGGGGCCGGGCCGGGTCGCGCATCAGCCGCACGCGCTCGGCCTGGGCCCCGAAGGAGACGAAGGCGTTGGGGTCGAAGGAGGGGTAGCTCACCAGGGCCCGAACCGCCCCGGTGCGCACGTCGAGGGCGACGACGCTGCCGGCCAGCGAATCGGGCATCGCCTCCACCGCCGCCCGGTGCAGGTCCAGGTCCACCGTCAGCCGCAGGGAGCCGCCCGGCCGCGCCGGCCGGTCGCGGTCGGGGAAGGGGTGCTCGCTCTGGATGCGCTGCTCGGCATCGACCTCGACGTAGGCCACCCCGTCCAGCCCTCGCAGGCTGGACTCGAAATCGCGCTCCAGCCCGGTCTTGCCGACGTAGTCTCCGGCCGCGTAGTGCGGCCCTCCACCCAGCTCCGCCTCCTGCAGCTCCCCCATGTAGCCCACCACGTGCGCCGTCAGGGGGCCGTGGGGATAGAGCCGCTGCGGCTCGATCTGCACCTGCAGGGCCCAGTCCTCGCTCAGGCGCTCCTCGACGATGGCCACGGTGCGGAAGTCGACATCCCGCTTCAGGCGCAGCGTGCGCTGGCCGCGGTCGTAGCGAAGGGGGTGGCCGACGGCCTCTTCGAGAGCGGCGACGGCCATGGAGTCCACCGCGCGCCGCCCCCGGTGCAGGAGGATGCCGTACGAGGCCCGGTCGCGCGCCAGGATCTCGCCGTCCCGGTCGAGGATCAGCCCCCGGGGCGCCTTCAGGCGCTTGCGGGCGATGCGGTTGTCCTCCGCGGCCTGGGCATAGCCGGCGCCCTCCAGGATCTGCAGGTGGAACAGGCGCAGCAGGAGGATGGCGAAGAGCACGGCCACCAGGACCATCAGGCGGGTCTTGCGGAAGAAGCCCTGGAGGGCCTCGGGGTCCATGGCGGGCTAGTGGGCGATCACCCGTCGGCGCAGGTGGATCGCCAGGGCGGCGATCAGACCGATGACACCGGTGTAGAGGGCGCGCCCGAGGCCGAAGCGGAACATCATGCCGGGCACCTCCTCGAGGGAGGTGGAGCTGGAGCCGACGTAGTAGATGAGATCGTGGACGAGCACGGCGGCCACGAGCACCCCCACCTGCACCTGGACGGTGTCGGCCAGCAGGCCGTCGCGGGCGGCTCCGACGCCGAACCCCACGAGCGACTTGGCCAGGGCGTTCAGGCCCAGGTCCGGGGGGGAGTAGGCATCCTGGCAGAGGCCGGCCAGGAAACCCAGGATCGTCGCCTCCAGGTGGCCCGACATGAGGGCGATGAAGACGACCACCATGAGCACGAGATCGGGAAGGATCCCGGCGATCTGCAGGTGGTGGATCCAGGTCGACTGGAGGACGAAGGCCAGGGCGAGGAAGAGGAGGTGGCGCGCAACGGCGAGCATCAGGGCCCCTCGGCGGCCTCGCCGATGGGGATGTGCAGCTCCATGCCGATGAGCAGGGCCGACGACAGGCTCAGGTTGTTCCGCCGGGCGATATCGGCGACATCGACGCCGAAGCGGCGGGCGATGCCGTAGAGCGTGTCCCCCCCCACCACGGTGTAGGAGCCGCCCCCCGCCGAGGCGGAGTCGGCCAGGTACAGGCTCTGCCCCGGGCGGATGACGTCGTCGGCGAGCCCGTTCCAGGAGCGGAGGTCGGCCACCGTCACCTGGTGGGTCCGCGAGATCGACCACAGCGACTCGCCCTGGCGGACGGTGTGCACGCGGTGGCCGGCGCGGACCGCCGGGGCGGGGGCATCGCCTCCCCCGGGCGAGGGCTGGCGGGTCACCAGGGCGCCGCGGCCCACCTTGAGCCTCTGCCCCGGCTGCAGGAGGTTGTTGGCAAGCCCGTTCCAGGCGCGCAGGTCTTCCACGCGGACGCCGTAGCGCCGGCCGATGGACCACAGGGACTCGCCGGAGCGGACGGTGTGCACCGCGCCCCCCTCCGGCGCCGGGGTCGGCCCCGGGATGGCGGCCCCCCTCAGGATCGGGACCACGAGGGTCCGCCCGGGATGGATGAGGGCGCGGCCGGAGAGCCCGTTGGCCTCGGCCAGCCGCCGGTGGTCCACCCCGAAGGCGCGGGCGATGCTCCAGAGATTGTCGCCCCGCCGGACCGTGTACCTCGCGACCCCCCGCCTCTCCGACTTGGGCAGCCGCGCGAGGGCGGCCAGGAAGTCGTCGCCGCGGCCCTCGGGCACCTTGAGCAGGTAGCCGCTCTCGGTCCGGGGGGGGGTGAAGAGGCTGCGCAGCTCCGGATTGAGGTTGCGCAGGAGGCTCACGGACACGCCGAGGAGCCGGGCGGCGGTGTTCAGGTCGATCAGCTCCCGCAGCCGGACGTGCTCCCAGAGGATGGGCGGGTCCGGCTCGACCGGCTCGAAGCCGAAGCGCTGCGGGTCCTTGGAGATGACCGCCGCGGCCATGATCAGGGGCACGTAGTTGCGGGTCTCCCGGGGCAGGGGGAGCTGCCAGAAGTCGGTGGTGCCCGCCCGCTGGATGGCCCGGCTCACCCGGCCGCGGCCGGAGTTGTAGGCCGCCGCCGCCAGGCGCCAGTCGCCGAACTCGTCGTACAGGCCCTTCAGGTGCTGAACGGCGGCGCGTGTCGACTTCACCGGGTCGCGGCGCTCGTCGACCCAGCTGTCGATCACCAGCCCCTCGAGACGGCCGGTCTGCCGGATGAACTGCCACAGGCCGGAGGCGTGGGCCCGCGAGTAGGCCCGCGGGTTGAAGCCGCTCTCGATCATGGACAGGTAGAACAGGTCCTCGGGCAGCCCTTCCTCGCGCAGGATGGGCAGGATCAGGTCGCGGTAGCGCCCCGCCCGCCGGGTCCAGGTCTGCCAGGTCTCGCGGGCGCGGGTCTGGAAGAAGTGGATGCTGGCGGCGACGCGGTCGTTGGCGTCGATGGGGAAGTC
>CAZEHQ010000230.1:0-478 GCA_964512165.1 uncultured Gemmatimonadaceae bacterium | reverse complement strand
GGCGTCCTCCGGCAGCTCCTCCAGGATCTCGTCGGCCAGCTCGGACAGCACGAGGGACAGGGGGCTGTCGGGGGAGAGGTGCTCGACGAAGGGCAGCACCTTCAGGTAGGCGCGCCCGAGGTCGTCGGCCAGGGCGTCGACCTCGGCCTGGCCGTCGCGCTCGCCGAGCTCGTCGAGGATGGGGCTGCCGTCGACCAGGGCCAGCGTGTAGTAGGCCTGGTCCAGCTCCTCGCGGGCCCGGTCGTGGCGCTCGGACCGGAGTTCGTCGAGGGCGCGCAGCCAGCGCCAGCGGGCCTCGCGCAGGGCGGCGTCGAACTCGGGCTCGCGGGAGGGATCGGCCTCGACGGCGGGGGGCCCGGGCTCGGGGGCGGCCTCGGGGGCCGCCTCGCCGCGCGCGTCGACGCAGTAGCACTCGGTCCACTCGACCCCCCCGGCGGCGACCACCGCGCACAGGACCCACAACGCCACACCAGAACTC
>CAZEHQ010000229.1:0-6767 GCA_964512165.1 uncultured Gemmatimonadaceae bacterium | reverse complement strand
TCGATCTATCAGCCCCCGGCCGGGCCCGGCGGCAATGTCGGAGAGGTTCCGGACAACATCGGCGACAACGAGGGCGAGCCCGACACGCCGATGGAACCGGACCCCGGCCCGACAGCCAAGCTCGTCGCCTTCGCCTTCGACGGGTCCGAGGCCCTGGAGGCCCGCCCCGCACCCAACCCCTTCAACCCGAGCACCTCCCTGCACTTCCAGCTGCCGGAGGCGGGCCCGGTGACCCTGACCGTCTACAACGTGGCGGGCCAGGTGGTGGCCGAACTGGCGGGCGGCGAGGTCCTGGAGGCCGGGCTGCACGCCCGGGAATGGCACGGCACCGACGAGCGTGGCCGGCCGCTGGCCTCCGGCCTCTATCTCTACCGCCTGATCGCCGGCGGACAGGTCCGCGTCGGCAAGCTCGCCCTCATCCGGTAGCCCGAGGGGCGCCGGTCTCTCGTCCCGAACCTGGTTTCCCGGCTCTGGACAGGTCATCGAGCGAGACGCCTGCTCGTACGCTGGCTATACTCCCGGAATGCGAGCCACGGCCCTCCTCCTTGCACTGGCCATCGCGGCATCCTCCGGCGCCTCCGCCTCGGACTGGCCCTCCTTCCGCGGCAACCCCCAGCTGACGGGCGAGGCCTCGGCGCCGCTGCGCGAGCCCCTGCGCCTGGTCTGGTCCCTCGACACCGCGGCCACCGCCGACTCGGGCCGCTACGCCGGGATCGAGTCGACGGCCGCTGTGGCAGGTGACACCGTCTTCGTGGGCACCCTCGACGGGCGGCTGCTGGCGGTGAGCCTCGCGGAGGGCCGCATCCTCTGGAGCTGCGACACCTCCGCCGAGATCAAGTCCTCCCCCGCGGTGGCAGGAGGCGTGGTCTACGTGGGCGACGAGGACGGCGTCCTGCGCGCCGTGGCCGCCGCCTCGGGCGCGGAGCTCTGGCGCTTCACGGCCGCAGGCGCGGTCACGGCCCCGCCCACGGTCGCCGGGGACCGCGTCCTCGTGGGCAGCTACGACAACAGCCTGTACTGCCTCTCCACCGCCGACGGCCGCAAGCTGTGGAGCGTGGCCACCGGCGGGTACGTGCACGGCGCCGCGGCCGTGACCGGGAGCACTGCCGTCATCGCCGGCTGCGACGGGGTCCTGCGGCGGCTGGACCTGGCCACCGGACGGGAGCTGTCCTCCGTCGACCTGGGCACGTACGCGGCGGCCAGTTCCGCCGTGGCCGGAGGGCGCGCCTACCTCGGCACCTTCGGCGACGAGGTGGTCGCCGTCGACCTGGAGGACGCGCGGGTGGTCTGGCGCTACCGCCCCGCCGGAAGCAGCTTCCCTTTCTACGCATCGGCCGCCGTGGCCGGGGGCCCCGTGATCGCCGGGGGGCGCGACAGCCAGGTCCACGCCATCGACGCCGGTACCGGTGAAGCCCCGTGGGTCTTCGCTGCCGGGGGCCGCGTCGACGCCTCCCCCGTCATCGCCGGCGACCGGGTCTATGCCGCTTCCATGCGGGGCCGCCTGCACGGCCTGGATCTTGCCACGGGCGCGGAGATGTGGACCTTCGAAGGGGCCTCCGCCTTCGCCGCCTCCCCCGCCGTGGCCTCGGGCCGGCTGGTGATCGGCGACACCGACGGCGTCCTCTACTGCTTCGCCGCCTCTTCCGTGGAGACGGAATGACCGCTACCCCACCGCCCGCCGCCGGGATCAGGCCCGAGCCGGCGACCACCCGCCTGGACCGGATGCTCACCGACACCGACGTGGGCAGCGTCTTCGTCTCCAACTACCCTCCCTACTCCTTCTGGCGCGCCGACCGGGTGCCCGCCGCCGAGGCGGTGCTGGACTCCCCCGCCGAGAGCGTCCCCCCCGACCTCGGCCTCTACCTGCACATCCCCTTCTGCCGCAAGCGCTGCAAGTTCTGCTACTTCCGCGTCTACGTGGACCGCAAGGCCGCAGAGATCCGGCGCTACCTCGACGCCCTCGGGCGCGAGATCGAGATCTACGCGAGCCGACCCCGGATCGCCGGCCGGCCCCTGCGGTTCGTCTACTTCGGCGGCGGCACCCCCTCCTACATCAGCGCCCGGGACCTGCGTTCCCTGGCCGCCCGCGCCAAGGCGGCCATGCCCTGGGACGAGGCCGAAGAGATCGCCTTCGAGTGCGAGCCGGGCACCCTGACCGAGGCCAAGGTCGCCGCCATCGCCGAGATCGGGGTCACGCGCCTGAGCCTGGGCGTGGAGCACCTTGACGACGAGGTCCTGCGCGAGAACGGCCGCGCCCACGTGAGCCGCGAGGTCTACCGGTCGATGCCCTGGATCCGCGCCGCCGGCTTCCGCCAGGTCAACGTCGACCTCATGGCCGGGCTGGTCTCCGACACCTGGGAGAGCTGGCGCGACACGGTGGAGCGCGCCGTCGACCTCGACGCCGACAGCGTCACCATCTACCAGATGGAGCTGCCGTACAACACCCTCTACTCCAAGACGATCTCCGAGGGCCGGCGGCAGGAGCTGATCCTGGCCGACTGGCGCACCAAGCGGGAGTGGCACGCCCACGCCATCGAGGCCCTGACCGCGGCCGGGTACGAGCAGACCAGCGCCTACACCCTGGTGCGCAGGGGCCGGCCGGCGGGCTTCCTCTACCGCGACGCCCTGTGGCGCGGCAGCGACATGATCGGCGCCGGCGTCTCCTCCATCTCCCACGTGGGGGGGGTGCACTTCCAGAACGCGGACCGCTGGGAGGAGTACCTGGGGGCCCTCGACCAGGACCGGCTGCCCATCGGCCGCGCCCTGCCCACCACCGCCGGGCAGCGGCTGGTGCGCGAGATGATCCTGCAGCTCAAGCTCGGGAGCATCCGCCCCCCCTCCTTCCGGGGGAAGTTCGGCGTCGACGTGCTCGCCGAGTTCGAGTCCGCCTGGCAGACGCTGGAGGACGAAGGGATGCTCACCCGCGGCCCCGACGAGGTGAGGCTGACGCCGGAGGGCATGTTGCGCGTCGATCAGCTTCTGCCCCTGTTCTACGCACCCGAGTTCCGGAACGCACGCTACACCTGAGGGAGTCACCCACCGTGAACCGACCTTCCCCACAGCGCGGACAGATCCACCGGGCCGCCGCCCTGACGGCCCTCGCCCTCGCCGCCGCGGCCTCCGCCCCGGCCGAGGAACCACCTCCCGCCGCGGACTGGCCCCAGTTCCTCGGACCCAACCGCAGCGGTTCCGTCGAGGACAGCGTCGCCGTGTGGCCGGACGAGGGCCCCGCCGTCCTCTGGCGGCGCCCGGCGGGCGACGGGTTCTCCGGCATCGCCGTGGCCGGCGGCCGCGCCTTCACCCTGTGGACGGAGGGCCAGCGCGAGTACCTCTTCTGCCTCGACGCCGACGACGGCAGCGAGCTGTGGCGCCTGGACACTGGGGGGAAGTACTTCGAGCCCCAGGGCGGCAACGGCCCGCGCAGCACCCCCTCGGTGGCCGGCGGCCAGGTGTACGCCCTCGGCGCCACGGGCCGGCTGGTGGCGGTGCACGCCGCCACCGGGGAGCTGGCGTGGAGCGCCGACCTGCCCTCGACCTTCGGCGGCGGCATGCCGCGCTGGGGGTTCTCCGGATCCCCCCTCGTGGAGGGCGACCTGCTGCTGGTGGAGACGGCTGGCGGCAAGGGCCGCGCCCTGGGCGCCCTGAACCGCTTCACCGGCGAGGTCGTCTGGAGCGCCCTCAGCGACCCGGGCAGCTACAGCTCGCCCGTGGCCGCCGACCTGGCGGGCATGCGCCAGGCCGTGTTCTTCATGCGCACCGGGCTGGTGGCGGTGGCTCCGGCCGACGGCCGCCTGCTGTGGCGCCGCGAGTGGGAGACCCCCTACGACGTCCACGCCACGACCCCCCTGGTGATCCCCCCCGACGGCGTCTTCATCTCCAGCGGCTACGACAAGGGAGCCGCCCTGGTCCGGGTCGCCCGCGACGGTGACGCGTTGAAGGCCGAGACGGTCTGGACCTCGCGCTTCATGTCCAACCGCATGGCCACCAGCGTCTACGCCGGCGGCCATCTCTACGGCTTCGACGGCACCATCCTCAAGTGCATCTCCGCGGCCACCGGCGCCGAGGCGTGGAAGGCCCGGGGATACGGCGAGGGCACGCTGATGCGCGCCGGGGAGATGCTCGTGGTGCTCTCCGACCGGGGCGCCCTGGCCCTGGTGCGGGCCGACCCGAAGGCCCACCAGGAGCTGGCCCGCGCCCAGGTCCTCGAGGGCAAGCGCTGCTGGACCGCTCCGACCCTGGCGCGGGGACGCCTCTTCGTGCGCGACGACCGCGAGATCGTCTGCGTCGACCTGACCCCCGGCTGAAGCGTGGCCACCGGGACGCACCCCGGCTCCGGCGGCAGCCCGGTGACCGCCCCGCCTGGCGGAGACCGGTCCCCGTGACCGACCCCCTGCCGCGGCTGCGGCGCCTGCTCGCCGAGGTGCTGGAAGGCAATCGCTTCTACGGCCCGCGGCTGCGCGCCTCCGGCGTGCGCTCCCCCGGCGACGTGTCGAGCCTGGCCGACTACCGGCGCCTGCCCTTCACCACCAAGGAGGAGCTCTCCCTCGACCAGGCCCGGCACCCTCCGTACGGCACCAATCTCACCTACCCCTCGGAACGCTACGTGCGCCTGCACCAGACCTCCGGCACCACCGGCCAACGGCTGCGCTGGCTCGACACGCAGGCCGACTGGGACTGGTTCACCGGGTGCTGGATGGAGGTCTACCGCGGGGCCGGCGTGCGGGCCTCGGACCGCATCTTCTTCGCCTTCTCCTTCGCCCCCTTCATCGGCTTCTGGAGCGCCTTCGACGCCGCCGTCCGCATGGGCGCCATGGCGATCTCCGGCGGCGGCATGTCCTCGGTGCAGCGCCTGGAGGCCCTGGGCGCCAACGACGCCACCGTCCTCGTGTGCACGCCCACCTACGCCCTGCACCTGGCCGGCGTCGCCCGCGACCAGGGGCTGGACCCGGCGGCCACGGCGGTGCGCACCACCATCCACGCCGGCGAGCCCGGGGCCTCGCTGCCGGCCACGCGGGCGCGCATCGAGCAGGCCTGGGGGGCGCGCTGCTTCGACCACGCCGGGGCTACCGAGGTCGGCGCCTGGGGCTTCGAGTGCGAGGAGCAGGACGGACTGCACCTCAACGAGGACGAGTTCCTCTGCGAGATCCTCGACCCGGGCACGGACCGGCCGGCCCGCGAGGGCGAGTTGGTGATCACCAACCTCGGCCGCACCGGCTCCCCCGTGATCCGCTACCGCACCGGCGACCGGGTGCGCTGGCACGACTCCGATTCCTGCCCCTGCGGGCGGAGCTGGCGGCGCCTCGATGGCGGCGTCATCGGCCGCCTCGACGACGCCCTGCTCGTGCGCGGCGTCAACCTCTATCCGGGCGCCATCGAGAACGTGGTGCGCCGCTTCCCCGAGGTGGAGGAGTTCGCCGTCCACGTGCGCCGGCCGGGCGATCTGGACGAGCTGGAGATCGAGGTCGAGGTGAACGCCGGGGGACGGGGAGCCCCCGAGGTGGTGGAGCGGCTGACGGCGGCGGCGCACCAGGAGCTGGCCGTGCGTCCTCGGGTGCGGGCGGTGGACCCGGGCAGCCTGCCCCGCTTCGAGCTGAAGGCGCGGCGCGTCACCGACCATCGAAAGGCGGACTCGTGAAGGACCGCTACGACGTCGTCATCGCCGGCGGCGGACCGGCGGGGGCCACGGTGGCGGCCCTGGTGGCCGAGGGCGGGTACAGCGTCCTGCTGCTGGAGCGGGAGCCCACGCCCCCCTTCAAGGTGGGCGAGTCCCTCATGCCGGCCACCTGGTGGACCTTCCGGCGCCTGGGCCTGCTGGAGCAGCTCCGGGCCAGCGCCTTCCCCCGCAAGCACAGCGTCCAGTTCTTCGGCGGCTCGGGCCGCGCCTCGGCGCCGTTCTACTTCTCCGAGTTCGACCCCGGCGACAGCGCCGTGACCTGGCAGGTCCTGCGCAGCGACTTCGACGCCATGATGCTGGACAACGCCTGCGCCAAGGGGGCGGAGATCGTGCAGGGCGCCATGGTCCTCGACGTGCTCCTCGACGGCGAGAAGGCCACGGGCGTGCGAGTCCGCGAGCCCGGCGGCGCCGTGCGCGAGATCGAAGCCGCCGTCACCGTCGACGCCACCGGCCAGAGCGCCCTGCTGGCGCGCCGGCTGGAGCTGGCCGAGACCGAGCCGAACCTGAGGAAGGCCTCCCTCTTCACCCACTTCTCCGGGGCCCTGCGCGACGACGGCATCGACGAGGGCGCCACCCTGATCCTGCACACCCGCGACAAGGACTCCTGGTTCTGGTACATCCCCTTGCCCGACGACCGAGTCAGCGTCGGCGTCGTGGGCGACCGCGACTACCTGCTGCGCCGCGGCGGGCGGCCCGACCCCCAGCGCGTCTTCGAGGAAGAGCTGGCCGCCTGCCCCGCCCTGCGGGAACGGCTCGTCCCGGCCCGCCAGGTGCTGCCCATGAAGGTCACCCGCGACTTCTCCTACCGCGCGCGCCGCATCGCCGGCGACGGCTGGGTGCTGGTGGGCGACGCCTTCGGCTTCCTCGACCCCATCTACTCCTCCGGCGTGCTCCTGGCCCTCAAGTCCGGCGAAATGGCCGCCGACGCCATCGTCGCGGCCTTGGCCGACGGCGAGCCCACGGCCGAGCGCCTGGGCGCCTTCGGACCCGACTTCACCCGCGGCATGGAGGCCGTGCGCAAGCTGGTCTACGCCTTCTACACCAAGGAGTTCAGCTTCGCCGAGTTCCTCCAGGCCCACCCCCACTGCAAGCG
>CAZEHQ010000228.1:0-6792 GCA_964512165.1 uncultured Gemmatimonadaceae bacterium | reverse complement strand
TGGCTGGAGCCCGGCGCGAAGACGGCGAACTTCTCCATCGTCGAGTACTGGATGAGGAAGGACAGGGCCCCCAGGCCGGCCAGGAGCCAGACCGTGGGGAAGGGACGGCCGCCGCTCACTCTACCCCTGCTGTCGCCTCGGATCGCGGGAGGGCGGAGCCGCGCCCTCCTCCCCGACGGCGCCCTTCACCAGGGCCGACAGACCGATGCGGTAGAGCTCGCCCAAGGCGGCGCCCACGGGGTCGGGCCGGGGCGGCCGGTCGGCCTCCCCGAGCCGCCGCAGGGTCCGGTGGCGCAGGGCGCCGGCGAACCGTCCGCGGCCGTCGAGAACGGGCAGGACATGGTGCTCGAGCCAGCCGGGGTGGACCCGCACGGAGGCCAGGGAGTCGTCCATCCGCAGGCACTCCAGCTCCCGCCGCATGACGGCGGAGACGGGGGTCTCGGGCGGCGCCGACAGCAGATCTCTCAGGCCGAGGACGCCGGCCAGGGTCTGATCGCGCTCCACCACGTAGAAGCAGTCCGAGGCCTGCTCCGGCCGGGCGTCCATGCGGGCGCGGGCCTCGGCGGCGGTCACCTCCGGCGGCAGGGTGAGCACCCGCGGGTCCATCAGGGCCCCGGCCGAGTCCTGGCGGCAGCTCAGCAGGAGAGCGAGGTGCCGGCCGGGATCGGGGGGCAGCCGCGGCAGCAGGGCCTCGCGCACCTCCGGGCGAAGCCGCCGCAGGAGCGTGGCGGCGCGTTCCAGGGAGATCCGCGACAGGGCCTCGGCGGCCCTCCCCGCCTGCATGCGCTCCAGGCAGCCGGCGGCGGCGCCGGCCTCCATGGTGTCGAAGAGGGCGGCCGCCAGGCCGGGGGGGATGCGGCCGCAGAAGGAGGCCTGCTCGTCGAGGGGGAGGCCCTCCAGGACGCGGGCGGCCTCGGGGGGGTGGCCGCGGATGAAGCGGTCGATCAGGGCCGGGGCCTCCTCCACCGCCTCAGCCCCTCTCGACGAGCCGGACCGAGGCCTCCTCGGCAAAGACCGAAGCCGGCACCGATACCCTGCCCTCCTCCGTCTCCAGCACCACCGAGGTGGCCGTGATCTCGACGATCTCGCCCTGGAACCCGGCGACGCGCACGCGGTGCCCCACCTTGTAGGTCTTCTGCAGGTAGTGGCAGGCCAGGATGCTGGCCACCGCCGCGCGGGCCCCGAGGGCGAAGGTCAGGACCGCCCCCAGGAGGCCGCTGCCGAGCACCAGGAGGAGGATGCTGGTGAGGAAGGAGACGTTCAGGCCCGCCTGGTCGACGGCGACGAGGACGCTCACGACCAGCACCGACACCTGGCCGAGACGGGCGAGGGCGGGCCCGTAGGCGATCCCCGCGGAGGCGGCCCCGGAGAGGATGAGGTCGCGCAGGAAGTGGCCCCCCAGCAGACCGCCGAAGAGGATCAGCACGGCGGCGAGGAACCGCGGCAGGTACGTGACCAGGCCGCTGAGCCAGACCGAGAGCACGGGCAGCCCCAGGGTCTCGGTGGCGGCGGTGAGGAAGAGGAGCAGGACCGTCCAGAACAGGATCCGGCCGGCGGCCAGGCCGGCGCGCTCCCGGTAGTCGGCCCCGCTTCCGGGGCGCGGCCCCAGGGAAGGGAGGAGGCGGCCCAGCCCGGCGATCAGGCGGCGGGCCAGGAGGCGGGCCAGGAAGGCCAGCAGCAGGCCGAGGACCGCCAGGGCCAGGGCCCCCGCCAGGCGCGGCCCGATCCGGGCCAGGTGTCCGGCCGAATCCTGGAGCAGGGAGGTCAGCTCGCCCATCGGGGGCTCGCCCTAGGCTTCCGGAAGACCGGGCGGCCCCTGGTAGCCGATGCTCCTCCAGCCGGCCACGTCGCCGCCGTACATGCGGTAGGGATGGGGGAAGAGGCGCAGGGAGCGGTCCTCCAGGGGCAGGTGGACGCGCTCGTGACCGCGCGCCGCCGACAGGGTCATGGCCAGGGCGACCTCCAGCACGTGGAGATAGTCCCGGCCGCTGCAGGCGACTTCGCCGCCCTCCCGGGCGGCCTTCAGCAGGCGCTCGATGACGAGGGTGAAGGCGTCGGCCCGGGGACCGCCGTCGAGGAAGTCCGGGAAGACCGGAGACTCCCTGGCGCCGGTGCCCTGGAGGAGCACGGGCCGCGGCGAGGCGAGGAAGGCGCGACCCCCCTCGCCGGCGACGGAGACCGTGCAGGCGGGGTGACGATCCGGTTCGGGCTCGGCGATCTCGCAGAGGATGCCGCCCGACAGCCCCAGCCTGCCGTAGGCCGGGCAGTCGACCTCGTGGGGGGCCTCCGCCTCGGGGGAGGCGTAGGAGCCCACCGGCGGCAGGGTCCAGCCCTCGGCCCACTCCACCTTCATCCCCGTCAGGTGCCCCAGGACGATCAGGTTGGCGCAGCCGCCCCCGGAGACCTCCGTGGGCAGGCCGCCGGGAATCGCGGCGCCCGTGAGGGCGCCGATGCGGCCCTGGCGCACCCAGTCGGCCACCTCTGCCTGGTACGGCAGCTGCCAGTGGCTGGTGCCGCAGCCCAGGGCCGTGCCGCGCTCGCGGCAGACGCGGATCATCTCGTCCGCCTTGGAAAGCTGCGCGGCGATCGGTTTCTCGATCGACACCACGCGCACCCCGGCCTCGGCGCAGGCGAGCACCGCGGGGTGGGACTGGGCCACGGGCAGGATGGCGGAGACCACCTCCGGCACCTCGCGGCGCAGCAGCTCCTCCAGGTCGTCGAAGGTGGCCGGCACGCCGTAGCGGTCGGCGAAGGCCTGGCGGCGGTCCCTGGCGCGGTCGACGAGGGCGATCACCTCGCAGCCGGGATGGGCGGCGTAGGCGCGCAGGTAGAAGCGGCCCCAGGTGCCGGCGCCGCCGACGACGGCGACGCGTACGGGTCTGTCTTCGCTCAAGGCGGGCTCCTTGCTTCGATCGTCTAACCGTACGGCTCCGCCGGGCGTCTCACAACGGGTCCGGGCCCGGCTCAGGCCGCCGCCGGGCGTTCGTCCCGGGCCTCTCCGAGGACGCTCAGCATCGACCCGAGAACGACCACCGCGGCTCCGCAGAGGCTCACCGCTCCGACGCTCTCCGGCTCCAGCAGGCCGGGCTTCACCTTGGAGAGGAGCTGCACGTTGGCGAGGACGAAGAGCGGCGTGAGGGCGATGAGCATGCCGATCCGGGAGGCCTCGACGCGGGCCAGGGCGGCGGCGAAGCCGAGGTAGGAGAGGACCGCCATCACCCCGGTGCTCAGCAGCAGGAGGAGCATCGGCCCTTCGAGGGCCAGCACCGCCGAGGGGGCGGCGGCGGGGGTCAGCAGGAACGCGCCGGCCAGGTAGACCAGCAGGAGCACGGCGTCGGAGCGCATGAACAGGAGCAACTGCTTCTGCCCCATCATGTAGAACCCCCACAGCAGGGCCGCGGCGGCGATGAGCAGGACCCCCGTGCCCTGGCCGTCCGCGTCGGCCAGTAGGTCGTCGAAGCGGGGGCTGAAGAACAGGCCGAGACCGGCGAGGAGGACGGCCACTCCGAGCCACTGCCGCCGCCGGAAGCGCTCGCCGAAGCACAGCATGCCGCCAAGGAGCATGAACACCGGCGCCAACTGGATGACGATCTGGGCGGTACCGGGCGAGATGAACTCCAGGCCCTTCTGGAAGGCGAGGTGATTGCCGGTGAGTCCGGCCACCGTCAGGATCAGCAGGGCGAGGGGGAGGCCGCGCAGACCGGCGGCGCCCCTGAGCACCCTCGGCAGGGCCAGGGGCAGCAGCAGGAGGCCCGCCGTGAGGAAGCGGAACCAGGTCAGGGTCACCACGTCGACGTGGGGCAGCAGGATCTTCAGCGCCACCGGGAGGGTGCCCCACATCCAGGCGGTGAACAGGCCGAGGGCCAGGCCGAGGAGGGCGCTTCCGGAGGGGCGGTGCAACTCCATGGGGCCGGTGGCGATCCCTGGATCGGGTGAATGGCGGGGACGGCCCGCGGCCGCCCGGCGGCGCCGGTCTTGCCCCTGACGGGGGCAAGATCGAGATTGCGCCGCTGCGGCGGCAAGGCACCCCAGGCCAAGGGAGATCAGGGATGGATCCGGACCGATTCGAAGGGCTCTTTCCGGCGGCGATCACGCCGATGGACGGGGAAGGCCGGCTCGACGAGAGAGCCCTGGAGAGGGTGCTGGAGTTCAACCTGCGGGCGGGCGTGCAGGGGTTCTGGCTGGCGGGCGGAACCGGCGAGAGCGTGCTCCTCGACGACGAGGAGAACATGCGCGTCGCCAGCCTCGCCGCCGCCTGCACCTCCGGGCGCGCGGCCAGCATCATGCACGTGGGCACGCCCACCACCCGCCGCTCCGTCCGCCTCGCCGAGCACGCCGCCCGGGCCGGCGCCGACGCCATCTGCTGCGTGCCGCCCCTGTTCTACTCCCGCTCCGAAGACGAGATCGTCGAGCACTACCGGGCGGTGGGCGCCGCCGCGGGACGGCCCCTGTTCCTCTACAACCTCCCGGGCATGACGGGGGTGGAGATCACCGTCGACCTGGCGCGCAGGATCCGGGACGAGGTGCCGCAGCTCGCCGGCCTCAAGCACTCCTCGGGGAACCAGCCGGTGGTTCACGACTTCGCGGAGATGGGCCTGCGCTGCTTCATCGGCAACAGCATGTCCATGTTGCCGGCCATGTCCATCGGCGCCGTGGGCTGCGTCGACGGCCCGCCGCTGATCGAGCCCGCGGTCTGGCTGGAGGTCCGCGACGCCTACCGCAAGGGCGACCTCCCCCGGGCCGAGGCCGCACAGCGCCGGGCCCGCGAGCTGGTGCAGGCCGTCTTCGCCCTGGGCGGGGACCGCTATCTCGCTGCGATCAAGGCGGTCATGTCCCACCGGCTGGGCGTCGAGTGCGGCGACCCGCGGCCGCCGGGACGGCCCCTGACCGAAGAGGAGCGCCGCCGGGTGGTGGAGGCCGCCGAGTCCATGGGCCTGGGGCGCGTGCGGCTGTAAGGCGCGCCGGCGGCGGGAGGGTCCGCGAGCCTGCCTCAAGCCGCAGGCCGCCCGGGCTAGGGGAAGTACAGGAACCCGAACTCGTCGGGGGTGTGGGCGCTCTGTCCGAAGGTGCGTACCCACTGGCTGTACTCGGAGCCGCGGTGGGTGCGCACGAAGTTGGCCCCCCACACGTCCCCGACCTTGGGCCGCGGCATCCAGGGCCCGCCGAACCGCAGGACGATCTCCAACGACCACGCGTCGTCGCCGACGAAGGCCCCGATCTCGGCGTCGGCGTCCCAGGTCATGTCCTTGCTCATGAAGCCGTCGGTATGCAGGGCGTCGCCGCGCACGCCGATGCTGTTGACTCCCAGGTGGAAGTAGCTTCGGTGGTCGAGGCTGGCGTCGAGGAAGATCTCGATCACGTCCTCCCACCAGATCTGGCCGTCCTCCTCGCGGGTATTGACCACGAGGCTGTCGGGGCTGTCGTCGTACCCGGTGAAGCCGATGAAGAGGGCGTCGTCGCTGCGGGCCACCCGGATCTCCGAGGCTACCGGCGAGGGCAAGGCCGCGCGGTGGGCATAGACGAAGATGTAGAAGTCGCGCGTCGAGGCCGCCGCCGACCACAGGGGCTCGTCGAGACGTCCGTCGGTGACGACGGTGCCGGAGACGCGGGGCACGTCGAGGAGCATGCCGTTGGCGCGCAGCATGGCCAGGCCCTGGTCGCGGCGTCCGGCGTCGAAGTGCATGCGGGCCAGGCGGTAGGTGGCGTAGCGGCCGCCGGGCACGATCTCGAGGGCGCGCGCGTACAGGGACTCGGCCTCGGCCGCCCGGGCCTGGATCTCCAGGGCCCGTCCCTCGTCGACGAGGTCGCCGGCGTGGTCGGCCAGGAAGATGCGGGCCTCCCGGGCCACCTCCGGGTGGGGATGGGAGATGAGCTCCGCGGTCTTTCGGAAGCGGCCGTCCGACTGCTCCGGACTCATGCGGTCGTCGAGGGCGTCGATGGCGATCAGGGCCTGGTGAACCACGTCCCCGTCGGGGTCGGTCAGCCCGCTCTCGAGCAGTGGATCGAGGAACGCCTCCCGCCCGTGCAGGCCCGCCGACCAGGCGATGCGCGCCCGCACCCGCGGGTCGGGATCGTGCAGGAGATGGTCCTCGAGGGCCGCCTCGATGCGCGGGTCGTCGACGCGCAGGTTCATGCTGGCCAGCACGTCGACGAGGTCGGTGCGGACGCCGGCCCTCGCGGGGTCCTCGAGGGCGCCGAGGAGGGCATCGAGGGCGAGCTCCTTGGCGAGCATCAGTTCCTGGCGGGCGTCGTCGTGGCGGGAAGGGTCGCCGAGGCCATCGATGGCCCCCTCGATGTCCGGGCCGCAGGCGAGCAGGAGCACCGCCGGCGGCAGCGCCGAAAAGAGCCGCAGCAGGGAGGCCCCGAGAGGCCGCCTGCCGGTACGCCATCGACCCGCCTGCGATGGAGTGATTCGATCGGTCAAGGGACGCTCCTGGCCGGGACAACCGGCCGACAGGGTGATTCCGCGTGCTAACGTCAGGACGAAGGTGGTCCCGGGCAAGGGCGGCAAGCACTCCCTTGCAGGGCCTCCGGCAGGCGTCCACCCGGTCCGCTGCTCGCGGTGCCGCCGCCCCGGGGGCTCAGGGTCCGCGGCCGTGACGGCCATCGCCCCCGACGACCTCCCGCCACCGGCGGCGGATCTGCGCCGGGGACGCGGTGCCGGTGGTGCCGATCTGCTGCACCGTGACCGAGCCCGCCAGGTTGGCCGCCAGCGCCGCCTGCACGGCGGAGGCGCCGGCGGCCAGGCAGCAGGCCAGGGCCGCGGTGACGCTGTCACCGGCGCCCACCGGG
>CAZEHQ010000227.1:483-6835 GCA_964512165.1 uncultured Gemmatimonadaceae bacterium | reverse complement strand
CGCACCACCGGGCGCTGACGGAGAGGTCGCGGGCGACGCGCCGCCAGTGGGCGGGAGCTGGCGCTGGGGCGGCGGCCGGGCCGGAGCCGCCGGCCACGGCGAAGGGGGCGGCGCCGAGATCGGCGAGCCAGCCGCGGCTCTGCAGGGCGGCGGTGCCGAAGCCGGCGGCCAGACCGATGCCGAGGCCGGTGACGGTGCGCGCCACGGCCATCTCGAGGCCGAGGGCGCCCAGGGTGTAGGTGAAGAGGGCGGGGTTCATCAGCGGCGAGGCGAAGAGAAAGGCCATCATCGGCGGCGCCGGGCACCCGGCGCCCATGACCCGGGAGGCGACGGGGATGGCGGCGAAGGTGCACAAGGGGGAGACGAGGCCGATGAGGGAGGCGCCGACGACGGAGCCGCGGCGGTGGCGGGAGAGCAGCTCGCCGAGGCGGGTGCGGGGCAGGTAGTGGGAGGCGAGGGCGCTCAGGGCGGCGCCGCCCAGCACCCACGGCCACAACTCCGCGCACAACTCGAAGAAGCCGATGCCCACGGCGCCGGTGCGCGTGCCCGGCAGCTCGTCGCGGCACCAGTCGGCGGCGTAGTAGAGCCAGTAGGAGGGATCGAGTTCGTACCAGCGCATCTCGGGCGCGGCCGCCGGGGCGAAGGCCCGGAACTCGCCGCTCTGGAACCTACGCAGCGCCCCGGCGCTTTGACAACCGGCGAAGGGGCCGGTTAGGTTGAATCGGCTCCCACCCTCCCACCCCACCACTCCGAGCACGGAATCACCGACAATGACTGCGAGCAGATATCCCCGTACCCGGGCCCGGGCCCTGGCCGCGGTCCTGGGGATCGCGGCCGCCGCGTGGGCGGCCGCCGCCGCGGCCCAGCCGGACGAGGCGATCGAGCGCTACCGCTCCGGCTACGACCTCCTGATGAAGAGGGACTTCCGCAACGCCGCCATCGAGCTGGAGGCGGCGGCGGCCATCGACTCCACTTACGACGTGGCGCTCTACGCCCTGAGCCGGGCCCACGGGTTCCTCGGCAACTACATCAAGGCGGCCGACGCCCTGCAGGCGGCCCTGCACCACGGCCTGCAGAAGCCGCCGGACAGGGCCCCCCGGTCGTATGTCGACTCGCTGCGCAAGGCGCTGCAGCCCCAGGCCTTCGATCCTCTCTCGAACTACCGGGGCATGCTGGGCGGAATGTACCACCGGAGCTGGATCGACTCGCTCAGGGCCTCCCGCTACCAGAGCTATGCCGTGGGTCTGGCCGACTTCCAATACAGAGGCGGGTTGGTCTCCCGCCAGCAGCGGCGCTTCCGAGAGGCGATCCAGCACCTGGAGCTGTCCCTTCACAACCGACCTAGCGACGCCTGGCTCGACTCCCTCGACGCGGCCTTCGCCGGCCCGCTGCGCCTCCTCCGCGAAGGCGAAGCGCGGCCGGCCTGGATCGACTCGCTGGAGACGGCGCGGGAGCTCGGGATCCGACACCGCCGACACCGGGCCCAGACCTACTACACGATCGCTCTGTGCCACCTGAGCCTGCGCCAGCCGGATCAGGCCGCTTCGGCCTTGCGGCAGGCGATCGCCGTCTACCCCACCTACCCCTGGCCGTACGTCTCCCTCGGACGCATCCACCGCCAGCGCGGCCAGCTGCGGCAGGCGGCGCAGATGTACGAGAAGGCGATCGCCGCGGACGGCTCCATCGTGCAGGCCTATTCCGGACTGGCCCGGGTGCGCCTCGACTCCGAGGACCTGGAGGGAGCGGTGAGGTCGCTGGAGAAGGCGGTCGCCGTCGACCCGGAATACGCCGACGGCCTGGTGCTGCTCGGAACCACCCTCAACCACCTGCAGCGCTACGAGTCGGCGGCGGCGGCGCTGAAGAAGGCGGTCGCCGTCGATCCCAAGAACGCCGAGGCGCACTACCGCCTGGGCGAGGCCTACTACGGCAGCGGGCAAGCGCGCCTGGCGGCCGCGGCGGCCCAGGAGGCGGTGCGCCGGCAGAAGGACTTCTACGCCGCCATGGTCGTGCTCGCCGACGCCCACCTCGACCTCGGGCAGAACGACCAGGCCCGCACCTGGTACCAGCGGGCGAGCAAGGACAGCCGCCAGCGCGACTACTGCAACCACAAGCTGCAGGAGCTGGAAGCGGCCGAGGCCGAAGCCGAAGGGCGCTAGCCGCGCCGTGGTGCTGGTCGCCACGGGCAACCCCGGCAAGCTCGCCGAGTTCCGCCGCCTGCTGAGGGGCATCCGGACGGTCTCGCCGGCCGAGCGCGGCCTGCAGGGGCTGAGCGTCGCCGAGACGGGCTCCACCTTTCACGAGAACGCCCTGCTCAAGGCGCGGGCCTGGGCCGAGGCCTCCGGCCTCGTGAGCCTGGCCGACGACTCCGGACTGGAGGTGGACGCCCTCGGCGGCGCCCCCGGGGTGCTGTCGGCGCGCTACGGCGGCGAGGGCCTCGACGACGGCGGCCGCTGCCGGCTGCTGCTGCGGGCGCTGGACGGCGTCCCCCCCCAAGAGCGCGGCGCCCGCTTCCGCTGCTGCCTGGCGGCGGCTTCCCCCGACGGGAGGCTGGCCACGGCCGAGGGGGTGTGCGAGGGGCGGATCCTCGAGGCGCCGGTGGGCCGCGGCGGCTTCGGCTACGATCCCGTGTTCTTCTCCGCGGAGGCCGGCCGCGGCATGGCCGAGCTGAGCGCCGACGAGAAGGGGGCGATCAGCCACCGGGGCCGGGCCCTGGACGCCATCCGCCCGCTGCTGCCGGAGCGCTTTCCGGAGATCGCCGTCCGGCCCTGAGCCCGATGCTCGGACCCTTCGCCCCCTATACCCGGCCGTACCGCCTGCGCATGGCCCTGGGCGTGGGGGCGATCTTCCTCGCCCAGGCGGCCAACTCCCGCATCCCCCTCGAGATCGGCGCCGCCTTCGACGACCTGGCCCTGCCGGCGGCGGCGGACATCCCGGGCCTGGTGGGGGAGCACGTGGTGCGCATCCTCGGCCTCTCCCTCCTGGTGGCGGCCGGGGGCTTCTCCATGCGCCGCCTCCTCGGCGTGGCCGCCACCTGGATCGAGTTCGACATCCGCACCACCTACTTCGCGCACCTGCTGCGCCAACCCCTCTCCTTCTACCAGCGGCACCGCACGGGCGACCTGATGGCGCGCGCCACCAACGACCTCAACCAGGTGCGCCTGTTCTTCGTGTACGGGCTGCGGGGCGTGGTGGAGACGGTGCTGATCTTCCTGTTCACCATCGTCATGATGTGCAGCATCGACTGGAAGCTGACGCTGCTGGTGCTGGTCCCGGTGCCGCTCATGAGCCTGTTCATCATCCGCATGGCCTCCCTCGTGCACTCCCGCTTCCGGGCGATCCAGGACTTCTTCGGCCACATGAGCAACTTCGTCCAGGAGAACCTCACCGGCATCCGCCTGGTGAAGGCCTTCGACCAGGGCGGGGCCCAGGCGCGCGCCTTCGAGGGGCTCAACCAGCAGTACCTGGACCGCAACCAGCGGCTGATCCGGACGCGCGCCGTGTACCGCCCTCTCTCCTTCCTGATCGCCTCCCTGAGCCTGGGGATGAACCTGTGGCTGGGGGGGCGGGCGGTGACCTCCGGGGCCATGACCGTGGGCGACTTCGTCGCCATCAACGCCTACCTCACCCTGCTGATCCGTCCCATCTCCCACATGGGCTGGGTCGTCGACCGCTTCCAGCGCGCCCTGGTCGCCATCCGCCGCATCAACGAGGTCCTGGCGGTGGAGCCGGCGATCCGCGATCCCGCCGCTCCCGAGGCGGGGGGGCCGGAATCCGGGGCCGGGGCCGGCGGGGTGCGCGCCCGCGCCGAGCAGGCCGAGGGGCGGCGGCGGACATCCTCGAGGGTGCGCGGCGAGCTGCGCTTCGAGGGCGTGGGCTTCGACTACGACGGGCTGCCGGCGCTGCGGGGCATCGACCTCATCGTGCCGGCGGGCTCCACCCTCGGCATCGTGGGCCGCGTGGGCTCGGGCAAGACGACCCTGGCGCGGCTGATCCCGAGGCTGATCGAGCCGACGGAGGGGCGGGTCCTGCTCGACGGGGTGCCGCTGGGCGAGTGGCCGCTCGACGAGCTGCGCGAGGCGATGGGCTACGTGGCGCAGACGCCGTTCCTGTTCTCGGACACGGTGGGGGCCAACGTGGGCTTCGCCGTGGAGGAGGCCGGCGAGGACGAGATCCGCGCCGCCGCCGGGGAGGCGGGCCTGCGCGAGGACGTGGAGGCCTTCGACGACGGGTTCGACACCGTCGTCGGCGAGCGCGGCATCACCCTGTCGGGGGGGCAGAAGCAGCGCACCACCCTGGCCCGGGCGCTGCTGGCGAGACCGCGGGTCCTGATCCTCGACGACTCCCTCTCGGCGGTGGACACGCACACGGAGGAGACGATCCTCGGCCACCTGCGCGGGATCATGGCCGGGCGCACGACGATCCTCATCGCCCACCGCATCTCCACCCTGAGGGACGCCGACCGCATCGTCGTCCTCGACGAGGGCCGCATCAGCGAGAGCGGCACCCACCAGGAGCTGGTCGCCGGCGCCGGGTTCTACGCCGAGCTGGCCCGCCGCCAGCAGCTGGCCGCCGAGCTGGAGCAGCTGTGAGCCCGGCCCCCCTCTCCCGGGAAGAGGAGATCCAGGAGCGGCCCTTCAACCTGCGGCTGGCGGTGCGCCTGGTGGCCTGCCTGGGCCCCTACAAGGTGCGCGTCGCCGCCGCCCTTGTGCTGATCGTCGCCGCCGCGGCCTCCAGCCAGCTCGGTCCGTGGCTGACGCAGATCGGGGTCGACGACTACATGCTGAAGGGGGACCTGGAGGGCCTCTACGTGATCGTCGCCCTCTACTTCGGCTCCCTCGCCGTGCAGTACGCCGCCCAGTACGGCCAGACGCGGGTCACGGAGATGACGGGGCAGCTGGTCATGCGCGACCTGCGGCGCCGGATCTTCGTCCACCTCCAGCGGCTGCCGATGCGCTACTTCGACCGCACCCCCATCGGCCGCACGATGACGCGCACCACCAACGACGTGGAGGCCCTCAACGAGTTCTTCACCGAGGGCGTGGTCTCGGTCTTCATCGACCTGGCGACGCTGGCGGCGATCCTCGGCTTCATGGCCTTCATGGACCTGCGCCTGACACTGGTCTCGTGCATCGTCATCCCGGTGGTGGCGGCGGCCACCTTCTACCTGCAGGGCAAGGCGATGGGCGCCTACCGCGAGCTGCGGCTGCGGCTGGCGCGGCTCAACTCCTACCTGCAGGAGAACATCACCGGCATGGAGGTGGTGCAGCTCTTCAACCGCCAGCGGCGCAACCGCCGCGACTTCGACGGCGAGCACCTGCCCTACCGCCGCGCCGAGGACCGGGAGATCCTCTACTACGCCATCTTCTTCCCCTTCACCGAGTGGGTGTCCACGGTGGGCACGGCCCTGATCCTGTGGTACGGCGCCGGCTCGGTGCTGCAGGAGCGGATCGAGCCGGGGGTGCTGGTCGCCTTCCTCCAGTACATCCGGCGGTTCTTCCGCCCCCTCATGGACATCTCCGACCGCTACGCGCTGCTGCAGAGCGCCATGGCCTCCTCGGAGCGCATCTTCCTGCTGCTGGACACGCGGCCCGAGCCGGCCGGCGGCGGCGGGCTCCCCAAGGCGGGGGCCGAGGCCGATACGCCGGCGATCGAGTTCGAGAGCGTGCGCTTCAAGTACGACGAGGGGTCGGAGGACTGGATCCTGCGCGACGTCTCCTTTGCGGTGCCGGCCGGCCACAGCCTGGCCCTGGTGGGCGCCACCGGGTCGGGCAAGACGACGGTGGTCAACCTCCTGTGCCGGTTCTACGACGTGCAGGAGGGGGCGGTGAGGGTCGACGGCCTCGACGTGCGGGAGTGGGAGGTGAACGCCCTGCGGCGGCGCATCGGCATCGTGCAGCAGGACGTCTTTCTGTTCTCGGGGGACATCGAGAGCAACATCCGCCTGGGGGACGGGGCGATCCCGCCGGAGCGGGTGCGGCGCATCGCCCGCTACGTCAAGGCGGATGCCTTCATCGAGCGGCTGCCGCGGGGTTACGGGCAGCCGGTGGCCGAGGGCGGCTCGAGCCTGTCGGCGGGGCAGCGGCAGCTGCTCTCCTTCGCCCGCTGCCTGGCCTTCGACCCGGCGATTCTCGTGCTCGACGAGGCCACGTCGAGCATCGACACCGAGACCGAGCAGCTGATCCAGGAGGCGGTGGAGCGGCTGATGCACGACCGCACGTCGGTGGTCATCGCCCACCGCCTGTCGACGATCCGCAGCGCCGACCAGATCCTGGTGCTGCACCGGGGGCAGGTGCGGGAGCGGGGGCGCCACGAGGATCTGCTCGCCCGCAACGGCATCTACGCGCGGCTGTGC
>CAZEHQ010000227.1:0-408 GCA_964512165.1 uncultured Gemmatimonadaceae bacterium | reverse complement strand
GGACGGGCGGCGGCCGGCTGACCCCGAGGGGCTCAGTCGCCGGGCAGGTCCTCCAGGACCGAGGGGACGAAGAGCAGGATCCCCACCACCAAGCCGGCGATGACGCCGAGGAGGAAGCGGATCACGGGGCGCGCTCCGGGCTGCCGCCGGCGGCAGCCGCGGCGGAGTCCTGCGCCACCGGGCGGGGAGAGTGCATGGAGGCGCGCAGCTCCTCCTCGCGGCGGTGGACCTCGTCGTGGAGGCCGTCGATCCGCTCCTTGAGGAGCAGGAGACGGTGGTCGCCCTCCAGGGCGCCCTCGCCGAGGCGGCCGTAGACCTCCTCGCCGAGCTCGCGCAAGGCGGCGCGCAGCCGGCGGCGGGAGGCGGCCACGTCGGCGCGCGCCCGCAGGACCTGCCCGATGACGCGGC
>CAZEHQ010000226.1:0-6839 GCA_964512165.1 uncultured Gemmatimonadaceae bacterium | reverse complement strand
TAAGCAACGACGAGTACCGAATGCTGGTCCTGGATTCGAGCCGGCCCGCCGAGGCTGCCGGGTGCCTCTACGCCCTCAGCGGCACCAACCTCAACGGTGCTGCCGGACGGGTCTCATTCGTGATGGGTCTCATGGGACCGGCCAAGGCGGTGGACGCCGCCTGCGCCTCGTCCCTGGTGTCGGTCCACGACGCGGTGGCGGACCTGCAGCAGGGCAAGGCCGATCTGGCCATCGCCGGCGGCGTGCAAGCCCTCCTGAACGGCCGCATCTACGAGCTGCGCGCCGACTCGATGATGCTCTCCCCCGACGGGCAGTGCAAGACCTTCGATGCCTCCGCGAACGGGTACGTACGGGGCGAGGGCTGCGGGGTCGTGGTCCTGAAACGGCTGAGCGAGGCCGAGGCGGACGGCGACCGGATCTGGGCCGTGATCCGGGGCGCGGCGGTGAACAACGGCGGCGCCAGCACCGGACTCACGGTTCCGAACACACCCGCCCTCGAACAGGTGATGGATGCGGCCCTTTCGGAGGCCGGCATCCCGCCTGGGCAGGTGGACTACCTGGAGGCGCACGGGACCGGAACGACGGTGGGCGACCCGATCGAGATCAACGCCGTGACAGCCGTCTACGGCAGGGGGCGCGAACCGGGTCACCCGCTGCTGATGGGCTCGGTGAAGACCAACGTCGGCCACCTGGAGTCGGCCGCCGGCGTGGCCGGACTGATCAAGGCGGCCCTGGTGCTGAAACGCGGGGTGATCCCGAAGCACCTCCATTTCCGGGATCCCGAACCGAGTCTCGACTGGGACCGGCTGCCGGTCCAGGTGACCTCGGAAATGATGGACTGGCCGGACCGCGGATGGCCGCGCGTCGCCGGGGTGAACTCCTTCGGCATCTCCGGGACGAACGCCCACCTCGTGGTGGAGGAGCACAGCGACCCGGACCGCACGCCCGCCGATGGCGGGTGGGCCGTGGGCGCCGCGCGGGCGGTGTCGGTCCAGGTACCGGCAGCCATGGCGGATCTGCCGACGGACCCGGAGGTCCAGCCCCGCCGGACCCGTCTCCTGCCGCTGTCGGCGAAGTCCGATGGGGCGCTCCGTGACCTGGCGAAGCAGTACCTGTCCCGGCTCGACGAGGGCGCCGCCGAACCTGCTTCCGAGGGTGAGGAGATCCTCGCGGACATGGCGTGGACGGCTGGCGTGGGCCGGAGTCATTTCGCGCACCGGGCCGGCGTCGTATTCAGCGATCTCGAGGCCCTGCGCGAGGGCGTTGCCGCATTGGCGGAGTCCACCCCGGGTCCTGCGGCGCAGACGCCGACCAGCATCGCCTTCGTCTACACCGGACAGGGAAGCCAGTGGGTCGGCATGGGACGGGCGCTCTACGAGACAGAGCCTGTGGCGCGGACGGTTCTCGACCGTTGCGAGACGGTCTTCCGGGAGGAACGGGGTGCATCTCTCCTGGACGTGATCTTCGGCAGGGATTCAGGCGAGGGGGAGCTCGGCGATACGGCCTGGGAGCAGCCCGCCCTCTACACGCTGGAGTGCGCGCTGACGGCGCTCTGGTCGAGCATCGGCGTGCGACCCGACGTGGTCGTGGGACACAGCATCGGAGAGCTCGCGGCGTCGCAGGCGGCGGGCGTCTTCAGCCTCGAGGACGGGATGCGGTTCGCCGCCGAGCGGGGCCGGCTGATGTCGCAGATGGACGAAGGCGCCATGGCCGCGGTCTTCGCACCGGCCGAGCGCGTGGCCCCGGCGGTGGAGGCGGTGAACGCGGCGGCTCCCGGCGCCAGCCTGGGCATCTCGGGATACAACGGCAGCCACCAGGTGGTCAGCGGGCCGGTTGCGGGAATCGAAGCGATCTCCCGGCACTTCGAGCAGGAGGGAGTGCGGATCAGGCGCCTGAACACCACCAAGGCCTTCCACAGCGTTCTGGTCGACCCCATCCTGGACGAGTTGGAGGCGTTCTTCGACGGCGTGGCGATCCAGCCACCCGCCCTGGCCGTGGTCAGCAATCTGACGGGCCGGGTCGTGGAGCCGGGCCAGGCGCAGGACGGGGGCTACTGGAGGCGGCATGCCCGGGAGCCGGTGGCCTTTGCTCAGGGGGTGGCGACGCTCGCCGATCTCGGGGTGGACGCGGTCCTGGAGATCGGCCCGCGATCGGTGCTGGCTCCCATGGCAGCCTCGGCCTGGCCGGAGGCGCCGGGTACACGGGCCCCGGTGGTGCTTTCCAGCCTCAGCCCGCCGTCGAGTGACGAAGAGGGATCGCGAGGCGATGCCGACGGTTTCCTGGGGGCCGCCGCGGAGGCGTACCAGGCGGGGCTCCCGCTTCGCTTTGCGGGGCTCTTCGCGGGGGAGAGACGGCGGCGGATCTCCCTGCCGGGCTATCCCTTCCAGCGCGAGCGTCACTGGGTCCAGGCGCCCAGGCGCCAGGGCCGCGATTCCGGCCACCCCTTGCTTGGCGTCCGCCACGAGTCCGCCCGCGGCGAGCTCACCTTCGAGACGGAGGTGTTCCCCTCCGATCCGGCGTGGATGAACGACCACAAGGTCTTCGGCCGCATCGTTGCGCCGGGAGCGCTCTACGGCGCCATGGCGGCGTCGGCGGCGCTCGCCGAGGGGGTCGGGCCGGTGGTCGTGGAGGACCTGCAACTCCACAACCCGCTGGTCTTCGAGGAGGAGGAGGACGACGAGACGGGTGAAGAAGGCCGCAAGATGCAGGTCGTGCTGGACGCCTCCGAGCAGGCGTCGTCTCGCGGCGTCCAGATCTTCAGCAAGGGGAGCGAAGGGGAGTGGACGGTCCACGTCGAAGGCCGCGTGTCGTCGGGGTCCCCCGTGCCGGAAGCTGGCGGGCGCGTTGACCTGGAGGGCTTGAAGGCCGGCCTGGCGCCGGTGGACGTGGCGGGCTACTACCGCCACAGGGCGAGCACCGGCGTCGATCTCGGTCCGTCCTTCCGCACCCTCGGCAGGGTCTGGTCGCGGCCGGGCGAGGCGCTGGGAGAGGTCTCCCTGCCCGAAGCCCTGAGCCGCCACGGCCTCGATATCCATCCGCTCGTGCTGGACGGCTGCTTCCAGGTCGTGGGCGCGGCGCGCAACCTGGCGGGCGCCGAGGGCGGGGCCACGTACCTGCCCTTCGGTTGGGAGCGGCTGTGGCTGGCCGGGCGGCTGCCCGACCGGGTCGTCTGCCACGTGCGCCTGAGTGACGCCTCGATCGACGCCGAGACCGGGCCGGGGGAGCCCGCCGAGGTCCTGAGCGGCGAGCTGCGCATCTACGATCCGAACGGTACGCCCCTTGGCGGCATCAGCGGGTACACGGTCAAACGGGCGACGCCGGAGGCCCTGCTCTCGGCTGTCGAAGGGGTGAAGGATCTCCTCTACGAGGTGGTATGGCGCGAGCACGGCCTTCCCCCCGGAATGACACACGCCGAGTTCTTCCCGAGTCCCGCTGCCGTGGCGGCCGGCTCCCAGTCCTTCGCCGGATACCTGACGGACGCGGGTGTCGATCCCGGAGACCGCGACGCCCTGCTGGCGGACCTGGAGAGATGGTCCTGGTCCCGCGCCCTGGCGACCCTGGAAGAGCTGGGTTGGGAGCGCAGGCCCGGCGCGGTCGTGGACCCCGAGGACCTGCGTCCGCAGCTCGAGGTCATCCCGGAGCACGGGCGGCTCTTCCGCCGGATGCTCGAAATGCTTGTCAGATCGGGGGTGCTGGAGGAGGCCGGCGACGGTTTCGCCGTGGTCCTGGGGCCCGGGGATCCACTGCCGGAGGAGATGCCGGGAGATCTCGAAGCCTTCGCCTCCCGGCTTGCCGATGAGCAGCCTCACGGACTCACCGAGATCGGGCTCTTCCGCCGCTCGGGCGCCGCCCTGGCCGATGTGCTTCGCGGCAACGAGGATCCCCTGACGCTCCTGTTCAGCAGCGGAGAGCCGACCGCTGCCGACCTGTACCTGAAGGCGCCGGTGGCGCGCGCGGCGAACCGGATGCTGGCCGAGGCGGTGCGGGCGCTGGTGGCCGCACTGCCCGAGGGCCGGCGCCTGAGGGTGGTCGAGGTCGGAGCGGGAACGGGGTCGGCCACCGCTTCGGTGCTGCCGGAGCTTCCCGAAGGGCGGTTCGACTACGTCTACACGGACATCTCCGCGGGCTTCTTCGCCGAGGCGGAGGCGCGCTTCGGCGATGGCGGCGGGTCCATCGAGTACCGTCCCCTCGATATCGAGAAGGACCCGATCGAGCAGGGCTTCGACTCCCATGGCTACGACCTGCTGATCGCCTCAAACGTTCTGCACGCGACGCGCTCCCTGCCGGAGACGCTGGGCCACTGCCGGGACCTCCTGGCGCCGTCCGGACAGCTGATCGCCCTCGAGAACCTCAGCGGCCTGGGCTGGATGGACCTGACCTTCGGCCAGCTGGACGGCTGGTGGCGGTTCGCCGACGACTACCGCCCGCACCACGCCCTCGCGAGTCCCGCCGTGTGGCGCCAGGCCCTCGGCGACGCCGGCTTCGAAGGCGCGGAGGTCCTCGGACCGGACGAGTCCGGCGCCTCGCGGACGCCGGACAAGGGTGTGATCGTCGCCCAGGGGCCGGCGGAGGTGGCGGAGCCGAAGGGGGTGTGGATCCTGGCGGCGGACCAGGGGGGGCTGGCGGCGAAGCTGGCAGCCGATCTGGCGGCGCGCAACCAGACCGTCCTCTTGGCCGGCGGTGATGGCCCGGCGGACGGCAAGCCGGCAACGGCCGCTCCCGGGGTCTTCCAGACCGCCGTCGAGACCGATCAGCGCGAGTCCTGGCGGGCGCTCCTGGCCGGTCTTCCCGCCGACGCACCTCTCGCCGGCGTCGTCCATCTGGCGGCCCTGGACGGCCACGGCGAGCAGGCCACGACCGGGGAGATCGCGGAGAGCGTGAAGCGCGCGGCGGGGAGCGCCCTCGCGCTGGTGCAGGGCCTCGCCGACTCCGACCTGGTCCCCGCCAACGGCGTCTGGATGATCACCCGGGGGGCGCAGGTCCTGGAGCGGGAGCGCGCCGGCGAGCTCGCCGGCGCGGCCCTCTGGGGCTTCGGCAAGGCCGTGGCCCGGGAAGCGGCCCACCTGCAGCCGAGGATGATCGACCTGGATCCCGGCGAGATGGCGCCGGCGCCCGATCTGGTCAACGAGCTGCTGTATCCCGATTCGGAGAACCACATCGCCTACCGCGCCGGCCGCCGCCGGGTGGCGCGCCTGGTGCGAGCAGGCGCCGAAGCTGAGCGGCTCTCTCTGCCGGAGGAGCCGGACTGGGTGCTGGCTCCGGACCCGTCCGGCGTCTTCGACAGACCCTGCGTCCAGCCGCTGCCGGCGCGTGCTCTCGAGCCGCGGGAAGTCCGTGTCGCCGTCGAGGCGGCGGGGCTCAACTTCTGGGACGTCTTCCGGTCCCTCGGCTTCATCGAGGAGGGGCTGCTGGGCCGGGAGATGTGCGGCCGCATCCTCGAGGTGGGCTCCGAGGTGTCGACCGTCTCCATGGGCGATCTCGTGGTCGGACTGGGTTTCGGCGCCTTCGGAGCGCAGATGGTCACCCGGGAGGAGCTGGTGGCGCCGGCGCCGTCCGGATTCCCGCTCACCGGACTCGCCACGGTGCCGAGCGCCTTCGTCTCCGCGGCGCTCTCCTTCGAGCTCTCGGGGCTCGAGGCCGGCGAGCGGGTGCTGATTCACGCCGGCGCCGGCGGCGTCGGCCTGGCGGCGATCCAGCTGGTGCAGGCCGCGGGGGCGGAGGTCTTCGCCACGGCCAGCGCCCCGAAGCAGCCCTACCTCCGGTCGCTGGGCGTGGAGCAGATCTTCGACAGCCGGCAGACGGGGTTCGGCGAGGAGATCCTCGAAGCCACGGAAGGCGCGGGGGTGGACGTGGTGCTCAACAGCCTGACGGGCGAGGGCTTCATCGAGGCCAGCCTCTCCTGCCTCAGGCAGGGCGGCCGCTTCGTGGAGATGGCCCGGCGGGACATCCTGAGCGAGGAGGAGATGGCGGCCGTGCGGCCCGACGTGGCCTACTCCATCCTGGAGCTGGATGTCCTGAAGAAGACCGACCCCGCCTGGGTGGGCAGGGTCCTGCGGGGGGTGATGGAGCGCCTCTCGGCGGGAGAGCTGAAGCCGATCGTCCACAGCAGGTGGCCCCTCGCCGAGGCCGGGGCCGCCCTGAGCTTCATGCGCTCCGCCCGCCACCTCGGGAAGATCGTGGTGACGCCACCGCCGCTCACGAGAGGACGTCTGCGGAAAGACCGCACCTACCTGGTGACCGGCGGCCTGGGCGGAATCGGCTGCGCCGTGGCCGGCTGGCTCGCGGACCACGGAGCCGGGGCCATCGTTCTGAACGGACGACGGGCGCCGGATGCCGAGGCGGAGGAGACGATCCGCGCGCTGAGGGAGCGCGGCGTGACGGTGCAGGTGGAGCTCGCCGACGTGACAGACTCCTCCGCCATCGATGAGATGCTGGCGCGCATCGATGCGGCCCTGCCGCCCCTCGGGGGCGTGATCCACAGCGTCGGCGTGCTGTCCGACGGCGCCCTCACCAACCAGAGCTGGGACCGGTTCGAGAGAGTGCTCTGGCCGAAGATCCTCGGCGGCTGGCACCTGCACCGGGCGACGGCCGACCGCGACCTGGATCTCTTCATCCTGTTCTCGAGCCGCGTCGGAGTCATGGGCAACCCGGGCCAGGCGAATCACGCCGCGGCGAATGCGTTCCTGGATCAGCTCGCCGCTCACCGCCGCGCCCTGGGGCTGCCCGGACAGGCGATCGCCTGGGGCGCCTGGTCCGAGATCGGCGAGGCCGCCGAGCAACGGGACCGGATCGACCGCCAGCGGTCGGCGCTCGGAGGCCGCTGGTTCACCCCGCAGCAG
>CAZEHQ010000225.1:0-6870 GCA_964512165.1 uncultured Gemmatimonadaceae bacterium | reverse complement strand
GTGACGGGGGTCCTGCTGGCCGCCAATGGCGGCGAGCCGGGAGGCCTGACCGTCGACGGCGAGCGCGTCGGCCCGCGGCTTGGGCTGGCCCCCCTGGCGCCGGAGCGGCGCCGCACCTTCGCCGCCGTGGTCGCCACCGACGCCCCCCTGCTGCCGGTCCAGCTCGACCGCCTGGCGCAGCGGGCCTCCTTCGGCCTTGTGCGGGTGGGGCTGCTCGACGAGCACACCTCCGGCGGCACCATCCTCGCCCTGTCCACCACGGCGCTGCGGGACGACACCCCGGCCGGCCCGGGAGCGGTGACGGCGGCCGCCACTGCCGAAGGTGCGCTGCCGGAGCTGTTCGCCGCCGCCGCCGAGAGCTGCGAGGAAGCGGTCCTCAACGCCCTGGTGGCGGCCAGCGGCCAAGCCGGCCTCGACGGCTCCCCGCCCCTGCCCGCCGGTCGCCTGGGAGCGGACCGGTGACGCCGGACCGGCTGGAAGATGCCCGCCCCCGACGGTACCCCGCCGCTGCCGGCGGATCGGCTGGGAGCGGAGGTCCGGTGACCGAGGACCGCCTCGGCGATGCCCGCTGGCGCGCCGGCATGAGGCGCCGGCTGCTGGCGTGGTACCGCCGCCACCGCCGCGACCTGCCCTGGCGCCGCACGGCGGACCCGTACGCGGTCTGGGTCTCGGAGGTGATGCTGCAGCAGACCCGGGTGGAGACGGCGCGCGGCTACTACGAGCGCTTTCTGGCGCGCTTCCCGACGGTGGAGGCCCTGGCCGCCGCCGGCGAAGGCGAGGTCCTCAAGGCGTGGGAGGGGATGGGCTACTACTCCCGGGCCCGCAACCTGCACCGGGCGGCGCGCGCCGTCGCCGGCGAGCACGGCGGCCGGCTGCCCGACAGCTACGACGGCCTGCTGGACCTGCCCGGCGTCGGGCCGTACACGGCGGCGGCGGTCAGCTCCATCGCCTTCGACCGGCCCCACCCCGTCCTCGACGGCAACGTGACCCGCCTCCTGTGCCGGCTCCTGCGCGTCGAGGACGACCCGCGGCGCGCCCCCGTGCGGGCGCGGCTCATCGCCGCCGGCGAGGCGCTCATGCCGAGGTCCCGCCCGGGGGAGTTCAACCAGGCCCTGATGGAGCTCGGCGGCCGCGTCTGCAGAGCGTCGAGCCCGCGCTGCGGCGACTGCCCCTGGGCCGACCACTGCCAGGCCCGCGCCGAGTTGGACGACCCGTCGGTGCTGCCGGTGCGGCCGGAACGCCGGCCCCGGCCCCACCTGGAGGTGTCGGCGGGACTGATCCGGCGGGGGAACCGGCTGCTGCTGGCGCAGCGCCCGCCCGGCGGCATGCTCGCGGGGATGTGGGAGTTCCCCGGCGGCAAGCAGGAACCGGGGGAGAGCCTGCCGGAGTGCCTGCGCCGGGAGGTCCGGGAGGAGCTGGCCGTCGACATCGAGGTGGAGCGCCCGCTGACGGTGGTCGACCACGACTACTCGCACCGCTCGATCCGGCTCCACGCCTTCGCCGCCCGCTGCCTCGGCGGCCGGGTGCGGGCCATCGGCTGCGCCGACTGGGCCTGGGTGTCGCCGGGCGGCCTCGAGGGCTACCCCATGCCCGGGGCGGACCGCAAGATCATCGCCCGCCTCGGCTGGGAGGGGCGCCGCCGCGGGCACTTCCGCACGGAGGGCTGGCTCGATGGCTGAGCAGGGCTCGAGGCGGTGGCCTCTGCGGCGCCTCTACGACG
The DNA here is from genome assembly GCA_964512165.1 of uncultured Gemmatimonadaceae bacterium. Taxonomy (GTDB): domain Bacteria; phylum Latescibacterota; class UBA2968; order UBA8231; family UBA8231; genus UBA8231. Next base: position 5,150 of record CAZEHQ010000225.1, on the reverse strand, counting down.
GCCTTCTGGGCTGGTCCGGGACGCCCTACGGCGGCCTCGTCCTGTTCCTCTGGGCCTTCTTCGAGTCCTCGGTCTTCCCCATCCCCCCCGACGCCTTCCTCATCGCCATGGTCCTGGGCGCCCGCAGCCGGGCCTGGCGCTTCGCCCTCATCGCCTCGGCCGCCTCCGTCCTCGGGGGCGTCGCCGGGTACGGCATCGGCCACTGGCTGTGGTGGTCGGGGCCGGGGGAGCTGTCCCAGGTGGCGCAGTTCTTCTTCGACCGCGTGCCGGGCTTCACCGTGGAGAAGTTCGAGCGCGTGCAGGCCCAGTACGAGAGCTGGGGGTTCTGGGTGGTCTTCACCGCCGGCTTCACGCCCCTGCCCTACAAGGTGATCACCATCTCGGCCGGGGCCTTCGACATCTCCTTCCCGGTCTTCGTCAGCGCTTCGCTGGTGAGCCGGTCGGCGCGGTTCTTCCTGGTGGCCGGGCTGCTGTGGAGGTACGGCGAGCCGGTGCGCGACTTCATCGACCGCCGCTTCGACCTGCTGGCGATGCTCTTCGTGGTTCTGCTTCTGGGGGGGATCTACGCGGCGGGGAAGTGGTTCTGAGGATCAGTCGCCGTCGGCCTCGCGGCGGGCCTGGGTGAAGCGGCGCACGCGCCGGATGAGGATGACCACCAGGCCCGCCAGGGCCGCGTAGAGCAGGGCCTCGAAGGCGGGGTGGCGCCAACCGAAGATCACCGGCCACAGGCTGAGGATGCACAGGAGGATGAAGATGTCCTCCGCGAGGCGGGCCCGGCGGCCGGGGTCGGGTTTCTGCGGATCGGAAGGGGAGGGGATCATGCTCTGGAGGCGTCCCGGCTCCGGTGGAGAGCCTTGTAGATGGTGTAGCTCTTGAGGACCTTCTTCACGTAGAGCCGGGTCTCGCGGTACGGGATGCGCTCCACGAAGACGTCCTCGTCCTCGAGGGGGAAGCGCTCCACCCAGCGCCTGGCCACGTGAGGTCCGGCGTTGTAGGCGGCCAGCCCGAGCTGGAACCGGAGCCCGCCGCCGCCGGCGTCCTCGAAGGCGCGCATCTGGTCGGCCAGGTAGCGGGTGCCGAGCTGGATCGACAGTCCGGGGTCGAAGAGGTGGCGCCGCTGGAACGGCAGGCCGAAGCGGCGGGCGAGCTTGCGCCCCGTCTTGGGCATGATCTGCATCAGGCCCACGGCGCCGGCCCGGGAGACGGCGGACTCGTTGAAGAAGCTCTCCTGGCGGATCACCGACAGCACCAGGAAGGGGTCGACCTCGGCCTTCTTCGAGGCGGCCTCGACCTCCTCCCAGTAGTAGCTCGGATAGAGGCGGGTGGTGTTGCCGCCGCCGTCGCCGATGCGCGCCGTCAGCTGCATGGCGCGCGTGTGCAGCCCAAGCGACTCGTAGGCCTCCCGCAGGACCCGCAGGGCCCCCCTCTCTCCCTCGTTGGCCCGCTCCGCCAGCCGCAGCTCGCGCTCGGCGGTGGAGGCCAGGCCCAGCTCGCCGAGGGACAGGGCCCGCCGCAGGTGATCGACCTCCCGCAGGACGCCGGGGGCCGGGGCCTTCGACACCAGGACCGGGGCCGGCAGGCGGGCCTCGCCGTAGCCGAGGCTCACGGCGCGCGCCGAGTAGTACGAGCGCGGAAAGCCGAGGGCCGCGTCGGTGAAGTGGCCGCCGGCCTCCTCCTTTTGCCCCAGGCGCCAGGCGCTCTTGCCGGCCCAGTAGAGGCTCTGGTCGACCAGGTGCGGCTGGCGGGCCTTGCGGCTCAGCTCGGCGAACCCGGCGGCGGCCTCCTCGAACCGCTCCCGGCAGTAGAGGCTGAACCCGGCCCCCCAGGAGGCGTCCTCGGCGTGCTCGCTCGAGGGGAACCGACTGGCCAGCTCGGCGTGGATGCTGCCGGCGCGCTCGAAGTGGCCCTTGCGCTCGGCGGCCTTGGCGGCCTGCCACAGGGCGTCGTCGGCGAGGGGGTGGCGCGGGTGCTTCCGCGAGAGGTCCACGTAGGCCTCGATCGCCTCCTGGTCGCGGCCGGCGCGGACGTCGAGTCCGGCGATCCGGTAGAGGGCGGGGGCCCAGCCGTGGTCGTCGTACAGGCGCCTGTAGGTCGCCCGCGCGCGGTCGAACTGTCCGGAGCGCCCGAGGGCGCGGCCGAGGGCGTAGGCGGCGTGGGGGGCCAGGTCGTGGCCCGGGGCGTTGCGGACCACCTGCTGCAGGTCGGAGATGGCGCGGTCGTCCCCGTGGCGGGCGTAGACCTGGGCCCGGGTATAACGCTCCTGGATGGTGCGCGGCCGAAAGCGCGACGCCACCCGGAGGGCCATGCGGCTGGCGGCGTAGCGCTCCATCAGCTCCATCAGGGTCTCGCGGTGCCCCGCCTCGTCGCCGCTGCGCTTCAGCCCCTCGGCGATGCTGTGCAGCAGCGGCGCCGTGGGACCCGTGGCGGCGCGCTGGGCGCGGTAGAGGGCGAGGGCCTTGCGGTGGTCCCCTCCGGCCACGAAGAGCCGGGCCAGGTAGAGACGGGCGGAGTCGGCCACGGCCTCGTTGCCGTCATTCACGAGCAGCGCCTCATAGGCTGCGATCGCCTCCTCCCGCCGGTCCAGCGACTGCAGGGTGTGGGCCAGCCACAGACGGCGGTAGGCCTCGATCTCGGGGCGCCGGCCTTCGAGGCGCAGCAGGCGCGCATGGGCGCTGTCGGCCATCCCCAGGGCGCGCTCGCACACGGCCAGGCGGAACTGGTAGAGGGTGGCGGGGGCAGGGTCCGCCGGGGGGCCGGACCTGCGAAGGGAGGCGTAGGCTTCCTCGTAGCGGTGGCGGCGGATGAGGACCACCACCTCGGTGGGCGCCGTCAGGGCCGGAAGTGGAGGCGGCTGCTGCTGCGGCGGCGGCGGGCTCTCTCTGTAGAGCCCGGCGGCGAAGGGCAGCAGCAGGAGTCCGGCCAGAACGGCGGACCCGAGCACCTGACGGAGCTTGACGGACATGGGCGGGACGGCAGCTGGAGTGTGGTGTTGAGCGGGGCCGGGCGGGGAGTCCACACAAGATAACCAGGGGCTCCGGCAGCCGGCAACCGCGGCCGGCGTCTATGGTCGTTTGGGAGCGATGATGTGGGAGCTGAGCCCGTGGTAGGCCTCGGCCGCCTCCATCAGGGTCTCGGAGAGGGTGGGGTGGGGATGGATGGAGAGGGCCAGGTCCTGCACCACGGCGGCCATCTCCACGGCCAGCACGCCCTCGGCGATCAGCTCGCCGGCGCCGGGGCCGGCCACGCCGACTCCCAGGATGCGCTCGGTGGCGGGCTCGACGAGGAGCTTGGTGACCCCGTCGCTGCGGCCGAGGGTGATGGCGCGGCCCGAAGCGGACCAGGGGAACCGCGAGATCGACACGTCGAGGTCCCGGGCCTGGGCCTCGGTCTCGGTGAGGCCGCACCAGGCGATCTCCGGGTCGGTGTAGACGACGCTCGGGATGGCGTTGGGCTCGAAGGCGGCGCGCCGGCCGGCGATGACGTCGGCGGCGATCGTGCCCTCGTGGGAGGCGGTGTGGGCCAGGGCCGAGCCGATGACGTCGCCCACGGCGAAGATCGACGGCTCCGCCGTGCGGCGCTGGGCGTCGACCTCGACGAACCCCTTCGGGTCGAGGGCGACACCGGTGTTCTCCAGGCCGATGTCCTCGGTGTTCGGGCGCCGGCCAACCGACTGCAGGACGCCGTCGAAGGTCCGCGTCTCGGCAGCCCCTGCGGCCGTCGGCTCCCAGGTCACGGCGAGGCCCTCGGCGGTCTCCGCCGCCGCGGTCACCGCGCTGCCGAGGTGGATCGCCTCGAACTGGTCCTCGAGCCGTTTGTGCAGAACCCTCACGAGGTCGCGGTCGGCGCCGGGGACGAGGCCGTCGGTCATCTCCACCACCGTCACCCGCGAGCCCAGGGCCGCGTAGACCTGGCCGAGCTCGAGGCCGATGATGCCGCCGCCCACCACGAGCAGGCGCCCGGGCACGTCGGTCAGCTCCAGGGCCCCGGTGGAGTCCATGACGCGGTCGCTGCCGTCGTCGAAAGCGGGCAGCGCGATGGGCCGCGATCCCGTGGCCAGCACGGCGTGCTCGAAGCCGATCTCGCGGGACCCGCCGTCGGCGGCTTCGACCCGCAACGACTGCGGACCCGTGAGGCGGGCGAGGCCGCGCACCAGGGTCACGCCGCGGCCCCTGGAAAGCTGGCCGAGGCCGCCGGACATGTTGGCCACCACCCGGTCGCGGTGGGCGCGCAGCTTCTCCAGGTCGATGCGCGGCTCCCCGAAGGAGACCCCCCACTCCTCCGCGTCGCGGGCCTCGGAAAGGAGCTTGCCCACGTGCAGCAGCGCCTTCGACGGGATGCAGCCGCGGTAGAGGCAGACGCCGCCGGGGCGCTCCTCCGGGTCGACGAGGGTGACCTGGAGACCCAGGTCGGCGGCGCGGAAGGCGGCCACGTAGCCGCCGGGTCCGGCGCCGATGACGGCGACTTGAGTGCGCTCGGCCATGAGTCAGCCCTCGAAGGCGAGGAACCAGGGGTTCTCCAGCCCCTGGCAGAGGTAGCGCAGGAAGCGGACCCCGTCGGCGCCGTCGATCAGCCGGTGGTCGTAGGACAGGGAGAGGGGCAGGATCAGGCGCGGCTGCAGCTCGCCGTCGACGTAGACGGGCTCGGTGCGGCTGCGGGCGGCGCCGAGGATGGCCACCTCCGGGGCGTTGACGATCGGCGTGAAGGCGGTGCCCCCCAGGCCGCCGAGGTTGCTCACCGTGAAGGTGCCGCCCTCGAGGTCGGCCACCGCCACCTTGCCGGTGCGGGTCCGCTCCGCCATCTCCCCCAGCTCGAGGGAGATCTCGGTCACCGACTTGCGGTCGACGTCGCGGATCACCGGCACCAGCAGCCCCCGGGGCGTGTCCACGGCGACGCCGATGTGCACGTAGCTCTTGAAGATGATCTGCTCGCCGGCCATGTCGATGCTGGCGTTGAAGGTGGGGAAGGCGCGCAGGGCCGAGGCCGCCACCTTGAGGAGGAGCGCCGTGGGCGTCAGCTTGGCGCCGGCCTTCTCCACCTGGGGAGCGTAGCCCTTGCGCCAGGCCTCCAGCCCGGTGATGTCGGCGTGGTCGTGCTGGGTCACGTGAGGGATCGCCGACCAGGCCGCGGCCATGCGCTGCGCGGTGATGCGG
>CAZEHQ010000224.1:2722-6894 GCA_964512165.1 uncultured Gemmatimonadaceae bacterium | reverse complement strand
CACGTGAACGTCCACAACTCCACGTGCATGACCATGCCCACCCTGGGCTGGGCCACCAGCTACTGGGACGGCGAGCAGTTCCAGGGCGTTGGCAGCGGCGTCGACGTGGCCGAACTGCTGCCCCTCGACGCCTTCCGCGCCGAGTTCATGGGCCGCCAGTGGGGGGTGCCGGCCGAGTTCCTCCACGCCGGCGCCGCCTACACCTACGAGCAGGCCTGGGCCTTCACCCTCCTCCACGACGTCCCCGTCCGCCCCCACTACCCGGACGAGCAGCTCGACCTGGCGGCCTCCATCTGGCGCGTCATGGACACATTCGGCCGCAAGAAGGCGGAATGGCTGCCCTACTGGAGCAACGGAAATGTGGCGCGCGTCTCCCCCGCCAACGCTCACGCAAGCCTCTACCGCCACCCGGAGAACGGGCTCCTCGCCGTGGTCTCCAACATGGACGGGGAGCAGCGGACGGTGACGGTGGAGCTGAACCTGGATCGACTGGGGCTGACGCCGGCCGCCGGTGCGGCCGATGCCCTCGACGGCGAGGCCATTCCGTTGCAGGACGGCGCCATGCAACTGACACTTCCCACGCTCGGATGGAAGCTCCTCCGCGTCGGTACCAACCACCAGCGAGGCGAACGATGACCATCCTCGAGGCCCTGGAGAGCCTGGGCGTCCACGACGGTGTGCTGACGGCAGAGGAACGGGAGTTCCTCGACGAGCAGGGCTACCTGCCGCTGCCCGGGATCCTGACGACGGCGGAGGCGGCGGCCTGGCGCCGGCGGCTGCAGGAGCTGGCCGCGGAGGAAGGGGAGCAGGCCGGCCTGGAGGTGCACCAGGAGGAGGGCACGGTGCGGCTCTCCAACCTCATCGACAAGGACCCCGTCTTCGAGAAGTGTATCACCGAGCCGCGGCTGCTGGCGGCGATCCGCCACGTCCTCGGGCCGCGGTTCCGGCTCTCCTCCCTCAACGCCCGCGCCGCTCTGCCGGGAGAGGGGCTGCAGGGCCTGCACGCCGACTGGGGCGAAGGTGTCGTCCCCGGCGACTACCGCGTCTGCAACTCGATCTGGCTGATCACCGACTTCACCGCGGAGAACGGGGCGACGCGGGTGGTGCCGGGCTCCCATCGCAGCCGGCAGCTGCCCCGCGAGGCGATGGAGGACCCCACGGCCGACCATCCCGGCCAGGTGGAGCTGCGGGGGCCGGCGGGTACGGTGGTGGTCTTCAACTCGCACCTGTGGCACGGCGGCACCCTCAACCGCAGCGATTCCGAAAGGGCGGCGATGCACTGCTACTACTGCAGGCGGGACGAGAAGCAGCAGACCGATCAGCGGATGTGGTTGAGCGCGGTGACGGTGCGGCGAAGGTAGCCGGTGGGCCGGGCCGTGGTCGTAGTGGAGGTTCGCTTATGGCGCGACGCAAGCGCAACGTGAGAATGGCCGTCATCGGCCTGGGCAATGGGCAGGAGCACGCCCACGGGTACCACTCCCATGGCCAGGCGGATCTCGTCGCCCTCTGCGACCAGGATCCCGGGCGCCTGTCGCAGGTGGCGGCGGATCTCGGCGTGGAGCGCACCTACAACGACACGGAAGAGATGTTCGATGCCGAGGCCCTCGACGGGGTCAGCGTCGCCCTGCCCAACCACCTGCACGCGCCGGTGACCATCGCCGCCCTGAAGCGCGGGCTCCACGTGTTGTGCGAGAAGCCGATGGCGATGACGGTGAAGGAGGCGGAGCGCATGAACGCCGCCGCCCGCCGGGCGCGCCGCAACCTCATGATCAACTTCTCCTACCGCTTCACCGAGGCCAGCTTCGCTCTCAAGGGGCAGGTCGACGCCGGCGCCGTGGGCGAGATCTACTTCGGCCGCAGCGTGTGGCACCGCCGCCGCGGCATCCCCGGGCTCGGCGGCTGGTTCACCGACCGCGAGCGCTCCGGCGGGGGGCCCCTCATCGACCTGGGCGTGCACCGCCTCGATCTCGCCCTGTGGCTGATGGGCTATCCCGAGCCGGTGGCCGTCACCGGATCGACGTACAGCGTCATCGCCCCGGAGGTCGCGCGCAAGGCGGGGGAGAGCTACACCGTGGAGGACCTCGCCTGCGGCCTGGTGAAGTGCGCCAACGGCGCCACCCTGATCCTGGAGGCGAGCTGGGCGCTGAACCAGCAGAAGCAGGAGCACCTGGAGACCTGCCTCTACGGCGACCGGGGCGGGCTGGTCCACCGCTTCGGCGACTCGGGCCGGCACGAGGCCGAGATCTACACCGACGAGGGCGGCGACATGTTCACCAAGCGCCTCGACTACCGCACCGAGCCGACGCCCTCCGCGTACCACGAGTTCGTCGACAGCATCATCGAGCGGCGGAAGCCGCTGGCCACGGGCGAGGAGGGGCTGAAGGTGACGAAGATCCTCGAGGGGATCTACCGGAGCGCCGAGACGGGCCGCGAGGTGCGCTACCGCCGCCGCTGACTGGGGAGGGCGAAATGGAAGAGAGGGAGGCCGGCACCGGCCGGCAGGATCTGCGCCAGGGGCCGGTGGGCCCGGACGAGTCGATCGCGGTCACGGCGATCGAGACCTTCATCCTTCGCAACTCGTGGGTCTTCGTGAAGATCTCCACCGACGCCGGCATCAGCGGCTGGGGGGAGATGCTCAAGGACGACGCCCGGGCCTGCGCCGCCGGCGCCCTCGAGGTCGCCGACTACCTCGTGGGCAAGGACCCGCGCCCCGTGGCCCATCACTGGCAGGCGATCCACCGCGGCGCCTTCTACCGCGGCGGACCGATCAAGACGGCGATCCTCTCCGGCATCGACCAGGCCCTGTGGGACATCACCGGCAAGTGCTTCGGCGTACCCGTGTACCGGTTGCTGGGCGGACCCACCCGCCACCGCGTGCGCGTGTACGGCACGATCAGCGCCGAGACCGGCGTCACCGCCATGAAGACGGGAGTCCCCGTCGAGTCCCGCGCGCCCCACAAGTACGTGGAGGGTCCGCGCGCCATCGAGGCCGCCGCCGAGCACTTCCGCTCCCTGCGCGACGAGCACGGCGACGGCGTCGACATCGGCGTCGACTTCCACGGCGCCGTGCAGCCGCCCACGGCGCTGCTGCTGATGAAGGCCCTGGAGCCTTACAACCCCTGGTTCTTCGAGGAGATCGTGCAGGCCCTCAACGTCGACGTCATGGCCGAGCTGGTGCGCCAGACCCACGTGCCCGTCGCCACCGGCGAGCGGATCTTCACCAAGTGGGGCTTCCGCGAGGTGCTGGAGAAACGCGCGGCGACCATCGTGCAGCCCGACGTCTGCTACGCCGGCGGCATCACCGAGCTGCGCCTCATCGCCGGCATGGCGGAGTCGTACTACACCCCCCTGGCGCCCCACAACCCCCAGGGCCCCTGCTCGCTGGCGGCGAGCCTCCAGATCGCCGCATGCATCCCCAACTTCCTCGCCCAGGAGGGCGGCGACCACGAGTACCTCGACCTGCTCGCCGAGCCCCTGCCGCCGGTCGTCGGGGGGTACCGGCCGCTGCCCACCGGCCCCGGCCTCGGCATCACCATCGACGAGGACAAGCTCAGGGGCCAGGTGGGCGATCCCCACCCCTACCGCGTGGAATACGACGCCGACGACGGGTCCGTGGTGGACTGGTAGCGGTAGGGGCTCAATGCCAGGAGCTGCAAACTGCTTGCGACATGGCCAGGCCGATTGGCCCGAAAGCCGTATATTGCCAAGTGTAGCGCGAGGTGAACAGGAGAGCGGTCGCAAGCGCACCTGAGAAGAGTGCCTGGATACGCAGGGCCGGGAGTCAAGAGTCATGCTTACGCAGCAAGAGCCGATGATTGGATTCAATGAGGCCGTGAGGAATGTCACGGGCACCATGATCTGGATGTCGAAGCCTTCCTCATTGTCGATCACTGACGAGGAGAACCAGCTGTTGGTGAAGGAGTACACCAGAAGCCTCGAGCTGCGGGCGGCAAACCTGTCCAATATCCCAGATATTCGAAAGACGTTCAGGGAGGCGATCGACACGTATCCCGAAGATGAGGAAATGGATCCGGACGACACTGGGGTACCGGCATTGGAACGCGGCGAGGGTTACTTCCACAAGGAGAGAGAAGAGTTACACCGCGTCCGGAGGATTCTGGAAGAGAAGGGGGGGGAGGGAGAGTACGGCTCCGAAGTCTTCCTTGAACTGG
>CAZEHQ010000224.1:0-2712 GCA_964512165.1 uncultured Gemmatimonadaceae bacterium | reverse complement strand
TGTTTCAGGATCTACGTTGGACCATCCTGGTGCATGATGGGAGGATGGCCGAGAGTGTGGGAAGGATCAGAGGAGGAGAGGAATTCATGAAGTCCTTGGAAGAGAGCCCATAGGCAGCCTCCACCGAGGGGATCCGTGCAGATCGACTTTGAGATCACCAGCAAGTTCAAGAAGATGTTCCGGCGGTTGCCTCCACGCATGCAAGAAGAGATGGTCAAGGTCTTCGATGAGTTCAGGACGGGCGAATTGTCACCCGGTCGAAACCTGGAACCACTTGGCCAATACCCTGGTTGCTGGTCAGTGAGACTGAACCGTCAGTTCAGGTTCGTCTTCGAGAAGACTGGGGATGGTGCAGGAAGAGCGATAGCCGTTGGTCCTCACGACAGAGCCTATGGACCGTAGGCACCTGCTGCGTAGCGGCCTGCCGAAGGTCGAGTAAGCCCCCTCCAGCGATCCCGGCCCCTCACTCCCGCGGCGACCACAGCATGACCGGCGCCGTGATGCCGCCGGTGCCGATCTCGTTCAGCTCCTCGTTGACAATGCGCACGGCCACGGTGTTGGCTCCACCCGCCCGCAGGGCGGCGGTGGCGTCGAACTCGAAGGGCATGAAGCTGCGCCCCGGGCTGTCGCCGAGCAGCCGGCCGTTCACCCAGACCCGCGCCTGCTCGTCGACGCTGCCGAAGAACAGGTGGATCCGCCGGCCCTCCCAGGCGGCCGGCACCTCGACCTGGGTCCGGTACCAGGCCGCTCCCTTGTAGTAGTGCAGGCCCTGCTCGCTCCAGCTGGCGGTGCTGGTGCGCAGGGGCTGCCAGTTGCCGCCGATCTCCCCCCCGCGGAACCAGCCCAGGCTCTCGCCGACGCCGGCGGGATCGATGAGGAAGTCCCACACCTCGGGCAGGGGGGCCACCAGCTCTCCGCGCTCGACGGCGCGCTCGTGGGCCTGCTCCACGGCGGGGCTCCAGAAGCGGTCGAGGTAGGAGTGGGCGATGCGCGGCCACAGCAGGTGGGCGTTCTCGGCCAGGGGGTAGGCGAGCATGGTGTCGGTGAGGGCCCGCACCTGTTGCAGGCGCTCGTGGGCGGCGGCGAAGTCGAAGGCGTCGCGCGACGCCAGCATGGCGAGGAACGCCTCCAGGCGGGCGTGGGCGAGGGCGTAGATGCGCACGCGCTCGGCGTGGACGCCCTCCGCCAGGGCCGCGGCCTCTGCCAGAAGCAGAGCCGCCTTCCCGCGCCAGGCGCGGTCGAAGACGCGGGGCAGGCAGTGGCTGCTGCCGGCGTGGCAGTCGGTGTCGCGGTAGGCGCGGTCGATGCTGGCGAGGTAGGCGCCCATGGGCTCGGCGGCGGGCCCGAAGAAGGCGGAGTAGAACTCCCGCAACAGCGTGTCCACGTCGGTGTCGACGTCCCACATGAGCCGCGCCGCCACGTAGAGGGTGGGGGTGTGCGCGGACCACGCCGGCATGCACTCGACGCGCCAGCCGCTGATGCCGGCGGCGTGGGCGAAGGGGGTCTCCTGGCGCAGGGCGTGGACCTTGCTGAAGGGGAAGCCGGGGTCGGCGAGGTTGAAGTAGTAGCCGCGCTCGAAGACCTCCGGCACCAGCTCGCCCCAGCGCCGCATCAGGCTCTTGTAGAAGGAGCGGTCGGGGCAGACCGGGTTGTCCAGCCCGTGGAGGCGGCACAGGGTGATGGGCGCGAAGGCGGGCACGATGCGGGGATCGGGCTTCACCCGGCGCGGCGGCAGCTTGTACGAGTCGTAGGCGTAGAAACCGATCCTCTTGTCGGGGAAGCGCTCCTCCAAGCCCTCGAGGATCCGGTTGAAGAGCCAGACGTAGCGGTCGGTCATCGACGGTCCGGCGGCGTGGGGGTCCCACTCGCCGCCGTCCAGGGCCCGGCAGCGCTCGTCCTCGCAGAACCCCCGGCCGTCGTCGGGGCCCAGTCCGATCCAGGGCCGCTCCGGGTGCTCCTCGAAGTAGTCGATCACGGCGGCCGTGGCCCGGCGCACGACCTCGGGATGGCCGACGCAGAGCTGGCCCGAGACGCGCCGGCCGTCGACGAGGGCGAACAGCTCGGGCTCGGTCTCCACCGCGGCTGGAGGCTCGAGGGGGATGCCGTGGGCCCCGGGGAACCAGTCGCCGCCGAGGCGCTGCCGGCGGTACCAGGGCAGGGCCCGCGTCACCGCCTGCAGGTTGCGGGCGGCGAAGGAGGGGAAGCGCACGGTCCGCTGCAGGACGGCGGTCACCGTCGATCGGCGGGGCACCACCGTGCCCAGCTCTCCCGGCATGTACCAGCGGCAGCCGAGCTGCTCCAGCAGCTCGTAGGCGGCGAACAGGGTTCCCTCGGGCGTCAGTCCGGCGAGGGTTACCCCTTCGCCCGTCACCTCCAGGAGGAAGGCGGCCCGGTCGCCGCTGCGGGTCCGGATGAGCGGCTCCGCCTCCGGGCGCAGCTCCAGGCCCAGGCGCACGGGCAGCAGGCCGTCGGGGGCCGCCCCCTCCATCAGGGGCAGCTCGACGCCGCTCATGCGCCGCAGGTGGTCCCGCAGCTCGCGCGCGGCCAGCTCCTCGTCCTCGTGGGGGTGCGGCGGCAGCAGCAGGGCGGCGAGGGGCTGCCGGCCGTCGATCAGGGCGACGTCGGTGATCCCGGCGGCGGCCGGTCCGCAGGGGGCGGCGATCCACAAGGCGATGGCGGCGAATCTCAGTCTCATGGGGGACCTCCTCGGGC
>CAZEHQ010000223.1:0-6897 GCA_964512165.1 uncultured Gemmatimonadaceae bacterium | reverse complement strand
GAGGATTCGTCTCTTCCTCCAGTTGCCGGCGAGCCACCTCCGGCTTGACGAGCAGTCCCGCGCTCTCGGGTAGGATCTCGACGGAACGACCGCCTCGCAGTCCGCGGTACCTCCCGGCCGACTCGTCGTAGCTCTCGGCGAAGGCGAAGTCACCCGTTGCCCAGGTGAGCTGGGCCACGCCGTCCTGGATGGCGCGCATCAGCACGTAGGGCCCCCCGAGGCGGGGCAGGTTCAGCTGCGTCTCCGCCTGCCGGGTCTGACTTGTTGCGCCAGCCTCGCAGCTCCGACACCAGTTGCGCCATTCACTGGCGCAGGCGCTCCTGCAGGTCGTCGGCGCGCCGGATGGCCTCGCCCGAGTTGAGGCGGGCCCCGGCCTGCCCATCGAGCCGGAGCTGCTCGGCCCGGTTGTCCCAGTAGGCGCTCTCCTTGGTCAGCCGTTCCTGGACGGCGGCCTGGGTCTTGCGGATCCAGGCCAGCCGGCAGTCGCGCACCTCGGAGACGTGCTCCGGCGATGTCGGCGATCGCCTCGTGGCGCGCCTTCTGCTCCAAGTCCCCCGTGATCCAGGCGCACTCGGGGCGGGCCAGGATCTCCTGGGCAGCCGGTTCGTCCTGGGCCAAGGGCCGGTAGTCGAGGTAGGGGGCGTGGTCCAAGTGATGGATCCCCGCGGTCGACTCCACGTACAGCATCCGCCGGGAGATGATCCTCCCCCTGGGGCCTGAGCTGCCGTCCCGGAATGGCGTGGTCCAGGGTGAAGAGCACCCGCGTCTCCACGCCGGATCCTGCTCGTCCACCAGCACTGCCCCCTGTTGCAGGCAGGCCACGGTGGCGTTCCAAGGTGAGATCGAGGACGGCGTCGAGGAGGGGGTGCCCCGGGACAGACGAACTCGGCCTGGGTCTGCCTTGGGGGGCCAGGTACCGCTTGTCGAAGGCGATGCGCTCGTAGCGCCTCGGCCACCGGCCTGCCGGCACCGGTCGGCCCCTGGCGGTTGCCAAGTAGGGCACAGAGGGCTATTCGTCAAGCATAGCATTCCCTTTGGTTTCATCATCTTCTTGGGCGATCCCGTGTGCTTCCGCTTCTCGCCGGTTGAGGAAGTCTATGATCTTCTTGGGCGAAAGGTACTCGCCCTGACTCTCGATGAAATCCTTGAGAGCCTTTCGTTCTTCGGCCTCCCCCGCCGTAACGCCTTCGAGGAAGCGCTTCCTCTTGAAGCTCTCCGATGCGATTCTCATGGCCTCTCTCCCGTTGAACGCGGTCCAAGCCAGAGACACGGCCGTCAATCCCATATGGCCCACATCCACAGCAACGTCGTAGCCCCCCGCCCAACTCCAGTACCACGGGGGCCAACTCTGTGCCAGATAAAGGACTCCAAGGGCTATCCCCGTCCCGGCGCACACCACCACGAAGCGGGGGTGGCTGTCGGGGTGAATGCTCCATATCGAGGGCCGCCCGGCGTCTTCTTCCTCCATCCTGGATGCCATTACCTCTCAAGTCCTTACGACCGCCTTGGCCGGTATCCCAATCAGTAGCAGAGGGCACGGGTTGCCGACGCCCCGGTCCAGGCGCTCCTGCAACTTGTCCCAGTGTGTAGTCGCGGTGCCGAACTTGTCCCCCACGAAAGACCTCGTCCACTCTGCAAGGAACTGTTCTTCCGGGACCCCCTCAAGTCGCTTCCTTTGGCGAGCCGTGGGACGGTAGTCGAAGGTGTCCCGGAGCCCCTCAAGATTCTCGATGCCTCGGACCTGGGCGCAGTTCCAGACGATCAGGGGCAACTCCTCCTGAAGGCTCTGGCCCCGCGTCACCAGGATACCCACACTCAGCGCTCCCTCGGCGTGCAGCCGTTGGAAGTTCTGCAGGTCCCGGTCGAAGAAGGGGTCCTTGTTGTTCCACTCGATCTCCAGGGCCACGGAGCCGCGATCATGGCTACGCACGTGGTCGATCTCATGGGACACCAACTCGCCCGCCGTCTTGCCGTTGATCTGCTTCCGGATCCGGATCTGCCGCTTCTGCCAGCCCCTCTTTCCGAATTCGCTGCGCAGCCTCTGGGTGAAGGGCGCCTCGCCGCCGCCCCCGCGAACCAGCTCCACGTCCCCGATCTGCAACGAGGACAGGGCCTCGCACAGCTCTGCGACAGGCTCAGGGAAGTCCTTGCCGAGGATGGCGAGGGCGTGATTGCGAGTGTCCACGTCGAAGCCCTGGTCCCGCAACCCCTGGATCGTCATGGGGCCGTGACCGAGTTGTAGGCGTAGGTGGACCAGTTCGGACGGTACCCCACGTCCGCCTGATCCCCCCAGATCGTCCAGCCGTCACGTTCCCCTCGGCCGAACATCTCCAGGTAGGGGCCTGGGCTACAACTCTCGATGATCTCATACTGCTCGGCCGGCTTGCGGGAGTGCTCCCGCTTCCGGGCCGCCATGTAGTTCACTTGTCGGCGCCCTCGGGCCACGCACCCCGATCAGCAGGACCTCCGTCACGTTGCGGAAGTAGAAGCCCACTCCGCGACCGTCAGAGCCGCCGTCCTTGCGCACCTTGTGCCAGATCAGGTTGGTCTTGTACTGGAACCCCCACGCCTCCAGCACCTGCAACCCGTCAGGTAGAAGCGCATTGGGCACCCACAGGTAGCAGTGAGCCGTGGGCCGGAGGTACTGCTCCACCGGCAGGTCTGCAATCTCTTGCAGAGAAAGTGTGGGATACCGCGACAGGCGGCGGTGCTCCGGCGCCACCTTACCGGTTCGATTGGAGAACCGCCAGGGCGGATCGGCTAGGATGGTTGAGAACCTGTGGCCGTTGAGGTTGGCCGCCAGGTCTTTGGAGGCGGTCACCCCACCCAGCGTGCCCGCGCCGCCTTGCGCGCGATCTCCGACCGTCTCTTGGGACTCAGGATGCTGGCACGGGCCTTGCCGCCGGCGCGGCCATTGATGGAATTTGCGGCCTGCTGGGCCGACAGGGCATCTTCTTCGATCTCGCCGGTGGCAATCCGGCAGAGGTGCACGGCGCAGGCGTTGGTATCTGCCGGCCGCCTCTGGCCCTGAGGTCCTACTGGCATGGGCTCCCTCCGCTGATGGAACGGCGGGGAGTGGGGGTGTCCTGGTGGCGTAACCCGCTGTAACGAAACAGGTTACGATGGGGACCCACCTTAGGATGAGCACATACTTTAGGCATACTCCCGACGAATGTAAAGGGGAAAATCAGGCCATTGGTCCACGCCCGGCGGCCACATGGACTACAGGTGGCCGCCACCCCTTCGCTATGACGCCGCAATTCCCGAGCCCGTTTCATGGCTTTCGGGGTGCCCCGATTCCAAACTGAGGCACTACCAGCCTATTGCTTTCCTATGCTGCCCGTGAGGTCCTATACTGGCCCGTAGGCACTCGGGGGATCCCGCCAGCGCCTGCCTCCCTGCGAAGGGGGAGGGGCGAGACCACGCTGCCTGGGGAGTCCTCACTCTGAGGTGGGCAATTCCGTGGGTAAGAGCCCTGGGCCGGATTCATAAGTCCCATTAAGTCAGGTAGTTAAATGACCTGTGCGAGTCCCCTCCCCGGCACCACTATACCGAGAACGGACGGAACCATGACCAGCCACCCATACACCCTCGACGACAGCGCCCGCGCCCGCTTCGTGGCCGACGGCTGCCTGACGGTGCGCACCACCCTGCCGGCCGACTTCCACTCCGACCTCTACGGGCGCATCGACGAGGTCTTCGAGCAGGAGGGCAACCCCGGCAACAACGTGCTGCCGCGGCTGCCGGAGATCCGGCGGGTCTTCGACGACCCGGCCGTGGCCGGCGCCCTGGGGAGCCTCCTCGGCCCCGGGTACGTGATGAACCCCCACCGCCACTGCCACCTGAACCCGCCCGGCTCCCCGGGCCAGTCGTGGCACAAGGACTGCTACGTCTTCGATCACAACCTGCGCCACCCGCGCTTCCGCTGGGTCCTCGCCTTCTACTATCCTCAGGACGTGACCGCCGACATGGGGCCCACGGGGGTCATGCCGGGCCAGCAGTGGTACCGCACGATCTCCGACCCCGACCCGCAGAAAGCGATCGAGAGGGAGGAACCGCTGCTGGGCGAGGCGGGCACGGTGGCCATCGTCCACTTCGACAGCTGGCACCGGGCCATCGCCAACCGCAGCGGCCGCAAGCGCTACATGCTCAAGTTCCAGTTCGCGCGCACCGTCGAGCCGGCCGCCTCCGAGGCCAACGGCCAGCCGTCGTGGGAGGAGAGCGGCGCCGTCTGCTCCGACGTGTGGCGCTGGCTCTCGGGGGCCGGCAACGGTCCCGGGGCAGGGTCGCAGGAGCCCATCGGGGGCTGGGTCGACCAGCTCGACTCCGCCTCCCCTGCCGAGCGTGCCCGGGCCGCGGACCGCATCGCCCTCTCGGGTGCCGCGGCGGAGGCCGTGCCCGCCCTGGCACAGGCCCTGGAGGACGAGGCGGAGCCGGTGCGCCTCAACGCCGCCTACGCCCTGGCTGCCGCCGAAGAGGGTCCCGGTCTCCTCGCCGACAGCCTGCGCCGCGAGGCGGCCGCCTCCGAGGAGCTGGCCACGGCCAAGACCGCCGACAACGCCCACGGCACCAACCCCACGGCGCCCGCCGCCGCCCACGCCCTGGCCCTGGCCCCCGGGGGCGACGAGGCGGCGGCCGGACTGCTGCGGGACGAGCACTGGCTGGTGCGGGCCTCGGCGGCGGGGGCCCTGGGCAACATGGGTCCTGCGGCGGCCCCCCACGCCGCCGCCCTGTGCGCGGCCACCGCCGACGAGCACTGGTGGGTGCGGCGCAACGCCCTGGAGGCCCTCGGCCGGCTCCCCGATGGGGGCGGCGACGCGCTGGAGGCCGCCACCCGCTGCCTCCGCGACGAGGACTACCGCGTCCGCCGCAACGCCGCCATCGCCCTGCGCCGCGCCGCGGGTCCTGCGCCGGAGACGGTGCCGGCCCTGGTGGAGATGCTGGGGGACGCGAACCGCTACAACCGCTTCTACGCCGCCGACGGCCTGCGGCGCCTGGCGCCGGTCTCGCCCGAAGCGGAGGCGGGCCTCATGGACCACCTCTTCACGTCGCACTGGTGTCCGCTGACGACGCCCGAGAACCCCTACTGAAGACGAGGCCGAGGCCCCGAGGGGCCGGCTTCAGCGCTTGAGGATGCCGCCGTTGACGTCGAGGGTGGCGCCGGTGATGTAGGCGGCCATGGGCGAGGCGAGGAACAGCGCCGCGTGGGCGATCTCCACCGGCTCGCCGAGCCGCCCCAGGGGGATCAGCCCGGTCACGTGGGCCCGCTGCTCGTCGGTGAGCAGCTCCGGGTCGGCGTCGATCTGTCCGGGCGAGATGGAGTTGACCGTGACCCCCGCCGGCGCCAGGTCGCGCGCCAGGGTCTTGGTCATGGTCTCGAGACCGCCCTTCGAGGCGGTGTAGTTGACGCCGCCGCTCACGCCTCCCGTCTGGGCGCTCACCGAGGTGATGTTGACGATCCGGCCCCCGCCCTGACGCCGCATGACCGGCGCCGCTGCCCGGCAGCACAGGTAGGGGCCGGTGAGGTTGGCGGCGATCACCCGGTCCCAGCTCTCGGGCTCGATCTCCTCCAGGGGCGCGAACTGGATGAGACCGGCGTTGTTGACGAGCACGTCCAGCCGCCCCCAGGTGTCGACGATGCGCTGCACCGCCGCCTGTACCTGCTCCTCGACGCCCACGTCGGTGGGCAGCACCAGGGCGGCCTCGGACCCGATCTCCGCGGCCACCTCCTCCAGCTGATCGGCGCTGCGCGCCGCCAGGGCCACGCGGGCGCCGGCGCGGGCAAAGGTCACGGCCATGGCGCGGCCGATGCCGCGGCCGGCGCCGGTGACCAGCACCACCTGGCCGCTGAAGTCGAGAAGCGAGCGGATCTCTTCGTGCACGTCGGGTCTCCCGTCATCCCCGCAGGCCGGGGATCTCCATGAAGCGTCCGTTGTCCTGGCAGGCGATCTGGCCGCCGTCGACGATCACGTCCTGCCCGGTGAGGAAGCCGGCGCCGTCGGAGAGCAGGAAGGCGATGACGGCGGCGATGTCGCCGGCGGTGCCGTAGCGGTCGAGGGGGATCTGCTTGAGATAGGCCGCCTTGAACAGGGGCTCCTCCACCTCGGGGGTGGCCGGCGTCGAGATCACCCCCGGAGAGACGGCGTTGACGCGGATGCGGTGGCGGGCGAACTCCCCGGCGGCGGTGCGCATGAGGCCCACGAGGGCCGCCTTCGAGGCGTCGTACGCGGCGTTGTTGGTGCTCGACCGGTAGGCGTTGCGGCTGGCGACGCAGACCACGGCGCCGCCGCCGGCGCCGGCCAAGGCCGGCGCCAGGGCCCGCAGGAAGGCGAAGGGCGAGGTGACGTTGACCGCCAGGTTGAGGTCCCAGACCTCGTCGCTCATGTCGACGATGGGTCCGCCGGGCCAGACCCCGGCGTTGAGGACCAGGCGCTTCACGGGACCGTGGCGCTCCACGAGGCCGCGCAGCATGTCGCCGGTCCCGGCGATGTCGGTGAGGTCGAACTCGCAGGTCGCCAGTCCGCCTCCCCCCTCCTCCCCGGCCAGCCGGGCGAGCCCTTCGCCGTCGAGGTCG
Source organism: uncultured Gemmatimonadaceae bacterium (assembly GCA_964512165.1). Lineage (GTDB taxonomy): Bacteria > Latescibacterota > UBA2968 > UBA8231 > UBA8231 > UBA8231. The sequence continues at coordinate 323 of CAZEHQ010000223.1, read as the reverse complement.
AGGGCGATGACGCGCAGGCCGTCCGAGAGGAGCCGCGTCACCGTGGCCTGGCCGATGCCTCCCGCGGCGCCGGTCACCAGGGCCAGAGGAGGACTCACCGGCGCACCAGGTCCTCGTACTCCTCGAAGAGCTCCACGGTGATGCCGTCGGGATCGAGGGCGTAGAAGGCGCGGGCCACCACGTAGCCGCCGCGCTCGACGTCGACGGGGGGGCTGGTGGTGGAGTACCCCGCCGCGATCAGGGCTTCGTACAGGGCGTCGATGCCCTCGACCTCGAAGGCCACGTGGGAGGAGCCGACGAAGGGGTTGGCCAGGGGCCGCACC
>CAZEHQ010000222.1:0-6920 GCA_964512165.1 uncultured Gemmatimonadaceae bacterium | reverse complement strand
CGCCAGCCGCTCGGTGAGCGTCCTCAAGCGGTCCCTGACGGTGATGGCCTTCCTGCCCCTGACCACAACCCTCATCGCCCTCCTCTGCGGGCTCACGGGCCGAGTCGTGCTGCCGGGCCTGGAGGGGGTCGAGACCGACCAGATCCTCGGGCGCCTCTGCGGCCTGATCATGGAGCAGTCCCTGGCGGGGTACTGGCTCGTGGTGGTCATCTTCGCCGCCGCCCTCGCCGCCCTCATGTCCACCGCCGACTCGGCGCTGCTGAGCATCTCCTCCATGTTCACCCGCGACATCTACCAGGTCCACTTCCGGCCGGGGGCGCCGCAGTCGGAGCTGACCCTGGTGGGCAAGATCGTCTCCTGGGTGGTGGTGGCCGTCCTGGTGGTCATCGCCATCAGCACCGAGAAGACCCTGGTGCGCCTGCTGGAGCTCAAGTTCGAGGTCCTCATCCAGATCGTGCCCTGCTTCTTCCTCGGGCTGTACTGGCGGCGGCTGCGGACCTCGGTGATCATCTGGGGCCTGCTCGCCGGCCTGGCGGTCGCCCTCGGCCTCACCGCCGCCGGCCACAGCAAGCTCTACGGGTTCCACGCCGGCGTCGTCGGCCTGGGCGTCAACCTCCTCATCTGCGCCGCCGGCCGCCTCCTGGCCCCCGCGAGGCCTGAAGGAGAAGTGTGAAGTGAAGATCACCTCCGTGGACATCTGGACCGTCGTGGTGCCGACCATCCCCGGGCGGGTGCACAGTCCCGAGTGGGTCGCCGAGACCGGGTGGGACCAGATGCCCAAGCACCTGCTGCGGCTGAACACCGACACCGAGCTGCACGGGATCGGCGAGACCGGGCGGGGGGCTCCGCTGGAGCAGGTGCAGGAGGGGGCCCGGCTCCTCCTCGGCAGCGATCCGGAGCGGCTCTGTCCGCGGGACATCTTTGCCGTGCCCGCGGGCCGGGTGCTCGACGGCAGCGAACGCGGCGTGCCCGGCGTGCGGCAGGGCCCCGCGTATGCCGCTTTCGAGATGGCCGTCCTCGACCTGGTGGGCCGCGCCCGGCAACTGCCCGTCCACGCCCTTCTGGGCGGCGCCGTGCGCTCCCGGGTGCGCGCCGACTACTGGATCGGCCACCAGACCCCCGAGGACGGCAAGCGGTCGGTGGAGCGCGCCCTGCGGCTGGGCTTCCACGGGGTCAAGATCAAGTGCAAGCTGGACGAGCCCATGGAGGAGCGCCTGCGCGCCATGCGGGACGTTGCCGGCGTCGACTTCAAGGTCACCGTCGACCCCAACGAGCGGTTCCATACGGCGGAACAGGCCATCGAGCTGGCCCACCGGCTCGTGGCCCTGGGCAACGTCGAGGTCTTCGAGGACCCGATCCCCAAGAGAGACCTGGAGGGCTACGTCCGCATCCACGAGGAGGTGGACGCGCCCATCGCCATGCATCTCGGGGACGGGGCCGCCATGCTGAGGGCCCTGGAGGCCGGATGCGTGGACTGCTTCAACCTCGGCAGCGGTCCGGTGAGGATGCCGGATCTGGCGCAGATCGCCGCCGCTGCCGGCATGCCCTGCTGGCACGGCTCCGGCAACGACCTGGGGATCATCGACACCTCCTACATCCACGCCGCGGCCCTGGCCCCGGCCTGCACCATGGCCTCCGACTTCGTCGGCAGCTGGACCCGCGAGGACGACCTCATCGTCGAGCCCATCGAGTTCGTCGACGGCTACGTGGAGACCCCTCGGAAGCCGGGTCTCGGTTGCGATCTGGACCTGAAGGCCCTCCCGCGGTACACCCGGGCCCACGAGGAGGTCCGGTGACGGCGCCGGCCGCCTCGCAGCCGTCCTCCTTCAGCGCCGCCCTGCGGGACTGGAGGCGCGCCTTCGACGACCGCGGCTCCGCCCTCGGCCGCCACCTTCAGCGGCTCTACGGCGAGGACTCCGAGGCCTGGCGTCTCCGTTACCAGGAGGCCCTCTCCCTCTTCGCCGAGCGCTGTCCCGAAGGCGGCGAGGGACGCCGGGTGGTCATCAGCCGCTGCCCCGGACAGATGAACATCATGGGCATGCACATCGACTACGGCGGCATGCCCAGCCTGCGCCTGGCCGTGCGCGGTCACGACACGCTCACCGTAGCGGCGGCGCGCGACGACGACCGGGTCAGGCTCCACAGCATCTACCGCGGCGACGGGGGCGCGGCGCAGGACTTCGAGCCCGTGCGCTTCCGCCTGTCGGACCTGGCCGCCGCCGAGCCGCTGGCCACGCGCCAGGACCTGATGGACTACGCCGGGGCCCTGGGCACCCGCCGGGAGCGGGAGACGGGGAGCGCCATGGACGACGGCTGGGGCATCCTGCCCCAGGGGCAGCTCGTCTATCTCGACAGCTGGCTGCGCCTGCGGGGGCGCCGGCCGGCGGGCATGGACGCCCTCCTCTTCAGCAACGTCTCGCCCTCGGGAGGCATGTCCTCCTCTTCCGCCCTGGTCATCTCCACCGCCTTCGCCGTCCTCGGGCTCCACGGCCTGCGGCCGGGCCGCGACATCTCGTGGGAGGACGTCATCGACGGCGTCGGCACCTCCGAGTGGATCCGGGGCACCCGCGGCGGCACCGCCGACCACGGGGGAATGGTCCTGGGCCGGTCCGGACAGCTGGTCAGCGTCGGCGTCTTCCCCGCCCGGAACTGCGGCTCGGCGCCCCTGCCGGAGGAGTACGTGGCCATTCTCCTCGACAGCGGAGTCCCGCGCGTCTACGACGAGGCCGGCAAGGAGGAGACCGTCCTCGCCTACCCGCTGGGCACGTACCTGCTGCGGGACGTGCTGCTGCCGGCGCGCTTCGGCGCCCCCGGCTGGGAGGGCCTGGTTCCCGACTTCCGCGAGCGGGTGGAGATGATCCGGGACCTGACGCCGGGGAACCTGGGCCTCACCACGGCCCAGTTGTGCGAGCTGCTGGCCATGGTACCGGAGCGCACCAGCCTGTCAGAGCTCGAAGCGAGCGCCCGCGGCTCCGGCGGCGGCGAGGCCTACGCCGAGATGCATCGGAGCGAGGTGGGGGAGCGCTTCCCCCACACCCGTCCCGACTCCCCGATCCTGCTGCGGCGGCGCTTCACCTTCGGCCTCGCCGAGCAGGACCGGGTGGCGGCCGCCGTCGACCTTCTGGCCGCGGGGGACGTGGCCACCGCCTTCGAGCTGGTGCGCCTGTCCCACGCCGGAGACGGCGATGACGAGGTGACCGCCCAGGAGCTGGCGGTCCTGGCCGAGGTCTCGCGCCGGGGCGATCCGCGGGGACGTCTCGCCTTCGTGGCGGGAGGGTACGGACGCATGACCGAGGAGTACGACCGCGTGGTCACCACCCTGAACGACTTCCTCGCCGGCTACGGAGAGGGGGCCGGGGCGGTGCAGCGGCTGGGCGCCGGGTGGGGGGGCAACCTCGGCGGCCTGATCTCGCGCCGTTTCCTGTCCGGCCCCGATCGCGCCGCCCTGGAGGGCGCGATCGCCGATCTCGGCCTCCCGGAGGCGGATCTCGACCGCTCGGTGGCCACCCCGGGAGAGGGCGCTTGCCTGCTGACCCCGCCCGCGTAGAAGACCAGCCGCTGCTGGCGGGCGTCCGGGTCCTCGACTTCACGCGCGTCCTGGCCGGTCCCTACGCGACCATGGTGCTGGCCGATCTCGGCGCCGAGGTGATCAAGGTGGAATTGCCGGGCAGCGGTGACGAGGCGAGGAACTTCGGACCCTTCGTCGCCGGGGTGAGCGCCTACTACGCGAGCGTCAACCGCGGCAAGAAGTCGGTAACCCTCGACCTGCGCACCCCCCGCGGCTCTCGGCTGGCCATGGATCTTGTGGAACGGTGCGACGTCCTGGTGGAGAACTTCCGCCCCGGCAGCATGGCGCGCTTCGGCCTCGACTACGAGCGCGCCTCGGCGCGCAACCCCCGCCTGGTGTACGCATCGATCTCCGGCTTCGGCCAGAGCGGCCCCTACTCCCACCGGCCGGCGTACGACGTGATCGTGCAGGCCATGAGCGGGCTGGCCTCGATCACCGGCCTGCCCGGTCAGCCTCCGGTACGGGTCGGCTCATCGACGGCGGATCTGAGCGCCGCCCTCTTCGGCTGCGTCGGCCTCCTGGCGGCCCTGGCCAAGGCCCGCGAGACCGGGCGCGGCCGCCACCTCGACCTGTCCATGCTCGACTGCCAGGTCGCGCTCCTGGAGAATGCCATCGCCCGCTACGACGTGACGGGGAAGATCCCGGGGCCCCTCGGATCGCGGCACCCGGCGATCACGCCCTTCCAGTTTTTCGCCGCCGCCGACGGCTGGGTGGTAGTGGCCGCCGGCAACGACCGCCTCTTCGCCCGTCTGTGCGAGGTCGTGCAGCGGCCCGAACTGGTCGACGACGCCCGCTTCGCCGACAACGCCTCCCGCACCGAGCACCACGGCGAACTCGAGGCGGAGCTGGCCGCCTCCTTCGCCGGGGGCTCCGTGGCCGGATGGCTCGAGCGCCTGGAGAAGGCCGGAGTCCCCTGCGGCCCGGTGAACGACGTGGCCGACGTGGTGCGCGACCCCCAGATCCAGGCTCGCGGAATGATCCGGCGGCAGCCGGGCGAGGGCGGGACGGTGGCCGTGCCCGCCACTCCGCTGCGGTTCTCGCAAGACCCGCCCCGAGACCCGAGGCCGGCGCCCGACCTCGGCGAGCACACGGAATCCGTCCTGCGGGAGCACCTGGGCCTCGACGCCGAGGCGCTGGGCTCCCTGCGGCGGGACGGCGTCATCTGAACACTCGATCGAAGAAAGGCGCGGGATGATCCCCCTCATCAGCAGTCAGTGCTACGGCCCCCTGGAGATCTGCCACCTGCCGCGGCTGTGGTGGAAGGCGTCGCTGAATGCCGCCGGCCGGCTGGCCGAGGACTATCCGGAGTGCACGCCCGTCCTCGACAGCATGGTCCTCGAGCTGCTCGGTCTCGACAAGGAGGCGGCCCTCGGACACATCCACTCGGCGCGGCCCGACTATCTCGCCTTCGAGGCCTGGGTCCGCGAGCAGACGGAGGGCGGACCTCCCCGTGAACGGACCGAGGAGTGGAACGGCTCCATTCGCTCCCGGGTGCACCAGCAGTGGAAGATCGACGACATCTACCCGACCCTGGGCTTCGACGGATCTGAGGGAATCACTTCAGCCGTGGTGCTCAACCACTTGGAGGACTGGCAGTTCTGGTACTCCCGGGATCTGGGAGGAGAGGAACTGGCCCGGTGGTCCGGCCGTACCGTGCCCCTGGTCTCATCCCTCGACTACGGTCTGCTGGGTGTCTGCCAGCTGCCGCGCACCTGGCACAAGGTGCTGCTCCAGGCCGCCGGCCTGCTGCACGCCGACTACCCGGGCCTGGGCGGCGGGCTCGACCGGCGTGTGGTCGTGGACGTCCTCGGCCTGGACCCGGACCAGGTGGTGGACCATCTGACGCACCGACCTTCGTACCTCGAGTTCGAGGAGTGGGTGAAGGAGCGGCTCGGCGGGCGCGACGTGAGCGCAGCCGTGGAGGAGTGGAACGGGTACGTGCGCAACCGGGTCCACCGGGCCGACAAGCGGGCCGACATCCACGACAACCTGGGGCGTCCCGACGACGGCTCGCTGCCGCCGTCGGCGGTGGTCCTCAACCACGTGGAGGACTGGCACTTCGCCCACGGCATCCTGTGGGCGGAGTGAGGCTTCCCCGGGGGCGCGCTCAGGGCTGAAAGACCAGGGTCCGTCCGGGAAGGGGGTCGGCCAGATCGGCAACGGCCCGACCGCCGTCGATCACGGGCGTCCCGTTGACGAGGACATGGTCGATGCCCGCGGGCAACTGCCGGGGGTCGTCGTAGGTGGCCCGGTCGGTCACGGTCTCGGCGTCGAAGACGACGAGGTCGGCGAACCAGCCTTCCCGCACCTGTCCCCGCTCGGCGCATCCGAAGCGCCGCGCCGGCCGGTCGCTGAGTTTGGCCACCGCCTCCTCGAGGCTGAACAGGCCCTGGTCGCGCACGCAGGGCCCCAGCAGGCGCGGTGCCGAGCCGTACATCCTGGGGTGCACCTGGCCGTCGGGGTAGTAGATGCCGTCGGTGCCCATGACATAGCAGTCGTGGGCGAGGAAGGGGGCGATCAACTCGTCCTCGCCGTGGTGGAAGACCAGGAGGACGGCCAGGTTCTCCTCGATCAGCAGGTCGCACAGGGCGTCCTCCGGGGACTTGCCCACCTCGGCCACGTACTCCGAGAGCAGGCGGCCGATGTAACGCTGGTTGTCCCGTGAGGGGAGCCAGGCGATGTGCGCGCTCTCCAGCCGCGTCCGGGACAGGTCGCGGGCGAACTCCCGCCGCAGCCGGCGGTCCGTGAGCTTGCCCAGAACCGCCAGCGATCCCTCCTCCCAGACCTCGTGGGGCAGCAGGAAGTTGAGCATCGTCGACCCCGGCAAGTACGGGTAGACGTCGAAGGAGAAGCTCACCTCCTGGCGGGCGGTGTCGTCGACGTACTCCAGCAGACCGTCGATCTGCTCCGGCGTGGTGCCCTTCAGGTGGGAGATGTGAACGGGCACGCCGGCGCGGCGCCCGATCTCCACCGCCTCGGCCACTCCCTCCAGGGTCCCCTTCCGGTAGCGCACATGGCTGACGTAGAGCCCGTGGGGCGCCATGGGCTCGCAGACCTCGACCAGCTCGTCCAGGGTGGCGAACCACTGGGGCATGTACTCGATGCCCGTGGACAGCCCCACAGCTCCTTCGGCCATGCCCTGCTCCACGTCGGCGCGGATGCGGGTCATCTGGTAGTCGTCGGGCACGGCCCGGCTCCACCCCATCGCCATGGCGCGGACGTTGCCGTACGGCAGGTGGGTGATGGTGTTCTGCGCCGTGCGCCGGTCGAGGCCGGCCATGTAGTCGGCCAGGGAACGCCAGCCGTCGTACTCCTCGAAGAGCAGACCGTTCAGGGCCCGCATGTAGTGGAT
>CAZEHQ010000221.1:0-7129 GCA_964512165.1 uncultured Gemmatimonadaceae bacterium | reverse complement strand
GTATCGCCACACCGACGAAGAGCAGGGCCACCCACAGGGGGGTTCCCATGAACCACAGCCAGGCCGCCATGACGCCCGTGCCGCCCAGGGCGCCGACCACTGCCCCCCGGTAGGAGAGGATCTCGTCGTCGTCCCGGACGTCGGGGGCCAGGCCGATGGCCTTGAGCAGCACCCTTCGATAGTGCTCGCGGCCCACCCACAGGCCGACCACCACCATGGCCAGCAGCGCCCCTACCCCCTGGTAGCCGAGGAAGGGATAGTCGGAGACGCCGAAGCTGATCTTCTGGGTCGACTGCAGCCCGCTGAGCAGCAGCGCCTCCTTCTCCACCTTCGAGAACAGGTGGAAGAACCAGATGCCGGCGGCGATGTTGGCGTTGATGAAGTAGGAGAACCCCAGCATGGCGAAACTGATCTGCAGCTGCAGGCTCTGGTAGCCGATGAAGCCCAGGGTCCACCTCGTCGGCGGGACCGGTACTTCCGGGTAGTAGCGGTGCAGGGCCATCAGGCTGCCGACGATCAGGGGCAGGGCCGCCCCGATCCACATGAGGGGCTGCCTGAAGAACCCGTTCACCGCCCGGTCGGGGTGTTCCGACCGGATCATGGAGAGGCCCACCTGGGCGATCGGGTAGGCCAGGCGCTCCCGCTCCATCCACTGGCGCCGCACGATGACCGCCACCGAGACCATCATCACGTACAGGGCCAGCAGGAAAACCCCCCACCACATGAGGGGCTCCACCCAGGCCTCATAGGGAACCACGTCCTCCGGGCCGGAGAGGCCCTCGTAGAACAGGCGGTTGTCCGTGCCGTCGTTCACCATCGCCCGCTCGGGCAAGTGTGGGAACAGCTTCTCCGCCCACTGGTTCTCCGGCGAGGCGAAGTAGAAGATCGCCGTGATGACGGGCAGGATCTGCTCGCCCAGCCCCATGGTGCACAAGGCCGAGACGATGAGCAGCATGGCGTAGACCAGGACCAGCTCGGAGCGGTTCAGGGCCAGACTCCCGCCTCGGAGGACGACCGGTACGTTGACCCAGGTGGTCAGCACCAGGAAGGTGGCCATCATCAGGGCCGGGGAATAGACGTCGAGGTCGGGGATGGTCGGCCTGTAGACCACCAGCCATGCCGCCGTGGCGGCGCCGGCGAGGCCGATGGCCACGGGCGGTTGACGGGCGAGCTTGAAGGCGCAGTTGAGGAGGCCGATGAGAAACAGGAAGAGGAAGATCGCCCCCGGGGTGCTGAAGTCGAGGGCCATGTAGGAACCGCGGATGATCATGTTGCCGTAGGGGGCGCCCACGGCCAGGAAGAAGGAGAGGAAGCCGCCGACCCAGAAGGCCCGGAAGGAGAGGCGCTCGCCGGCGCTGCCGAGCACGCGCTCCCGGCGCGTGGCCAGGTGGTCGCTGTACTCCTGTGGTATGTCCCGTCTCACAAAGCCGGGCCTCCCGACCGGGTGGTACGGCACCAAGGTAGGCGCCCCGACTCCACCGGACCAATCCGCTTGACCCCGGACGGCCTCCGGATACCCTATCCCAAAAACCCCTGGAACAGGTGTATCCAATGCTTGCCGATCTCTACCTGGACGTGGCCCGGCGGTTCCTCCCCATCCCCACCGCACCCTTCCACGAGCACCTCGTCCTGGCGGAGATGGAGCGGTTCGTATCGGAGCGGCCCGATCTGCACTGCCTCTCCGACCCCTTCGGAAACCTCCACCTGCGGCTGGGCGCGGCAGCTCCGGGGATCGTCCTCACCGCTCACCTCGATCATCCCGGCCTGGCACTGGCCGCCGGCGACGGCGGCGATTGGTTCTTCCACTCCCTGGGCGGCGTTCCCACCGAGCTGACCAGGGGGGCAGGCGTGCGGGTGCACGACCACCGGTCCACCGAGCCCATCGCCCGCGGGAGGGTGCTGGCCTACCTGGAGGAGGGTGCCCCGGGCGACCCCGGCGGCGGGCCCGCCTTTCGAGTGCGCCTGGACGATCCGGTGGCAGAGGCCGAGGCGGGAGGGATCTTCGCCACCTGGGATCTGCCCGGCTTCGAGCTGTCCGGCGGAAGGCTCTCCGGCCGCGCCTGCGACGACCTGGCCGGCGTGGCCGTGGCCCTGTCGGTCCTCGAGGCCCTGCGCGCCGATGGGGCAGCGGGCCTCGGCGTCCTGCTGACCCGGGCCGAGGAGACCGGCTTCGGGGGGATGCTCGCCGCTCTCGACGGCGGGCACCTCGACCGGAATCCCCTGTATGTGAACATCGAGTGCTCCTCCAGCCTGGCGGGAGCGCCCCTCGGCGATGGTCCCGTGATCCGGGTCGGTGACCGCCGCTGGGTATTCGACGCTGGCGTCACCGCCGGCCTGGCGGGGGCGGCCGAGGATCTGGGCAGGCAGCTACCCACCTTCCGGTATCAGCGCCGGCTGATGGATGGAGGAACGTGCGAAGCGACGGCCCTCTGCCGGGCGGGCCTGAGGGCCGGTGCGGTGGCCCTGCCCCTGGAGAACTACCACAACCGCGGCGGGAAGAAGCTGAGGGCTGAATCCGTCGCCGTGGAAGACGCCGCCTCCCTCGTGGAGCTGCTCGCCCACCTGGCAAGGGATCCGCAGTCCGCCACGGCCTCCGCCGTCGGGGAGCTGGACGGGCTTCTGGAGGCGCGCAGAGGCTGGCAGGGGGACAGACTGCGGGAGACCGCTCCAGGCGCCCCGGAGCGGCACTGAGGGGATGGAACCGCGGTTTGACGGCGTTGTGTGGACCCCGCCGTCAGACGATGGTCCAGCCCCCGTCGACCACCAGGACGTGCCCGGTGATCATGCTCGCGGCATCGGAGGCCAGGAAGATCACCGGTGCCGAGATCTCCTCCGGCTCGGCCAGGTCGCGGCGGAGGAGGTTCTTGGTCTTCACGGCGTCGGCGAAGGCCTGGCTGTCCTCCATCGCTCTCTGGGCCAGGGGCGACCGGGTCACCGTGGGGGCCACGGCATTGACCCGGATCCCGTGTTCCGCCCATTCGGCGGCCGCCGTCCGCGTCAGGTTGTTCACCCCGCCCTTGGCGCCCGAGTAGGGGCCGCGCTCCGGAGCTCCCACCACCCCCGCCTGGGAGGAGATGTTGACGATGCTGCCGCGGATCCCCCGGGCGATCATGCGCTTCGCCGCCGCCTGGCTGCAGAAGAACACGTTCTTGAGGTTCGCGTCGACGATCTCGTCGTAGAGGGCCTCGTCGTAGTCGAGGATCTTCCCCAGCTTGTTGAAGCCGGCGTTGTTCACGAGGACGTGGAGCCCCTGGTAGTGGCCGTCCACCCCCTCGAAGAAGGCCTCGATGGAGGCGACGTCGGTCACGTCGAGGAAGTGGGCGAAGCACTCCCCACCCATGGCCTCGATGCTCTCTTTGAGGCTCTCCAGCTCGCCGACCGTCCGGCTGCCGACAGCGACGCGTGCGCCCGAGCGGACCGCGTCGAGGGCGATGGTGCGGCCGATGCCGCGGCCGGCGCCGGTGACGGCCACGACCCGGCCATCGAGATCGAAGGACTTCAGTGGGGCCACGCTTCCCGCCTCGTTGTCATGTGCTTCAGGTGGCGGCCATCTGCAGGGCCCCGGCGGGGAAGACCGACACCCGGGGGCGCTTGCCGTGGATGGACTGCAGCTGGCCGATGAGGTCCTCCCATTCCCGGAACAGGCCGACGTGCTCGCCGTACAGGGCCTGGCAGTCGTACAGGTTCACTCCCGGAGAGAACAGCAGCGTGCGGTGGGCCGGCGGCTGTGGAGGGGCGCGCAGGGCGGTCCCCGGGCCGAGGACGGAGTGCCACCCGAGCCCCTCGGGGCAGGCGCTGGCGATGACGACGGTGCCGCCCTCGGCGATCGGGTCGTGGGGGCAGCTGCCGAGGGGCACGAGGGCCAGACCCGCCTGGCACAGCTCGGTGTCCTTCGGGAAGGCGCTGAAGATGCCCACGTCCACCGTGCCGGCCGCCGGCATGGGAGTAGCGTAGAGCTCGGCCCCCAGCCGGCAGCCCTGCTCGAAGGCGGCGGCCACGTCGCCGGCCACGAGGCCCATGATCTCCAGATCTTCGTTCAGCAGCGGGTTGACGATGTAGTCGACGCCGGCCATCCCCGCCACCTCGTCCAGGTGCGGCCGGAAGGCCTCCCCGTGGACGTACCGGTGATTCAGCAGAATGGTCTGCTGCCCGCAGGCCCCGGGGATCAGCAGCTTGGCGCCGCCGCCGAACATCCCGCCGCGAGGCGTGATCATGCCCGCCGCGATCCGCACCTGGCAGGCCATCAGGTCGCGGTTGACGAAGACCGGCACTCCGAGGCTCGAGTTCCCGAGGAACTCGAGGTTCTCGTAGGCGTTGTGGTTGACGACGCGATAGCGCTCGACGATTCCGGCGCCGAGCTTCTTGAGGAAGTCGTCCCGGGTCATGGGCCGGTGAGCGGCCAGGGCGCAGATGATGGTGATGCCGTCGTCGTCGATGCCCGCCGCGTGCAGCTCTTCGAGGATGTAGGGGACCACGCGGAAGGCGGGCGTCGGCCGGGACAGATCGTCCACCAGGATCGCGGCGCTGGACCGGCCCCGGGCATGCTCCCGCAGAGGGAGCGCCCCGATCGGCTCGGCCAGGGCCCGGCGGATGCCGGCGTCGCCGATGTCCGGCCCCCCGCGCATCCGCCGGACCGTGACCTCCCAGCTCTCGGGAAGCCGGAGACTCAGCGGCTCCGTGCCGTACCAGGCCGCCCAGGGGATCTGCAGCTCGGTGAACCTGTCGAGGGTGCTCATCGGCTAGTGCAGCCCCATGGCCCGCAGGTTGTCCAGGCTGGTCCGGAGGCTGTCGAAGGGGTCGCCGTCGCAGCGGTCCTGCTCGATCAGGTACCACTCGACGTCGGCGGACCGGCAGGCGGCGAGGATGGCGGGCCATTCCAGGTTCCCCTCCCCCACCTCGGCGAAGCGTTGCTCCGCTCCCTTCATGGCCAGGTCCTTCAGGTGAACGATGTGCATGCGGTCCTTCAGGCGCTCGAGCCAGGTGACCGGATTGCCGCCCCCGTGCTGGATCCAGTAGGTGTCGATCTCGAAGGAGAACGTCTCCGGGTCGCTCTCTTCGGCGAGGATCTGCAGGCCCGTGCGGTCCCCGAAACGCTCGAGCTCGAAGCTGTGGTTGTGGTAGCTGAAGGTGAGTCCGGCGTCGATCAGCGGCCGCACCGCTACCGAGGCCTCCCGGGCAAAGCGGCTGAATCCTTCCGCCTGTCGATACTCCCCCGGCATGCCGCCGATGGCCACGTGCCGGCACCCCCAGGCCCGGTGCTCCTCGATCACCTCCCCCGGCGCGCGGCGGATGCGGTCGAAGTCGGTGTGGGTGGCCGCGATCTCGAGCCCCGCTTCGTCGGCGACGGCTCTCAGCTCCGCCGCATCGATCGGTCCGAGACCCGAGCACTGCACGGCCTCGTAACCGATGTCAGCCACCCGCCGGAAGCTGTCGCGGATCTCGGCTGGGGTCTTGAGGAAGTCCCTCACGGTGTAGAGCTGGGCTCCGATGACGGATGCGCACATAGGTCCTGCCTCTCCTTTCGGGGCGGCATAGCCTAAGCCAGGTCCTCCCCGCCGGTCAACGCGTCGAGACGGACGGTGCCGGACTGCCAAGGAGCGCTATATTGCCTGCCTCAGCTCACCTCGCACAGGAGGCCGAGGATGTCCCGCGTCCGCCATCGACTGGAAGAGATGGACCTCACCCTGCCCTCTCCCCCCGCGCCCGCGGGGGCCTACAGGCGGGCCGTGGAAGCCGCGGGCCTGGTCTTCGTCGCCGGCCAGCTGCCCCTGGCCGACGGGCGCATGATCCTCAAGGGGGTGGTCGGCGACGGCGGCCTGTCGGTGGAGGCCGGGCGCGAGGCGGCCCGGCAGTGCGCACTGAACGCCCTGGGGGTGCTCGCAGCCGAGGGATACGATCTCGACCGGACCCGAATCGTGCGCATGACCGGGTACGTGGCCAGCGCCGACGGCTTCGAGGGACAGGCGCAGGTCGTCGACGGCGCCTCGGAGCTGATGGCCGACGTGCTGGGTGAGTCGGGGGTCCACGCCCGGGTCGCCGTGGGTGTCGGGTCGCTGCCTCTCGGGGCCCCGGTGGAGTTGGAGGTGATCGCTACCGGGGAGAGGTGAGGGATTCGGCCATCGCCGGCGGCAGGGACGGCACGCCGGCACCTGGTTCAGGTGGCTCCGCCTTCGGGCGAGACGGTACCCGGTGGAGGGCCTTCGGTGGCCGGGGCCCGTGAGGCCGCGGGCACCGGCGCCCCGCTGATGGACGGCGCGCCGCCGGCGTCCTTCTCTGCGGCCGGGGCGGGATCCTGGTCGGCCTTCCCTGACGGGGCCTCCGGTTTGCCGAGCAGCTTCCGCAACTCGGTCCCCTCCATGGTTTCCCGATCGAAGAGCACCCGCACGACGCGCTCGAGCGTTTCCCGGTGCTCCTCGAGGATGCCCTTCGCCCTCCCATAGCCGTCGTCGAGGAGGGCCGTGACCTCCTCGTCGATCCGGCGCGCCGTCTCCTCGCTGTAGCTGCGGTCGTTGACGGGCAAGCCGAGGACCTGGTTCGGATTGCGTTCCTCCCGGTGCGCCGCCAGGCCGAGGGTCCGGCTCATGCCGTACTCCTTGACCATGCTCTCGGCCACCTGGGTGGCCCGCGCCAAGTCCCCGGATGCGCCTGTGGATATCTCGCCGAAGACGATCTCCTCCGCCGCCCGCCCTCCCAGGAGTCCGCAGATCTGGGCCTTCAGCTCGTCCTTCGTCGCCAGGTAGCGGTCCTCGGCCGGCGAGTTGAGAGTGTACCCGAGGGCCGCTACTCCCCGCGGGATGATGGAGATCTTCTGCACCGGATTCGCCTCGTCCACGAGCTCGCCGACGACGGCGTGGCCGGCCTCATGATAGGCGACGATGCGGCGCTCCTTCTCGTTGAGGACGCGGCTCTTTCTCTCCAGTCCAGCCACGGCCCGCTCCACGGCCTCGGACAGCTCCTCCATCGTGATCGCTTCCTTGTTGCGCCGCGCCGCCAGCAGGGCGGCCTCGTTGATCACGTTGGCCAGGTCGGCGCCCGCGAACCCGGGCGTGCGCACCGCCAGCCGATGGAGATCGACGTCGGCGAGCAGAGCCACCACCGCACCGGGGGTCGCGTCAAGCCGCGCGATGCG
>CAZEHQ010000220.1:412-7158 GCA_964512165.1 uncultured Gemmatimonadaceae bacterium | reverse complement strand
CCTGCAGCGCTACGTCGACGGGTACACCAGCATCAGCACGGCGTGGAGCGGGAAGCCGCCTACCCGCCGAACTGGAACGACTCCACCCCGCGGCAACCCGGACTTGCCTTGAACAGCCCGCCGGCGTGGGGTTCCCGCTCCCGCTCTTCCTCCGTCATCCCCAGGCAAGCGCTGGTGATGTAAAGGGTGTCCAGGTCGCGGCCTCCGAAGGCGCAGGACGTCACCTTGGAGACGGGCAGGTCGATGGTCTGCAGGATCTCGCCGGTGTCGGGATGCCAGCGGCAGACCTTGGACCCGCCGAAGTGGGCGATCCACAACGTGCCCTCGGCATCGATGGCCATGCCGTCGGGGAGCCCGACCTCGCGGGGGATCGGGAAGGCGATCCGCTCATCGTCGATGGTTCCCGTCTCCACGTCGTAGTCGTAGGCCAGCACGTCGTACCGGAGCGAGTCGATGAAGTACATCCGCGCGTTGTCGAGGCTCCAGACGATGCCGTTCGAGATGCTCACGCCGCCGCGGACCTTGCGAACGCTCAGGTCCGTGTCCATGCAGTAGAGAGCGCCCGCTCCCTCCACAGGATCGATGGCCATGGTGCCGGCCCAGAAGCGGCCAGCCGGGTCGCACTTGCCGTCGTTGAAGCGGTTCTCCGGCAAGTCGGCTTCCGGATCGTCGCAGGCGGCGAACCCGTCCTTGAGGGCGAGCATCAATCCGCCGGAGGCCCGCACCACCACCGTGCCCACCGGCTGCCCGACGTCCATCACGCGATCGCCCCCGCCCGAGGGATCGTGGACGTGCAGCTTGCAGCCCATGATGTCGACCCAGTAGAGCACCTGCTCGGCGCTGTTCCAGAGGGAGCCCTCGCCGACCAGGGCGCCCGCATCCACGACCAGTTCCACATCCGTGCTCATTGCGAATCCTCCTCTTTTCCGCTGGCGATTGTGTGAGCGAGGCGGGTAAGATAGAGCCCCATGAAGCGGTTGCCCGCCTACCCGCTCTCGATCGGCATGTCGGCCGTCGATGGGCTCGCGGTCTCGACGGTGATCACCACGAGCCTGGTCTACCAGGTGGAGACGGTCGGTCTCAACGCCCTCCAGCTGGTCCTGGTCGGCACCGTCCTGGAAGCGACCATCTTCGCCTTCGAGATCCCCACCGGCGTGGTCGCCGACGTGTACAGCCGCCGCCTCTCCGTCGTCATCGGCTTGGCCCTCACGGGGGCCGGGTTCCTGCTCGCGGGCTCGGTCCCGCTCTTCGGTGCGCTGCTCGCCGCCTCGGTCGTGGGGGGCCTGGGAGCGACCTTCCTCAGCGGGGCCCGCACCGCCTGGCTGGCCGACGAGATCGGCGCCGAGCGGCTGCCCCACGCGTTGTTGCGGGGATCGCAGGCCAGCTTGGTGGGCGGACTGGCGGGGGCGGCCCTGTCCGTGGCGCTGGCGAGCATCGACCGCAGCTGGCCCCTCGTCGCCGGCGGATCCATGTTCCTCGCCCTGGCCCTGTTCTCGGCCTTCGCCATGACCGAACACGGCTTCCGGCCGCTGCCCGCCCCCGAGCGCCAGACCTTCCGCACCATGGGCCGCACCTTGCGTCAGGCCCTGGGCGTGATCCGCCGCCGGCGGGCCCTGGTCCTCATCGTCATGGCGCCCTTCCTCTTCGGCGCCTCGAGCGAGGTCCCCGACCGGCTGACCACGCCCTTCCTGCTGGAGACGATCACCCTGCCGCGTCTCGGACCCCTCGACCCCGTGGCTTGGTTCGGCCTCAGCAGCTACGTGACGATGGCGCTGGGGTTCGCCCTGCTGGAGGTCGTCCGGCGCACCGTGAACACCGCCGACGACCGCGCCGTGGCGGCGACGCTGTTCGTTCTGCAAGGCCTCTACGTGGCCAGCCTCGTCGCCTTCGGCCTGGCCGCGGGGTTTCCCTTCGCCATCGCCATGTTCTGGGCCCGGGGGCCGTTGCGGCGCGCCAGCGGTCCCCTGCTGAGCGCCTGGCAGAACCGCTTCGTGCCCTCCCGCGTCCGGGCCACGGTCCTCTCCTTCGGAGGGCAGATGGACGCGGTGGGTCAGATGATCGGTGGACCGCTGCTGGGCGCCGTCGCCCTGGGCCTGTCGCTGCGAGCGGGATTCGTGGCCGCGGCGGTGGTGCTGCTGCCGGTGGTGATCGCCTTCGCCGTGATGGCGGGGGTTCGCAGGCCGGCGGGATGATGAAGCTGCAACGATGAAACCCCTGCCTCTGGCCGCCTCCTTCGCCGCCCTGGCCGCGGTTGGCTGGCTCCTGTTCGGCGACGTCCGCCACCACGGTTTCACCTTCGACGACGAGGACTACCTCGACAACGCCCGCAGGGCCTGGGACGACGTGGGCCACCTGGTCTCTCCGGAGATGGAGAAGCCCTGGGCGAGCCGGGTCGGCGTCCGTGTCTACGCCTGGCTGGCGTACCCCCTCTTCGGCTCCGCTCCGGGCCCCTACCACCTCGTCAACGCCGCCGGCCATCTCGTCAACGCCATGCTGCTGCTCCAGCTCGTGTACCTGCGGCGTTCGTCGGCGCCCCTGGCGTTCCTGTCCGCCCTGCTGTTCCTGGCCAACACCAGCCACTTCCGGGCGGTCTACTGGATCTCCGCGGTCTCCCTGGTCTTCGGGGTGGGGTTCGTGCTCGCGGGCCTGCTCCTCGTGTGCCGGTACCTTCGGGGCGGGGGCAGAGGCTGGCTCGCCGGGGCGGTGTGCAGCTACTGCGCGGCGGTCCTCTGTCACCAGGCGATGGGGATGGCCGCCTTCTTCCCGGCCTTGCTGGCCGCCGAAGAAGGCCGGCCGCGGCGCCGGCAGCTGCGGCTGCTGATCCTCTTCCTGCTGCCGGGATGCGCCATCCTCGGGGCGGAGCGCCTGGTCTACGGCGGCGCCTTCACCGGGGACGAGGCCTACTCCCTCGGCCTGCACGCCGCCCGCAACCTCGCCGTGTACACCTTCGTGCTGTTCGCGGGAGGGTACACCGGCGGTGCCGTCGGGCTCGAGCCGCCGGTGGCAGCCGTCCTCGCCGGGGGCGGTCTGGGGGCCCTGGTGCTGGTGCTGCTGATCCGGGGAGGGACGACCCGCTTGTGGGCCTTGTGGGTCCTGTGCGCCGCCCTGCCGTTCTGCTTCTGGGACAGGGGCGAGGCTTTCTCCCGGTACTGCTACTTTCCCGCCGCGGGCAGCGCGGTGCTGCTGGCGATGGGAATCCTGTCGGTCACCGCCCGCCTGGAGAGGGCCGCGGGAAAACGGGCCGCGCGGGTCTGTCTGGCGCTGCTGCTGGCCGCTGGCCTCTGGGTGAACGCCGACACCATGGAGAAGCTGCAGGCGGTGCAGTACTACGACTCGGGGAAATACCTGTTGTTCAAGGAGAATCCAGGGGCCGCGGCGGCCCCGTTGGCCGAGGCGATCCGCCGCGATCCAAACGTGCCGCCCCGTGTCTACTACTGGCTCGCTGTCTCCCGCTATCGGCTGGGGGAGTACGACGAGGCGGCCGCGGTTCTCGAGGAGTTGTTGCGGCGGTATCCCGATTACCGTCCCGCCGGGAAGTTGCAGAGGCGGGTGCTGCGGATGCTTCGCGCCGAGCCTTCGCAGGCCGGCGGGGGCGCGGGCTGACCAGGAGGCAGCTTTCGAGTACCTGACTGCGCAGCGGCTGGGTCGACTGAAGGGAGTTCCCGCTTGACTAGGTCCATGATCGCCCCTCTACTCGATGCGGACACGGTATTCAGGGGGAAAGCCATGGAACTTCAGAGGCCACAGAGGACGCCACAGAAGTCGCCCGCCGGGATAATCGGCGGAGTGATGCTGACCGCGCTGGCCCTGGCCGGCTGCGGCTCGGAGCCGGACCGCCCCATCGGCCCAGGGCCCGGCCCCGCAGATTCCACGGGGGTCGCCCTGGTCTTTGTGGACTCGGCCCTGCAGGCGGCGGTGGAGCAGGCCGCGGCGGAGACCGGAGACGCGGCGGGGCTGGTCTCGCTGACGGCCAAGGAGCGGGGGATCGTCGACTTGGGCGGCATCGAGCAGCTGACGCGGCTGGAGGTGCTGGACCTGTACGGCAACGAGGTCCGGGACCTGTCGCCCCTGGCGGGGCTGCGGAGGCTGGGCTACCTCGACCTGGGGGCCAACCGCGTCGAGGAGGTGTCGCCCCTGGCGTCGCTGAAGAGCCTGCGGGTGCTGCTGCTGGCCGACAACGAGCTGAGGGACGTGTCGGCCCTGGCGGGTCTCGACAGCCTGCAGAGCGTGGACCTCACCGGCAATCCTCTGAGTGCGTCAGCGGCCGAGTCCCAGGTGGCGGCGCTGCGGGAGCGCGGTGTGACCGTGGACATGACGGAGCCCGAGGAGCCGGAGCCTCCGGGCGGGGTCGTCCTCGGGGATCGGCCCATCGTCTTCGTCTCGAGCCGGCGCACCGGGGAGGAGTGGGATCCCGAGGTGCACTCCCTGGACCCGAAGACCGGTGTGGTCGTGAACCTGTCCGAAGGCCTGGCCACGGCGCCTTTCTCCGATGGCTCGGAACCGGATACGACGTCGGACTGGAGGTACCTGCCGGAGACCGGCAGCATCGTCCTGGTGAGGTGGAGCGAGGAGCCGGCCCAGTCGCCCGACGGGACGAGGATCGCCTTCAGCTCGCGCCGGGACCTCAACTCGGAGGTCTACGTGATGGACGCCGACGGCGGGGCTCCGCGGAACCTCACCTTCCACGAGGCCTGGGACGAGGGTCCCGCCTGGTCGCCCGACGGGGAGCGGATCGCCTTCGTGTCGGACCGCAACGGCGACGTCGAGGAGTATGGGGGCCTGCGCTTCAACACCGACATCTTCGTCATGAACGCCGACGGCAGCGGCGTGGAGCAGGTGACCTCCGACCCCCTCAGCCGGAGCGCCGACCAACCGGCCTGGTCGCCGGACGGGTCGTCCATCGCCTTCGTCAGGGGCGGCGGCATATCCATCCTGGAGTTGTCCAGCGGCGAGGCGCAGGAATTCACGGACGAGGGGTGGGCTCCTTCCTGGTCTCCCGACGGCCGCTGGATCGCCTTCATGAGGACCGTGGAATTCGAGGAGAGCCACGTGTGGAAGATGCCCGTCGCCGGCGGCGAGGCCACCCAGCTCACCTTGGACCGGTTCTTCCGGACGAGCCCCACCTGGTCCCCCGACGGCGGCCGCATCGTCTTCGCGCGAGAGGACCGGGTGGCGGGGACTGCCTACGACCTCTACGTCATCCCGGCGGAGGGCGGAGCCGGAGAGCCGCTGACCGACGATCCGGGCGTGGACAGGGAGCCCTGCTGGGCGCCGTTCTGATTGAGGGTCCCAGGCGGCCCCCTATCTTACCAGCCACTCTCAAGGGGGAAGCCAATGAACAGCCAGACGTCGGGCCGGCCCGTCTTCCGCAAGCCTCCGCCCGAGGGGGTGGCCGAGGTCCTCGGCATCGGCCGCGAGTGGAGCATCGCGGGGCTCGACGACGGGTCCCTGCTGGCCGCCCGCAAGGGACGCTGCCGCCTCTCCCATGACGGGGGCGAGTCCTGGTCGGAGGAGCGGGACCTGCCCGACCCCGTCAGCGCCTGGGGCCTGCTGCGCCTGAACTCCGGCGCCCTGGGCGCGTTCTCCGACGACAGGCTGTGGCTCTCCGGCGACGAGGGCTGCACCTGGGGCGAGGGGCGGGCGATCCCCCTGCTCGGCAGCCCCTACTACGACACCCTGATCCAGCTGTCGAACGGCCGCCTCCTCTACCCGAACCGGGCCTGCTTCGGCAACCAGAGCCACCCCGACCTGCCGCTGGAGTACGTCCGCACCTACGGCCTCTGGAAGGGGCTGCGCCGACAGGTGTCGGGACACTACCACTGGCCGGAGATCGACATCGCCTCGGTGAGCTGGTCCGACGACGAGGGCCGGAGCTGGCGGATGTGCGAGGGCGAGCTGATGGGCTGGTTCGACGAGCACGGCGTGCCCAACGGCCAGGGCGGCGTCACCGCCTGCGACGAGCCGAGCCTGGCCGAGACCCGCGACGGGCGGGTGCTGTTCCTGGCGCGCTCCACGGTGGGCCGTCTCGTGTGCAGCTACAGCCGCGACGGCGGTCTCACGTGGTCGGCGGTGCGCCCCACCGAGCTGGCCGCCTCCTACTCGCCGCCGGCGATCACGACGGTCCCGGAGACCGGCGACCTGATCTGCGTCTGGAACCAGGTCTCCCGCGAGGAGATCCGCCGCGGCTACCGCCGGGGGCGGCTGTCGGCGGCGGTCTCGCGCGACTCGGGGGCCACCTGGCAGGGGTTCCGCACGATCGAGGTGAGCGCCGGCCTGGAAGACGTGGAGCGGGTCCCTGCCGAACACCCGGTGACGCCGGTGATCGGCCTGCCCGACGTGGGCCAGCTCCCCGACGACTTCGCTGTCTTCCGCTACCCCAACGTGCGCGTCATCGGCGGCCACGTCTTCATCCTCTACGCCCGCGAGTGGTTCGAGCTGGCCGCCGGGGAGAGGTCGGGCTTCGAGGACGAGCGCGACGGCGGGGTCGTGCTGGGGCACGAGAACGTGCTGCGCATCTACCCGCTCCAGTACTTCTACGAGTAGACCCATGAACCTGAACCTGCCGAACATGGCCGTATCGGACCGGGTCAGCCTGTCGCGGCGGATCGAGGCCGGCGAGCGGACCACCATGGCCAGCCTGGAAGGTCCGGGCTGCATCCGCCGCATGTGGGTGACCGACGGCCGCCGCGGCAACGGACGGCAGGTCGTCATCCGCATCTACTTCGACGACGAGTCCGTCCCCCACG
>CAZEHQ010000220.1:0-402 GCA_964512165.1 uncultured Gemmatimonadaceae bacterium | reverse complement strand
CAACTGCTACTTCGACATGCCCTTCGCCCGGTCGGCGCGGATCGAGATGGACCGCGGCGCAGGCGACACGCCGATCTTCCTCTTCGTCGACTGGCACCGCTTTCCCGGGCAACAACTGGAGGAACCGCGCCGCTTCTGCGCGCGCTGGCGCAGGGAGGCGCCGGCCGAACGATACGGCGAGGACTTCCTGCTGTTGGACGCGGACGGCCCCGGGCGGCTGGTGGGCTTCTTCTACGGCGTCCGGCTCTACGACGACACCGACCGCTGGAGCCACGGCGGGGCCGACAACATCTACATCGACGGCGGCGGCGAGCGCCCCGCCTGCCTCCGCGGGATCGGCGGCGAGGACACCTTCGGCACGTCCTACGGCGGGGCCCTTCACACCCCCGAGACCCATCTCCA
>CAZEHQ010000219.1:0-7163 GCA_964512165.1 uncultured Gemmatimonadaceae bacterium | reverse complement strand
CAAGGGCGAGGACCTGCTCCATCTGGACCGCCCCAACAGCGAGTTCGCCGGCAAGCCGGATCAGCACGAATCGTGGCAGGCCCTGGGCGTGGGCGACCCCGGACCCTTCCGCTCGGTGCGGCTCTACGCGCCGCGGGGGACCGCCAGGGGCGACCATCTCACGCCGGAGGTGCACTCCCGCGCCACCGGCGACGTGGAGGCCTACGGCTGGACGCCGGAGCGGTTCATCCGCGATCAGCTGCTCCAGTTCTGCTTCACCTCGGAGGACGAGCGGGCGACGCAGGTCGGCTTCGTGGAGCAGCAGGTGCGCATCCAGCTCCTGCGCCGGCTGCGCCGGCTGGCGGGCGATTCCACGGGCGCCGTGGTGATCGCCCATCGGGTCCCCGCCGACACCAGCTACAACCCCGACCGCCTGGCGGAGCGCGAGCCCGAGGAGGTTCCCGCCGGCGCCGGCCACGTGATCCGCCAGTTCGGCGACCTGATCGACCTGCTGGACCAGGCCGCCGCGGAAGAGGACGAGGCCTCGGTGGACGCCTGGTTCGGACGCACCCAGAGCGGTACCCGGCAGGCCTTCCTGCGGCGGCTGCTGCGCCTGCGCCGCCACCTCGGACCCCTCGTCGGCTGCGGCCTGGAGCCGCTGTCGCTGGAGAACGCCCGCCTCCACGTGGTGGACATCTCCCGCCTCCACGACGACGCCCAGCGCTTCGTCGTGGGCGCCCTCCTCGACCGCATCTGGCGCGACAAGCAGGGGAGCGGCCGCCTGCCCCTGCGCTTCGTCGTGCTCGACGAGCTGAACAAGTACGCGCCGGCCCAGGGGTTCTCGCCGCTCAGGGACCTGCTGGTGGACATCGCCGAACGCGGCCGCTCCCTCGGGGTGCTGCTCATCGGCGCCCAGCAGGCGGCCTCCGCCGTGGCCCAGCCGCTGCCGCGCAACGCGTCGCTGAAGGTGGCCGGCCGCCTCGACGCCAGCGAGTCGGAGACCTACCGCTTCCTCACGCCGGCCCTGCGCGAACGCGCCACCCGCTTCATGCCGGGCACCATGGTCGCCTCCCAGCCGATCGTGCCCGAGCCCATCCCCATCCGCTTCCCCTTCCCGCCCTTCGCCACCAATCCCGACGAGGCGGCGGCGGACGAGGCCGCGGACCGGGAGCGGACCGACGGAATCCGGAACAACCTGGACGCCCTGGCAGGCCCGGAACGGGACCTGTGAAGCTGCTCCATACCTCCGACTGGCACCTGGGGGCGAAGCTCGGACGGCACGACCGCACACCGGATCACCTGGAGGCGCTCCGAGGGCTGCTGGAGGTGGCCGAGTCCGCGGCCCCCGACCTCATCCTGCACACGGGCGACCTCTTCGACTCCTCCCGGCCGCCTCACGAGACACTCAGGCTCGGCGTCACCGCCCTGGGGCGTCTGGCCCGAATCGCGCCCACCGTGGTGATCGCCGGCAACCACGACTCGGCTATGCTCCTGCACGTCATCGACGACCTGGCCGCCGCCGCGGACCCGCGCCGGCTGTGGCTGGTGACGAGCCCCGAGGTCCTCTCCTTCCCCGGGTTGAACCCTCCGGTCAGCGTGGCCTGCGTGCCCTTCATCCCGCCCAGCGCCATCGCCGATTTCGCCTCGGGCGATCCCACCCGGTTCGAGGGCGACTACGCCGACGGCATCCAGGCCCTCAACCGGGGCCTCCTCGACGAGGCGCACCGGGACGCCGGCCCCGGGGGCATCGTCCTCTACGCCGCGCACCTGCACCTGCAGGGCGCCCGGCCGGGGAAGTCGGAACGGCGGATCACCGTGGGAGAGGACTACGCCGCTCACGTGGAAGGTCTGCACCGGGCCTCGTACTGCGCCTTCGGCCACATCCACGACCCCCAGCTGCTGCCGGGCGGGACCGCCCAGGGACGGTACGCCGGCTCCCTGATCCCTCTCGATTTCGGGGAGCGCGAGCGCACCAAGCAGGCGGTGCTGGTGACGATTGAGGAGGATGTCCGGGTCGACCCTCGCGACCTGGCTGGAGGGAGGCCCCTCACCGAGTTCGCCGGTACGCTGGCCGACCTGCAGGGCCGCGCCGAGGGCGGGGGGCTCGACGGCTGCATCCTGAAGGCGCGGGTCATCTCCGACGATCCGATCCTCGATCTGGCCGACCGGCTGGCCGAGTGGTCGCCCGAGTGCGCCGTCTTCGAGCTGATCAACACGATCACGAGGCAGCCGGTGAAGCCCATCGACCCTGACCGCGAAGGGGACGAGGAGCCGCAGCTCGACGAGCTGTTTCTCGAGTGGCGGGGGACTGCGGCCCGTGGTATCAAGGCGCCGGACGACGATGTGTGCGGCCTCTTCGCACAGGCCCTTGGCGGCGTGGGTCAGAAGGCGAGCCCCGACTTCGGGCTGACGCCGCTGCTCTCGGATGCGCAGGACGTGCTGGGCCGACTCGCCTCGAGCCGGAACCCCGACGGGGGCTGACATGCGGCCCCTGCACATCAGAATCGAAGGCCTGCGCTCGTTCCGCTCGGCCGTTTCCATCGACTTCGCCGGCCGCGACCACCTCGCCATCGTGGGAGACACGGGGGCGGGAAAGTCCTCCATCCTGGAGGCGATGACCTACGCCCTGTACGGCCAGACGACGTTCACGGCCCACGCCAACCAGGAGCTGATGAACGACACCTCGACCCATCTGCGGGTCGTGCTCCGATTCGAGGTCTCCGGCGAGACCTGCGAGGTGACGCGCACCTTGCGTCGGGCGGGCGACGGCACGGTGGGGCAGCCTACCGCCCAGCTCCGCCGGCTCGACTCCGCCGGCGAGGCGGTCGAGCAGGTCGAGCAGGTCCGCCGCGTCAACGACCGCGTCAAGGAGCTGATGGGGCTCGACAGCGACGCCTTTCTGCGCACCGTCATCCTGCCCCAGGGCCGCTTCGCCCGACTTCTGGTGGAGGACGAGCCGCGCGACCGGAGCAGGATCCTGAGGCAGGTCTGGCGCACCGACGAGCTGGAGGCGGCGGGAGCGCTGGCCGGCGAGTCCCGCCAGGTGGCCGCGACTCTGCGAGCCCGACTGGAGCAGGCGGCCTCTGCCTATCCGGAAGATCCGTCGGCGCATCTGGTTCAGTTGCAGGCCGCGCTGGCGGCGGCGGCCCTGCGCGCCAAAGCAGCTTCCGAGGACGAAGGGGCGGCAACGAAGGCCCGCGAGGCCGTCCTCGCCGCGGAGGGGGAAGGGGAGGCGGCCTCCCGGGTCGCCAGGCGGCTCCGATCGCTGGACACGGGCGCGCTGGCGGACCGGCTCGACCCGATCGCCGCCCTCGACCGCCAGCTGCAGGCGGAAGGGGCGGACCTGGACCAGCGCCAGGCGCAGGCCGAGGAGGAGCTGGCGCGCATCCCGGCGGACGACGGCCCCACGAGCGAGGTGGTGGCGGGGGCCCTGACCACGTTGAGGAGCATCGGCGGCTTGATCGCGGACGGCGAAAGGACCGCCCGGGAGCTGCGTGCCCGGGTCGAGGACGCTTCCGGCAAGCGCGTCGAGGCCGAGCGCCTGGCGAAGAAGGCGGCCAGCGCGCGTGAGACCGCGGCGGAGCACGCCGCCGGACGGCCCCCCCTCGCCGAAGCCGTCGAGTCCGCCCGGGCCCGCAGGACGGAGGTCGACCAGGGGTATACGAGATGCGAGGAGCTCGTCGGCGAGCTGGATCGAACGAGGGACCGCCTCGATGGACTCGGGCGGGAGTCGACCGAGCTCGACGGTCGTCTGAGGGCGGCTCGAGAGAAGGAGCGGTGCGCGTCAAGGGCCGCCGCGCAGGCCGATGAGCACCTGACCGCGGCGCGGAGGTCGGAGTCGGCGGCGGCGGCGGCCCACGCCCTGCACCCGGGCGACGAGTGCCCGATCTGCCGCCGCGGTCTGCCCATCGACTGGGAAGCCCCGGCCGGCGCCGGGATGGGCGAAGCCCAGGCGGCGGCCGAGGAAGCCCGCCGGGCCGCCAGAGAGGCGGAGAGAGAGGTGGTGGCGCTCGACGCGGAAGTCCAGGCCCTCGAGCGCCAGACCGCCGACGCCGGGGACCGGCTCGAGGCGGTGGAGGAGAGGCTCGGAGAGGCGCGCCAGGAACTGGCCGGTCACGTCGATCTCGAGGCGGACGCGCCCCTTCCCCCGAGAGAGATCCTGATCGCCCCCCTGGAGGACGCCCGCACGAAGGCGGGCGACCGGCTGACCGAACACGATCGTGTCCACGACGAACTGCGCGAGACCTCGTCGGGGCGGGACCAGGAGGCCAGCGCCGCCCGCGCCGAGGCGGACGGCGCCGACACGCTCGCGGACCATGCCCGGACGGCGGCGGACCAGGCCCTGCAGCGGCTGGGAGCGGCGGTGCGGTCGGTGCCGCCGCCGTACCGGCCGCAACTGGATCTGTTCGCCGACCCCTCGGACCTGCACGAGGTGGATGCGAGCCCGGTCAGCGAGCGGACCCGGTCGGCGGAGGCCCGGGAGAAGGTCCTGGCGGAGAGGGGGGACCAACGACGGCGCCTGGCCCGCGAGCTGGACGAGGTCAAGGCCGCCCGGTCGGACCTGGAGAGGCGGCGGGCCGATGGGGTGGCGGCGGCGATCGGCGAGATCGTCGACGGCCTCAACGGGCACCGCGACGTCCTCGTGGATTCGGTCAGCCGGCTGGGGGTCGAGGTGATCGTCCCCGGGGCCGTCTCGACGGGCGAGACGGAAGCCCTGATGTCGCGGATCGACGAGCTGCGGACGGTGACGGCGGACGTCTCGCGGGCGGCGGCAGACCAGGCGAGGGCCGCGGTCGGTCGGGCGGATGCCGCCCGCGGGGAACTGGCGGCCATCGGCAGGCGACTGGGCGCGGAGGTCGCCGAGGGAGACCAGGACGGGGTCGTGGAAGCGGCCCGGGACATCGCCAACGACGCCCGCTTCGAGGAGCGCCGCGCCCGGGAAGGGGCGGAGCACTTCGAAGCCATCGTCGAGGACGTCCGCCGCCTGCGGACCCTGCTGGAGGAAGTCGAGGCCAGGGAACGGGCCCTCGGCGACCTCGAGGACGCCCTGAAGCCGGGCGCCTTCCTGAAGTGGCTCACCCTCCGGCGGTCCCGCCGTCTGCTGGTCCACGCCTCCCGCATGCTCGGCGAGATGAGCGGCGGCCGCTACGCCTTCGTCGATCCCGGGGACAGCGAGGAGCAGTGGCTCGTCCTCGACCAGGAGTCCGGCCAGCCGCGTTCACCTGCCAGCCTCTCCGGCGGCGAGCAGTTCGTCGCCTCCCTCTCCCTGGCCCTGGGCATGGTCGAGATGATGGCGCGCAGCGGCGGCCGCCTGGAGTCCCTCTTCCTCGACGAGGGCTTCGGCGCCCTCGACCGCAACAACCTCGACTCGGCGGTGCAGGCTCTGGCAACGGTCGCCGCCAGCGGCCGCATGGTGGGGGTGATCTCCCACGTCCGCGCCGTGGCCGAGCAGATCGACCATGTCCTCGCCGTGGCCCGCGACGCCAAGGGAAGCCGGGCCCGGTGGCTGACGCGCGCCCAGCGGCAACAACTCGTAGAATCGGAGACGGGATGGGAAGCGGCGTCGGCCCTTGGGGGGCTGCTGGAGTAGGCGGAACGGAACTTGATCGGCGACGCGGCCTACGTGCACCGGAGCTGAGGCGCAGCCCATGGGGCTCACGGGGAAGCAGCCCCGTCGCCAGTGAGCTGTGGAGAGAGATGAGCCGATGAGTGCTCAACCCACCCTGGACATCCGGGCTCAGCTCGACGAGTTGAGATTGCTGAGAGACGGCTGGCTTGAAGGGGAAGGCTTGTCCCCATCGGCCACAGGTCTCGACTGGCTGCAAGACGCCTTCGACCGGCACCTCCCCGACGAGGCGCCGTTGCCGCACCTCTACCCGACGGAGAGCGGAGGCGTCCACGCCGAGTGGTCCATCGGCTCGATGGAGATCAGCCTCGACCTGAACCTCGATACCCGTTCGGGTGAGTGGCACGCGCTCGACACCGATGCCGGCAAGGTGGAGGAACGGACACTCGACGGTGACGACAGCCGTGACTGGAAGTGGCTGGCAAGCCGGATCGAGGCCATGGTGGCGGACGACCGATGAGACCGCGCATTGGATGCTGGCGGCTCGATCGCGGCCGGCAGTGTCCCATGGACCCTGCCTGACACCTGGAGGCGCGCCCCACACACAAAGGGCCGGCACCCCTCGCGGGGCGCCGGCCCTCCTCTTGCCGCCCTGCCTTCCGGCGGCGGTCCCGCCCTTGAAGCTTCAGGCGCCGACCTTCACCTCGATCTGCTTCGGCTTGGCCTCCTCGGCCTTGGGCACGGTCACCGTGAGGACGCCGTCCTTGTAGGTGGCCGCCACCGTCTCGGGGTCGACCGCGGTGGGAAGGTCGAAGGCGCGGGTGAAGGTGCCGTAGGCGCGCTCCACGCGGTGCACGTTGCCTTCCTTCGAGTCGCTCTCCCTGCGGCGCTGACCCTTGATGGTCAGACGGCCGTCGACCACGGTGAGGTCGAGGTCCTCCCGGGCGATGCCGGGCAGGTCGGCGGTGAGGACGAAGTCGTGGTCGGTCTCGGCGATGTCCACCGAGGGGCGCCAGACGGCCTCCCGGGGGGCCGCGCCATCGCCCCACAGACCGTCGAAGAGCCGGTCCATGTCCCTGCCGATGCCGAAGATCTCGCGGGGCTGCCAGCGAACGAGTGCCATTTCATCTCCTCCTGTCTCGGGCCGGGGCGTCGGCCCCGACCGCGGTGTGGGTGTGGTTCGCGCCGATCAGGAATGCAAAGGCCGTACCACCGCAGGATCCCGGGGCATTTCCGGCATCAGACGGGTGGGAAGGCGCCGAAATGGCAGAGAAGAGGCAGGGTCCGGGCGCATCGACAGGCCCGGAACTGCCGATAAGACAGGATTCAGCCGCTCAGGAGGGCTGGCCCGGATCCCCGAGGGACTGCCTCCGCCGCTGGTGGGCCAGCTCGCGCATGTCCACGGCGGTGTCGAACTCGTCGACGATCTCGGTGCCGAGGATCTCCTCGAGCACGTCCTCGAGGGTGACCAGGCCGCCCAGGCTGCCGAACTCGTCGATGACCATGACCAGGTGCTGCCGCGACTCCAGCAGGCGGCGCAGCAGACGGCCGGCGGTCAGGCTGTCGGCGACGAAGTCCACGGGGCGCATCATCTCCTCGAGGGTGCGGTCCCACTGAC
>CAZEHQ010000218.1:0-7171 GCA_964512165.1 uncultured Gemmatimonadaceae bacterium | reverse complement strand
GGCATCGAGGTCACCAGCGGTCTCTACATCTACGTGGCGGAGTACCCCGGCGGCAAGCAGACCGGCCACTTCGCCATCCTGCAGTGACTCCACTGGGCAATGCGGAACGGAGGATCGGAAAGATGAAGCTTCACAAGAGCGCGGTGTTGTGGCTGGCCCTCGGCGCCATCGTCTGGGCCGACTCGTCGGAGGCGGCCGTTCGCAAGTCGGGCATCACCGGCGGCGCCTTCCTCAAGATCGGCGTCGGCGCCCGGGCGGTGGCCCTCGGCTCGGCCTATACGTCGGTGCCCGGCGACGCCACGCAGATGTTCTGGAACCCGGCGGGCATCGCCCTGCCGCGGGGCCGCAGCCAGGTGACCTACTCCTACAACCAGTGGATCGCCGACCTCGGCCATCACGCCGTCGGCGTCACCCGGAACTTCGGCGACATGGGCACCTTCGGGATCGGCGTGATCAACCTCTCCCTGGCCGGGATCGACAACGGCGGCGGCCTCGACCGGGACCAGGTCCCGGCCTTCCTGGACGCCACCTACACCGGGTTCCGCGACACCGGCTCGGGCTCCTACGACTACTCGGACCTGGCCCTGCAGGTGACGTGGGCCCGCAACGTGACCGACCGGCTGGCCCTGGGAGCCACGGGCAAGATGGTGCAGCAGTCCATCGACGGCGTCGGCGCGAGCGCCATGGCCCTCGACTTCGGCGCCATCTACCACGTGGGCTTCCGGAATGCCCGGCTGGGGGCGCGCATCAACAACCTGGGCAGCGACCTGACCTTCTACAACATCGGCGCCCCTCTGCCGCTGGCCTTCAGCGTCGGGGCCGCTATCGAGGTCTACGAGCAGGCGGACCAGGTGAAGGTGACCCTGCTCTCCGACGCCACCAAGCCCCAGGACGGCGAGCAGTTGCTCTACAGCGCCGCCGAGGTGGAGGTGATGGAATACCTGAGCCTCCGCGGGGGTTACAAGCTGAACTACTCCGGCGTAGAGGACAGCAAGGTGGACGAGGTCACCGGCGCCGGCTTCGACGCGCCCCGCACCGAGGAGGGAGCCAGCTTCGGCCTGGGCGTCCACGTCCCCTGGTCGAGCTACGACGTCACCGTGGACTACGCGTACACGCAGTTCGGCATCCTCGACAACGTGCACCGCGTGTCGCTGTTGCTGGGATTCTGATCCCGCCGAGCGACGCCAGGCGAGCGAGTATCGGAGGCCCCGGGGGCGATGTCCCCGGGGCCTTCGTGTGTTCACCCCCGAAGCTGGCGCACCGCCTCGACCACGCGGTCCACGTCGGCGGCCAGGCTGAAGACGTGGGGGGAGACGCGCACGGCCTCCAGCCCGCCTTCGTAGATCCCCCGGGAGCGGATCTGGTGCTCCCGGGCCAGCCGCTGCTGCAGCTCCGGCCGGGGCATCCCCTCGAGGCGGAAGGTGACGATGGCGCTGTGCTCGCCCGGCTGGAGGGGAGAGAGGACCTCGGCGCCGGCTTCCCGCAGACCCGCGATCAGCCGCCGGCCGAGGTCCTGGTCGCGCTGCCAGACGCGCTCCATGCCCAGATCCAGGAGGAAATCCATGGCCGCCCCCAGGCCGTGGAAGAGGGGGGTGCTCATGGTGCCGTACTCGTAGCGCTGCGCGGAGGGGTGGAAGGCGAACTCGCCCGTGGCCATGTCGAAGGCGCCCTCGTTGGACCAGGCGCCCACCCAGCGCGCCTGGATCGCGTCGAGAGCGTCGCGGGCCACGTAGAGCAGCCCCGTGCCCTTGGGGCCGAGGAGCCACTTGTGGCCGCTGGTGGCGTACGCGTGACAGCCGATGCCGCGCACGTCGAGGACGAGCTGACCCGCCGACTGGGCGCCGTCGATGAAGTACCACAGGCCGTGCCGTGCCGCGAGGCGGCCGATCTCCCGCACCGGCAGGACCTGCCCCGTGGTAGTGGTCACGTGGGAGATGGAGATCGCCCGCGTGCGGGGGGTGATCAGCCGGGCGATGCGGTCCACGGTCTCGGCCGCCGACTGAACCGCCGGCTCGAAGACGCGCATGCGGATCCCGTCGCGGCGGGCGCGGGCGATCCAGGAGATGGTGTTGCCCACGTGCTCGTGGGTGGAGGTGATCACCTCGTCGCCGGCGCCCAGGGGCAGGCCGTTGCAGACGATGTTGACGCCCTCGGTGGTGTTGCGGGTGAAGGCGAGCTCCTCCGCGTCACAGCCGAAGAGGCGGGCGCCGCGCTCTTTGATCCCCCGCCACACCTCCTCCGTATGGCCGGTCTCCGAGATCTCCTCCAGCTCCATCGTCTTGCGGTGGACGGCGTCGATCACCGCCTGGGGCGAGGGGCCCAGACCGGCCGTGTTCAGGTAGATGCGCTCCCGGGTGAGGGGAAACCGCTGGCGCACGCTGGACCAGGAGGCCTCCCCGTCCGCGGCCGGCATCGCTTCGGCGGGTGCGCCGAGACCGGGGGAGGGCTCAGCCATGGCGTTGCGCACGGAGGCGGCGCCGAGCACGCCTGCCGTCTTGACGAGGAAACCTCTGCGTCGCATGTCCCACCTCCTCCGACACTCCAGTTGGAGCGGATGCCGCGGGCCCTGGCGGCGGGCCGGGCGCGCCAGGCCCGCCGCCAGGAAGGGTGATCGGTGCCATGTCCATCGCTCCCGGCGGGTTTGACACCCGTGGAGGCGGCCAACAGCTTGTGCCGGTCCGAAAAGCTAAGCTCCGGCAGCCTCCCATGCGTCACGACTCCGACCATCTCGATCCGACCTTCCGCTCCACGCGCCGGGAGGCGGCCGTCATCTTCGCTGTCTGGGTGGCAGCGTTGCTGTGGACGGTGCCCTTCTGCTATCTGGCGGGGTACGGCGACTCGGCCTGGACGGACACGGTGGCCGGCATCCCCCGCTGGGTGCTCTGGGGCGTTGCCGCCCCCTGGGCGGCGGCCTCCGCCTTCGCCCTGTGGTTCAGCCTGCGGGTGATGGGCGACGACGATCTCGGCGAGGACCAGGAGGAACAGGGCTCCCCGGAGGGCGCGCCATGAGCGCCGGCGGCGCCCTGACCGCCTTCCTCCTCTACGTGGCCGGGGTCCTGGTCCTGGCGGTGGTCGCCAACCGCCTGCTGCGCCAGCGCAGCTTCCTCAGCGAGTACTTCCTCGGCAGCCGCAGCCTGGGCATGTGGGCCTTCGCCCTCACCTTCGCCGCCACCTCGGCCTCGGGCGGCTCCTTCACCGGCTTCCCCTCCAAGATCTACACCCACGGCTGGGTGCTGGCCCTGTGGATCGGCAGCTACATGGTGGTGCCCATCTGCATGATGGGCCTCATCGGCAAGCGCCTGAACCAGGTGGCGCGCAAGTCCGGCGCCATCACCGTGCCCGACGTCTTCCGCGACCGCTTCGACTCCGCCGCCTTCGGCCTGCTGGCCACCGGCCTCATCGTGTTCTTCATGGCCTTCAACCTGGTGGCGCAGTTCAAGGCCGGCAGCCTGATCCTGAAGACCCTCCTCGACGGAGTCGGCGCCTTTCACGGCCTGGCGGCGGATCTCGGCGGCCACCTCGGACCGGGCGGCGTCGATCCCGAGTACCTCCTCTGCCTCCTCGCCTTTGGCGCCGTCGTCGTCCTCTACACCACCTACGGCGGTTTCCACGCCGTCGTCTGGACCGACGTCATGCAGGGGGTGGTCATGGTGGCCGGCGTCGTCATCCTCCTGCCGCTGACCCTGCACCAGGTGGGCGGCCTCGAGCGGGCCACCGGCGAGCTGGCGCGGATGACGCCGCCGCGGCTGGGGCCCGCGGAACTGGAGCGGGTCTCCGAGGCCGAAGGGGAGGCCCACGTGCCGGCGGGGAGCTGGGCCTGGCTCGACGGGGATCCGCACAGCGGCCGGCTCTTCCGCATCGCCCGGGGCGCCAGCCTGCCGGCGGGGGAGCGCCGCCTGCGGGTGGAGGTGGTGGAGCTGACCACGGCGTCCCATTTCCGCCTGGTGGCCGAAGACCCGGCCACGGCGTGGGTCCCGGAATCGCTGCGCCTGCGGGAGCCGGCGACGCGGCCCTACGCCTACGGCGACGGCCAGCCCGGCACCTACGTGAGCGGTCCCGGCCCCAGCCCCCGGGATCCCGAGGGCTTCCTGCCCCTGAGCCTGGCCGTCTCCTTCTTCATCATGTGGGCCATCGCGGGCACGGGGCAGCCGGGCAACTACGTGCGCCTCATGGCCTTCCGCGACGCCCGCACCCTGCGCCACTCGATCGCCACCGTGACCCTCTACTACTCCTTCATCTACTTCCCGCTGGTGATCATCTTCTGCTGCGCCCGGGTGCTGCTGCCGGGGATGGAGGCCGAGTCGGACCGCATCATGCCCGCCATGGTGATCTTCGTCACCGAGAACGCCGGCCTCGCCTGGCTCGGAGGCCTGCTGGTGGCGGCCCCCTTCGCCGCGGTCATGTCCACGGTGGACAGCTTCCTGCTGATGATCTCCTCGGCCCTGGTGCGCGACGTGTACCAGCGCAACCTGCGCCCCGGCGCCCCCGAGGGGCGCATCCGCGTCCTCAGCTATGCCGTGACCCTCCTCGTGGGGGCTGGCGCCGTGGCCGGCGCCGTCGATCCGCCGCGCTTTTTGCAGGACATCATCGTCTACACCGGCAGCGGCCTGGCGGCCTGCTTCCTCGGGCCCACGGTCTTCGCCCTCTACTGGCCGCGGGTCAACACCTTCGGCGCCATGGCCGGCATGATCGCCGGCTTCGCCGCGCACCTGGCCATGTACGCGGCCGGCGCCTTCGTCAACGGCAGCTTCTTCCGCCCCGTCCGCCCCCTGGAGCTGGACCCGATCCTGGCCGGCCTGCTGGTCTCCTTCGCCGCCACCTGGATCGCCGCGCGGCTGACGGCGCCGCCGCCGGCGGCCCTGGTGCGGCGCTACTTCCATCGTTAGGGGCGGAGCCATGCGCGAGGCGGAGCCGGTGGTCGTCGTCTCGGGCCTGCCCCGGTCGGGGACCTCCATGGTCATGCAGATGCTGAGCGCCGGCGGCCTCACCTGCGCCACCGACGGCCTCCGCGCCGCCGACGAGGACAACCCCCGGGGCTACTTCGAGGTGGAGCGCGTCAAGCGGCTGGACAAGGAGGGGGACAGGAGCTGGCTGCGGGAGTACCAGGGCCAGGCGGTCAAGGTGATCAGCTTCCTGTTGCGCCACCTGCCGGGGGACCTGCGCTACCGGGTGCTGTTCATCCACCGCGACCTGCAGGAGGTCCTGGCCTCGCAGCGCCGGATGCTCCTGCGCCGGGGGGAGGATCCCGACGCTGTTCCGGAGGCCGAGATGGCGCGCACCTTCGCGGATCACCTGCGGGAGGTGGAGGCCTTTCTCGAAGAGGCCGGGAACTTCGACACGCTGCACCTCGACCACGGGCGGATCCTGGCCGACCCCGCCGCGGCCGCCCGCGCCATCGACGGGTTCCTCGGTGGCGGGCTCGACCGGGGAGCCATGGCGGCCGCCGTGGACGCGTCGCTGCACCGCAACCGGCGGGGGGGCTCACCAGGGGAGGGGGCGTGAAGAGCGATCACTTTTCCGCGATCAAGGAGTGGCTGGACAGCCGCTCCATCTCCTACCGGGAGGTGCACCACGCGCCGACCGCCACCTCCGAGGAGTCGGCCAAGGCCCGGGGCGAGGACATCTCGGTGGGCGGCAAGGCCCTGCTGATCAAGGTGGACGACACCTTCAGGCTCTTCGTGCTGAGCGCCGCCCTGAGGGTGGACGCGGGCAGGATCCGCAGGCACTTCGGCGCCCGCAAGCTGCGCTTCGCCACGCGGGAGGAACTGCACGAACTCACGGGTCTCGTCCCCGGGGCGGTGCCGCCCTTCGGCAAGCCGATCACCCCTTTCGAGCTCTACGTGGATTCCTCCGTCGCCGGCAACGACCGGATCGCCTTCAACGCCGGGTCGCTCACGGACTCGCTGATCCTGTCCTCGCAGGACTACCTCGAGGTGGCGGGGGCGGAGGTGTTCGAGTTCTCGAAGGAGTAGTGGCCGAGGGGACAATACGGTTGTATTGTCCCGCGGCGGGTGAGCTGTCAGCCCACCTGGCGGCAAGCGGAATCCCATCAGACAAGAGAGGCAGGATGCACACCTGGACTTTCCTCACCTCGGCCCTGCTCGGGCTGAGCCTGGCCGGCCCGGTCCGCGCCTCCGTCTACTGGGGACCGGAGGATCTACAGGACAGACCCCCGGTCGCTTCCAAGGTTCTGGTCGAGGACTGCCCCTCCGTAGACCTCACCGCTCTGGAGGGGGAGGATCTGACCGCCTATCTGCGGACGATCTCGGAACCCTGCCTGGAGCGCGCTTTCCACCTGAGCGAGAATCCGTCCCTGAGGGACGACGCGCCAACCGTCTTCGGCGACAGCAATCTGCAGTCGGTTCTTGCCGAGATCGAGAAGCTGGCCCCAACCTACGACGGAACCAACAGCGCCGGCATGCTTCAGCTCTGGCGTTTCCTCGAGATCGCCTACGGCTACCAGAGGTTCTGGCCCGAGTCCACGGGGGTGGGGCCCTTCGACGAGGAGACGGACCGCGCCTACCTGGCCGCCTCGGACGCCTTTGCCGCCAGCGACCACTTCCACGACGCCAACGACGAAGCTGCCCGGATCCTGTACTACTACTTCGAGACCGCCTACACCGCCGGATTCCGCCAGAACCATCTGGCTCCGATCAAGCAGGTCATGTCCGGGTTCACCCCTGAGCGAGCGGTCACTGGAAGAGGCTTCTGGGCGCCACAGGCGTCGGCCTTCATCAAGGTCCTGCGCCGGGTGCGCGGCGCGTTCCTGGACCATGACCAGGACTTCATCAACGCCGTTGCCCGGGACGCCGAGTTCATGGAGGTCATACTGCAGGTCACCCGGTATGACTTCTTCTTCTACGTATCGGAGGACGATTCCTTCCACACAAGGATCCGGTTTCTGAACGGAGCGATCGACATTCTCGCCCGATTGACCTGGGTGGAGAGCTCGAGGGATTCCGCACTTGAAGCGCTGGAGACCATCCTCTCCGAGCACGAGCGGCTGGGGAGCGCCTTCATGGTGGCGGCGAAGGCGTTGGAGGACCACGTCGACTGCGTGAGCCTGGACATCTGCCGGGAGGTGCTGGAAGAGGAGGTCTTCGCCCGGGCGCTACCCGACACCTACCGCTTCGAGGAGGGAGCCCTGGTCTTTCAGACCTCCCTGGACCTG
>CAZEHQ010000217.1:0-7228 GCA_964512165.1 uncultured Gemmatimonadaceae bacterium | reverse complement strand
GAAAACCAGGGCAGGGTCTACTGGCAGAAGTCGTACGAGGTGGAGAAGTCGGACTTCAAGAAGTACGAGACCCTGCTGGGCGGCGAACTGTGGGGACACGTGATCATCGTGGCCGGAGCCGAGGTACCGCAGTACGGCAGCGATACATACGCCAGGATGAAGCTGAGGTTCGAGACCGGGAAGGGCGCCGTCTTCGAGGACGAGGACACCTTCTTCCTGTAGCCTCTCAGAACCGCACCCCTACCTGCCCGAAGACCAGCCGCCCCACCTCCGGAGCGCCGACGAAGGACTGGTAAGGCTGGTCGAGGACGTTGCTCGCGTCGACCTGCAACACGAGGTCATGCTCCAGGGGTAGTTGGTACGTCAGGTTGAGATCCAGCACGGTGTAGCTCTCCACCGTGCCCGCGTACACCCCCGAGCTCATGGGGAAGGAATCGGTGTAGCGCATGCGGCCGCCCAAGGTCAGTCCGAGGTCGGCGAAGTCGTAGTCGATCCCCAGCTTGGTCTTGTGCCGGGGGGCGTTGAGGGCGACGTCGGCGCCGCCCTCGACGCCGGCGTACTTCAGATTCTCGAACCAGTTGTCGTCCACGAAGGAGTAGTTCCCCGTGAGCCGCCACCGGTCGGCGGGGTACCAGGCGAGGCTCAGGTCGAGGCCGCGGATGGTCACCGCTTCGAAGTTGCGGTAGCTCATGACCATGGCGTAGGGATCGGAAGCCTCCTCGGGCGAGACCGTGCCGAAAGGGATCGCCGCCGCTCCCGCCGTGAACAGGCCGGCCAGCTCGTCCACCGGCGTGCCGTTGTCATTGCCCTGCACCACCCCTGGCACCTGGGCCGCGTCGAGGGCGGCCAGGGCCGCGGCCAGCTCGGCATTCTCCGGATCGGCCAGGGCCTGTCCGATCCCTTCGCCCAGGGCCTGGCCCAGGCTCCCGGGATCGAGAAAGACATTGGGGGTCTCCACCGAAACGGATCCCACGTAGTTCTCCACCTTCGAGTGGTACAGGTCGGCAGCCACCACCACCTTGTCGGCTACCACGCCCTTGTAGCCGATCTCCAGGGACCGGGTGATGGCCGAGCGGATGCGCGGCACGTCGTGGGCGGTGACGGGCGTGACGCCGTCGGCCTCCACGAAGAAGAAGGACTCTCGATCGGGGTCGGGCTCCTCGCCGAGAGGCTCGGTCTCGATGTTCAGACGGCCCAGGCGGTTGCGCAGGCCGGGCAACTGCTCGGGCACGATGCCGGGGAGGGCCGCCGCCAACTGGCCGGCCGCCGCCCGGGCCTCCTCGGCGCTCATGCCCCGGGCCACCAGAGCGTCGGCGGCCAGTTGCTGGAAGGCGGGACCGAAGCCGTCCAGCACCGCCTGGCGGCCGATCCCCCACATGACGTTGGTGAACCGCGGGTTGTTCAGCGGCAGGTACTGGTCGGCGGGCAGGCCCGCCATGGGCGCGAAGGGCGAGCGGAACAGGGGCTGGCCGTTCTCATCCCGCCGGAAGGTGAAGCCGTAGCCGCCGCTCCGGTAGTTTCCCTGGGTCCAGACGTCGATGGACCGGAACTCCCCCAGGCCCAGGACCGCGAAGAGAGGCGAGAAGGTGGGCCCCAGCCCGAAGGGATCCCGGCTCGTCTGCAGGTCGAGGTAGAGGTTGTTCGACGTGGGGGTGCTGAAGGCGCGGTTGTAGGTCAGCCGCAGCGTCTGGGCGTCCCACGGCTTGAAGACCAGGGCGGCCCGGGGCGACAGCTCGGGATCGGCGAGGCGGCTGTGGTAGTCGTAGCGCAGGGCCAGGACCAGGTCCAGCGGGTCTCCGAGGGAGGTCTCGCTTTGCACGTAGCCGCCGATCTCGTCGAGTCCGTCGTCCTCCTCGTTGCGGCCCATGATGGTGCCGTCCGTGTCTGGCCGCGTCAGCAGGGCGTCGATGCCGTAAGTGAAGCGCTGCCGCCGGCCCAGAGTGGTGGTGTGCTGCGCCTGGAACACGGTCAGCGACGACCGGTCGACGACGGGCACGCCCGTGCGCAGCAGGTACGAGCCGCCGGCGTCGCTCCAGTTGCGGAAGGCCTGGAGGAACCAGTCCCCGTAGAGCAGGCGCAACTGCGTGTAGTTGTACTGCCAGCCGATCGTCTGCGAGCCCCCCACGCCCGTGAGGCCGAGGATGCTCGCCTTGTTGTGCCCCGCCGACAGGATGGCCGTCAGGTCGTCGGAAGCCCGCCAGTCCACGCGCGCCTCGATGCTGCGGTTGCGGGTGTCGGGGTCGCGCTCCTTCAGGGGCGGCAGGTCGGCGCCGGCGTCGATCTCCGCCTGTCTCTGGGCCCGCGCCCTCACCTCCTCCGGGTCGGTGTACTCCCACTCCGTGCCGGTGTAGTATCGCGCCGAGATCTTGTAGCCCAGGCCGTCGCCCACCGTGCCGGCGTGGCGCATCGCCGTCTTGCGCAGACTGCGCTCGCCCACCCCCAGGTACACATTCGTGCCCTGCGAGGCGAGAGGGGAACGGGTGATGACGTGCATCACCCCGTCGGCGCTGTTGGGACCATAGAGGGCCGACCCCGGCCCCAGGACGACCTCGATCCGCTCCACGTCCTCGTTGACGAGGGGGATGAAGTTCATGGCGTTGACCCGCAGCGAGGGCACGCGCGCGATGCGGTTGTCCGTCAGGGTGAGCAGGGAACCGGAGAAGATGTTGTTGAAGCCGCGCACCACGACCATGTTGTTCGCCAGTCCCGTCTGGGCGAAGTCCACCGCCGGCAGCTCCTTCACGTGGTCGGCCACGGTCAGGGCCGGCTTGTTGCGCACGTCGCCGCCATCGACGACGGAGATGGAGGCCGGCGCGTCCAGGATCTTCTCCTGCCGGCGCGAGGCGGTGACCACCTCCTGTCCGAGGTAGAGGACCTCCTCCACGAGGGTGACTCTCAGCTGCGTCGCCTCACCGGGCCGCACCCTCACGTCTTGCCGCTCTGCGGTCCTGTAGCCGACGTGGGTGATCTCCAACTCGTAGGTACCCGCGGGCACGGCGATGCGGAACCGCCCCTCCTCGTTGGAGATGCTGCCGGTCCCGTCCGGCAGGGCCTGTCCGCGCACGGCAATGCCGGCCCCTTGGAGGACTTCCCCGTCTTCGCCGGTGACGGTCCCCTCGATGTGACCCTTGGGCTGGGCCCAGACGGCCCCGCAGGTCAGGACAAGGCACAGAAACGGGAACTTGCTCATGACGTGGTGTCTCCCCGAAATCTCAGTTGGTGCCCCCGGGTCTCCCAACGCGGGCCCCTCCGGATGACGGCGGTAATATAGATCATGCCTGGGGGAGCCAAACCGACGGAGTCCGGAGAAACGACGGATCCTGGTTCTGCCCGAACTCCTGGAATTGGCACTCCCGCGGCAGCACCGGGGTACCGCGCGCTGCCCGGGGAGGCAAGAAGGAGGTCTTCAGATGCGGAGGGGAGGGCATCCCCCCAGCGGCAGCTTACGGGGGCTCGATGGGGGGAACGTCCGACACAGGCACGGGATTGCCTGTGATCGCCGCGATCAACTCTTCGCCGAGCGCCGTCGGACAAGCGAACATGCGGTGCCTTATCTCCATAAGGTCGACTTCCGTCATGTTCTCGCAAGCCGTCATGATCTGACCGAGGGTGTATTTGCCATCCAAGGCCGAGTATAGCGATTGGTACGACAGGCCGTAGCCAACTCTGCGCGTCGGATTGAAATCAGGAAAAGCGGCAAGGACATCGCGGTATATGCCAGGTAGATTTTCCACGTATGCGTCGTCTATAGGCATTGGTGCCTCCTTCAGCGGCCTTGACTAGGGAGCATGCGGAGGGTCAGCACACATGACCCTCCGTACCAGGTTTCGTTCCTCACTGAGCAACCGTTGGAAGGATGGGTCGTTCTCAATCTGGATCGCCAGGGATGGCCCGCGAGTCTCCTCCTGCCGAATGAAGCTCGTGATTTCCTGAATTGCCCAGCTTGTTGCCTCGTCATCCACGCGCTCC
The DNA here is from genome assembly GCA_964512165.1 of uncultured Gemmatimonadaceae bacterium. Taxonomy (GTDB): domain Bacteria; phylum Latescibacterota; class UBA2968; order UBA8231; family UBA8231; genus UBA8231. Next base: position 3,259 of record CAZEHQ010000217.1, on the reverse strand, counting down.
GACCCATAGAAGCGCCCGCGTTGAACGAGAGTTCCCCATGCCGACCTCTTCAGGACTTCATGACCTCGAGGCACGAAGAACAGCGGGAACTGGATGTGGCACAATTCCAATCCGCCTCGCAGGAGGCTTCTCTGAAGCAGATCCGAATAGGTAGCTTCGATGCTGTTCCATCCCCGTCCTTGCGCGAGAAACTCCTCCGTGACAAAGAACACCACATGACGGCAACGTAGAATACCCTCTCGAAGCGCCGGAAATGCCTCCTGGCCTCTTGGGTAGTGATGTTGGTCGAGCCATGGCGAGTACTGGTCTTCCTCCAAAGCTCTGTACACGGGCAGTACCAGACAGGCTCGGTTCTCAGCACAATGGGAGAGAAACACATGGTGGGTACAGCGCGGCAGATATCGGACCTTCCAGTCGCCGATCATGCAGACGATCTCTCCTTGTAGTCGGCATGGCGAGTGTATCCTCTGCCTTCCACCCAGTCAAGGGAAGCTCATCCCCCCTCGGGTCGGGGCAAAGCAAGAGCCGGGGCCGAGTCACGCGCCGCCGGCATGCCGCGTTGCCACCACGGTAATCCAGGGGTCTTCTGAGGGATGAACACCCCAGAAACAGATGGCTCCCTGGCCCGGGCCGCGGCGGCCGGAGACCTGGCCGCCTTCGAGGCCCTCGTGCGGCGCCATCAGCACCAGCTCTACCGCGAGGCCCTGGGATTCCTGGGTTCGCACGACGAGGCCCTCGACGCGGTGCAGGAAGCCCTGATCGGGGCGCTGAAGCGCTTCCACCAACTGCGGGAGCCGGTCAAGGTCGGAGCCTGGCTGCGGACGGCGGTGCGGCGCCGGAGCCTCAACATGCTGCGCGACCGCAGGCGCCGGGTCGAGGTCCACGCCCGCTATGGAGAGACCCTCGAAGGCGGCGGTCGTTGCGAAGGCGAGCCACACGGCCCCGCCGCCCGTCTGCTGGACCGGCTGCCCCCGGCCAGCGCCGCCGCCTTCCTGCTCCACTACGTCGACGGACGGCCGCTGGAGGCCGTGGCTCGCGAGCTGCAATCGACCCCGGCCAGCGTCAAGCAGCGGCTCTACCGGGCCCGCCGCCAACTGAGAGAGGAGGCCCTCGCCATGGCCAGAGAACACGGAGACGCCCTTCCCGACGACTTCGCCGCCCGCGTCGTCGCCCATCTGCTGAAGAGCGGGCGGGACGACCGGCTCCATCTACGCTACGAGGCGGCCCGGTCCCACTTCCAGGAAATCCTGGACCTGCAGCCCGGCCACTCGACGGCGCTTCTCGAGTGGGGCCGCACCTATGGTCCCATGGAGTCGCCCGGCCCGGACCAGGTCGGCGCCCTCGAAAGGGCGGCCAGGGCGGCTCCCGACTCCCTCGATGTGGTCGCCGAGCTGGAGCTGGCCTGCCGCCAGCCGGGCCGCGAGGAACGAAGCAGGGAGCTGAAGCAGAGGGTCCTCGCCCTGGCCGACCGGCGGCTGGCGGCGAACGAAGCCGACGTGGAGGCCCTCTACTGCAAGGCGAGGTTGTTGCGGGGGGCCGGGGAGTTCGCCCGGGCCCTGCCTCTGCTGGAGTCCCTCGTGAAGCTGGCGCCCCGGGACCAGGCCTGCCTGTACGAGTACGGGCTGTGCCTGTCGCGGCTCGACCGGCACGAGGAGGCCGCGCCGGTCTACGAGGGTGTTCTGCGCGGCGAAGGGACCACCTTCTGGGCCTTCTGCGCCTACCGCCAGCTGGCCACCCACCACGCGTACCGGACCGGCGAGATGGAGAAAGCGATCGGCCACATGGAAGCGGCGTGGCGGCTGATCCAGTCACCAGGCGAAGCGGGCAATCTCATCTACTTCCACAGCGGCGCGGGGCGGCCCGACCAGGGGCTGGACCTGTACAAGGAGAACCGGGCTGATGCCCTTGGCCCGCGCGTTCACGCCGCGGCCGGCATGGGTTACCTGCTGGCCGGCCAGCCGGGGGAGGCGGAGGAGGCTCTTCACCGCGCCTTGAAAGGGGTTGCTGACGACGACTTCGCCGCGGAGATCCACCTCCACCTGGCGCGTATCGCGCACGAGGCGGACCGGCCCGGACGGATGGACCGTCACCTGCGCCGGGGCCTCTCCCTGGACCTGGGGAGGCGCGGCCAGCTGGCGGGTCCTCCGGGAAGCCCCTTCCGCCGATGGTGGACGCGGTGGCTCGCCGAGTCGCTTCAGGCGGTGGGCGTGGACCGCGGCGATGTGAAGGCCCTGCTGGCCGCGGTGAAGCGGGAGCTGGACTCCCTCTGAGGTGTCAAGGCGTCTCTTCGGGGTCCCGCCGCACCAACAGGTAGATCACGAGGGCCATGACATTGCCCAGGAGGCCGAAGAGGCCCCACGCCGCCGCCCGCTCTCCTCTCTGACGGGCGTCCAGCAGCATCCACGAGGGGATGGTGATCCAGAAGGCGATCAGGCCGGCCGCGATCGCGAGGGTGGTGAGGTTCCCGATCAGCCTGAGCCGCTCGCTTATCTGTGGGACAGGAATGCCCCAAGAGGGCTGAGAGACCACGGCGGCGATCAGGCCGTCCCTCACCCGGCTCACTTCGACCCGTGCAGCTTCCACTTCCCGGGGATGGAAGAGGTGCTCTGGGAACATCTCGCGAAGTGGCCCGGTTGGCGAGATCTCGTAGCCGCCTATGACCGAGATCAGCAGGATACCGGTCCGCTGCATGGGCTGGAGCAGGCCTTCGGGAAGACTGTCCAGCCGCCGGTGCAGGGTGGGGAGAGGGTAGTTCTCGACATTCCGCAGCGGGGGACGGTGCCTGCCGTAGTACACGATGTCGCCCTCGTCATCGGTCACCCACACCTCGCCGATGGATCTCTCCTGGGCGACGGCCTCCATCAGCGCCTCCTGGGTCTGCCGGTTGCCGTCAAGGGTTTCGATGACGGCGGAGACTCGCTCCAGGGCGGCTCTGAGCTCTCCCTCCCGCATCCTCAAGGCCTCCTCCTTCTTCCCCTTCGCGAGCCATCGTGCTGCATCGGCCTTCCTCCACTCCCGCTCCCGCCTGGGGTCCACATAGAAAGCGTCGAAGAGACAGGAGGAGAGGAAGACCAGCAGGCTCAGGACGGCCACCCTGGGCAGCCACCGGTGAAGCTTCTCCTGCATGCGCTTGTTCATGGTAGAATCTGCTCCCTTCTCCGGAAGTTCAGAAGGATGGCCGGGCTCGCCAGCAGGGCGGCGGAATTGAGACCGGCCAGACCGAGGAGAACACCCCGCAGGAGTTGGTCCATCTCGAGCC
>CAZEHQ010000216.1:0-7250 GCA_964512165.1 uncultured Gemmatimonadaceae bacterium | reverse complement strand
GTACAAGCAGGGCAAGCGCACCCACTTCGAGTACGGCCGCTACGGCAATCCCACGGTCCGCGCCGCCGAGGTCAAGCTCGCCGCCCTCGACGGGGCCGACGACGCCCTGCTGTTCTCCTCCGGCATGAGCGCCATCACCACGGTCCTGCTGGCCATGATGCGCAGCGGCCAGCACCTGGTGATCATGGAGGACTGCTACCGCCGGACCGTGCAGCTGTGCGACGTCCTCGGCAAGTTCGGCATCGCCTGCACCGGCGTCTCTCCGGGAGACTTCGAGGCCCTCGAAAGGGCGGTCCGCAAGGAGACCCGTGTGCTCTTCGCCGAATCGCCGACGAACCCTCACCTGCACGTGGCCGATCTCGACCGGCTCGTGCCCTTCGCCAGGCAGCACCGGCTGCGTCTGCTCATCGACAGCACCTTCGCCACGCCGGTGAACCAGCGCCCCATCGAGGCCGGCGCCGATCTCGTCTTCCACAGCGCCACCAAGTACCTGGGCGGCCACAACGACCTGATGGCCGGCAGCGTCTGCGGCAGGGGGCCGATGGTGCAGGCCATCAAGGAGTTCCGCGACATCATCGGCACCAACTCCGACCCCAACACCGCCTACCTGCTGATCCGCGGCCTCAAGACTCTGGCCCTGCGCATGGAGCGGCAGAACCAGACCGCCCTCGAGATCGCCCGGTGGCTCGAGGGGCACTCGAAGGTCCGCAAGGTGTTCTATCCCGGTCTGGCCAGCCATCCCGACCATGCCGTGGCGATGCGCCAGATGAAGGGGTTCGGAGGCGTCGTCAGCTTCGATATCGAGGGCGATCTGGAACGCGCCCGGAGCTTCGTCCACCAGTTGCGGCTGCCGTACCTGGCCCCCAGCCTCGGGGGGGTGGAGAGCCTGGTGAGCCATCCGGCGACGATCTCCTACTCGGACCTCAGCCGTCCCGACCGGCTGGCCATCGGCATCACCGACGAGCTCGTCCGTTACAGCGTCGGCATCGAGGATTCGGGGGATCTCATCGCCGACCTCGAGCAGGCCCTGGACAAGGTGTGAGGCCGGGCTTCGTGGCCAACATCGGCAACCCTCTCGCAACCCTCCCGGAACCGCCGGCCGCCGGCCTGCCGCCGGGAGCCCGCCGTCCCCGGCGTCTGCGCGGCAGCGCCCTCGTGCGCAGCATGGTCCGCGAGCACCACGTGCGCCGCGAGGACCTGGTCCTGCCGCTCTTCACCTGCCCGGGCCGGGGTGTCCGCCAGGAGATCGAGGCCATGCCGGGGGTGGTTCGCATGTCCCCGGACGTGCTGGTGGAGGAGTGCCGGGAGGCCGCGGATGCGGGCATCCCCGCAGTCATCCTCTTCGGCGTTCCCGACCACAAGGACGGTGCCGGCAGCCCCGGGTACGACCCGGAGGGAATCATCCCCCGAGCCGCCGCGGCGATCGGCGAGGCCGGCCTCGACCTGCTGGTGATCGCCGACGTCTGTCTCTGCGAGTACACCGATCACGGTCACTGCGGCGTGCTCACCGAAGAGGGCGTCGACAACGACCGCACCGTTGAGCTGTTGGCGCGCGCCTCCGTGGTCTACGCCGACTCCGGCGTCCATGTGGTGGCTCCGTCGGACATGATGGACGGCCGCGTCGCCGCCATCCGCGGGGCCCTCGACCGCGCCGGACACGCCGAGGTGCCGATCATGGCCTACGCCGCCAAGTACGCCTCCGGCTTCTACGGCCCCTTCCGGGAAGCCGCCGGCTCGGCGCCGCGCTTCGGCGACCGCCGCGGCTACCAGATGGATCCGCCCAACGTGCGCGAGGCCCTGCGGGAGATCTCACTCGATCTGGAGGAGGGGGCGGACGTGGTCATGGTCAAGCCCGCCCTCGCCTATCTCGACGTTCTGCGCGCTGCGCGCGACCGCTTCGACGCGCCCCTGGCGGCGTACAACGTCAGCGGCGAGTACGCCATGATCAAGGCCGCCGCCGAGCGCGGCTGGATCGACGAGATCCGCATCCGCGACGAGGTGCTGGTGGCCATCAAGCGGGCCGGCGCCGACCTGACCCTCACCTACTTCGCCAAGGACGTGGCGCGCTCCCTGGGATGAAGAACTACCTGAAGATCATGTCCGGGTCGAGCAACCCGGAGCTGGCTGCCGAGATCTGCTCCTACCTCGACTGTCCGCCGGGACGCGTAAGCTTCGAGAGGACTCCAAACGACACCATCAAGGTGCGCGTGGAGGAGAATGTCCGCGAGGACGACGTCTTCGTCATCCAGACTTCCTGCTCCCCGGTGAACGACCACTTCATCGAGCTGCTGCTGCTCATCGACGCCTTGAAGTACGCATCGGCGCGCCGGATCACCGCCGTCCTGCCCTACTACCCCTACGTGCGTTCCGACAAGAAGGACGAGCCCCGGATCTCGATCAGCGCCCGCCTCGTGGCCGATCTCCTCGAGACGGCTGGCGCCAACCGGATCCTCACCATGACTCTGCACTCCCCCCAGATCGCCGCCTTCTCCCGCATCCCCGTCGATCAGCTGTGGGCGACCAACCTCATCTGCGACCACCTGATGCAGACGAAGGACCTGAGCCGGGCGGTGGTCGTGTCGCCCGACGTGGGCTCGGCCACCGAGGCCAGCTTCTACGCCCATCGTCTCGACCTGCCGCTGGCGATCATGGACAAGCGCCGCCACGCCGACGACGAGACCGCAGAGATCCTGACCGTGATCGGCGACATCGACGGACGGGATGCCCTGATCTTCGACGACGAGGTCCTCACCGGCGGCTCGATGATGGAGGCGGTCCGTCTGCTGAAGGATCGTGGAGCTCAACGCATCATGGCCGGATGCACCCACGGGGTGTTCTCCGGCGACGCTCTGGCGAAGATCGACGACTCGCCGGTGGAGGTCTTCGTCAAGACGAATACGATTCCGCTGCCCTGCGGCGAGGGCTCGTCCAGGATCGAGACGATCTCCGTGGCGCGCCTCTTCGGCGACGCCATCAAGGCGATTCACCACGGCGAGTCGGTGAGCCGTCTCCTGGGCTGACGAGAGGGGAGGGGAGAGGAGAGGTGAGCCGACTGCGGGCCCTCATTCGGGACGTGCCCGACTTTCCCCAGGCGGGGGTGCTCTTCCGGGACATCACCCCGCTGTTGGGCGATGCCGGGGGGCTGAGGGCTGCCGTCGACGCTCTGGCGGCGCCCTTCGCCGAGGGCGGCGTCGACCTCGTGGCCGGGATCGAGGCGCGCGGCTTCCTCCTCGGCCCGGCGGTGGCCGCGCGTCTCGGGGTCGGTTTCGTGCCCATGCGCAAGGAGGGCCGGCTGCCCCGGGAGACGGTCCGGGAGGAGTACGAGCTTGAGTACGGCCGCGCCGTGATCGAGGTTCACGAGGACGCCCTGGGAGCCGGGGACGGTGTCCTCGTCCTCGACGACGTGCTGGCCACGGGAGGGACCGCCCGCGCCGCCTGCCGGCTGGTGGAGGCCCTCGGAGGCCGCATCGCCGGTCTCTCCTTCCTCGTCGAGCTCCAATCCCTGGGAGGCCGGAAGGGACTGGAGGCTTACCGCGTCGAGAGCGCCGTTCAGTTTGGAGAAGAGGGTTGAGTTCGACCACCCAGCGTCCTGGAGAGGATCCCCATGGAGGAGCGTAACCGGCGGCCAAGCAAGGCGGAGTTGGAGGAGGACCGATTCCTCGAGTGGGTCCTCCAGGCCGGGGAGTACGTCAAGAGCCGGGCGCAACTGTTCATCGGCGGCGCGGTGGCGGTGGTCGCCGTCATCGCCATCGCCAACTTCGTGCAGGGCCAGCGTCTGGAGGCCCGCAGCCAGGCGTCGGCCATGATCTTCGAGGCCGACCTGGCCGAGCAGTCCGGACAGATCGACCGCGTCGTATCGATCTCCCGCCAGCTGATCGAGGAGTACGCCGGGACCCCGGCAGCCGCCCACGGGATGATCACCCTCGGCAACCGCTACTTCACCCTGGGCCGCTATGTCGACGCTCAGGGGCTGTATCAGCGTTACCTCGACGAGCACGGCGACCAGCCGCCGCTGGTTTTCGCCGCCCGCACGGGCCTGGCGGCCTGCCTCGAGGCCCAGGGCGACCTCGCCGCCGCGGCCCGGGCCTTCGTGGACTACGCCGACGACCATCCCGACCACCCGCCCTCGGCGATGGCCCTGATGGACGGGGCGCGGTGCTACCGGCTTCTGGACGATGCCTCCCGCCAGCGAGAGATCCTGGAGAGGGTGGTCCGCGAGTACGGGCAGACCCCCGTTTCCCAGAGGGCCCGCCAGGAGCTGGCCCTGCTGCCCTGAAGAAGAGATGGGCGACAGGACACTCAAGGTCTTCGCGGGCAACAGCAACGCGGACCTGGCCGCAGGGATCTGCCGCTCTCTCGGTATCGAGCCGGGGCGCATCGAGTTCGTCTGCTTCAGCAACGAGAACGTGAAGGTCAAGATCTGCGAGAACGTGCGCGGTTGCGACGTATTCCTGATCCAGACCTCCTGCCCGCCCGTCAGCGATCACCTCATGGAGCTGCTCATCGCTCTCGACGCCCTCAAGTACGCCTCCGCCGGGCGGGTCACCGCGGTCCTGCCTTACTACCCGTATGCCCTGGCCGACAGCAAGGACGAGCCGCGCATCTCCGTCGCCGCCCGCCTGATGGCCGACCTGCTGGTGGAGGCCGGCGCCGACAGGGTGCTGACGATGACCCTCCACAGTCCGCAGACCATGGGCTTCTGCCGCATCCCCATCGACCAGCTGAGCGGCGTGCCGTCGATCTGCGGCCATTTCGCCGACCGCCTCGACCTGTCGCGCTGCGTCGCCGCAGCTCCCGACATCGGCCGTGCCAAGGTGACCGAGGCGTACGCCCGCCACCTCGGGCTGCCCCTCGTGGTGATCGACATCCGGGAGACCGCGGGCCAGAGGCAGGTGCACGGCGTCATCGGTGCCGTGGAGGGCCGCGACGTGCTGCTCTTCGACGACGAGATCATCACCGGGGACTCCATCCTCGACGGGGCCGAGGCCGTCCTCGCCCGGGGGGCCCGGTCGGTCCACGCCGGCTGTGTGCACGGAACCCTTGCGACCGACGCGGCGAGCCGGATCGAGGCATCCGCCCTCGAGTCCCTCGTCGTCACCGACACGGTGACGCAGCCGGCGCGGGCCGACTCGAGCAAACTCGCGGTCGTCTCCGTGGCCCGGCACTTCGCCGACGCCATCCGCGCCATCCACGAAGAGACGTCGATCAGCGCCCTCTTCCACTGACCATGCGGCTGGCCGTTCTCTCCGACATCCACGCAAACCTCGAGGCCCTCGAGGCCGTTCTCATCGCCGTCGACGTGGAAGGCGCCGATCAGCTCCTCGTGCTGGGCGACCTGGTGGGCTACGGTCCCGACCCGGTGGCCTGCATCCACCGGTTGCGGGAGGCGGGCGCGGTCTGCGTCCTCGGAAACCACGACCAGGCCCTGGTGGATGGACAGCGGGTTCACGAGCTCAACAGCATGGCCCGGGACAGCCTTCTGGAATCGAGGGCCCTGGTGGCCGAGGAAGAGCTCGACTACATCCGGGGCTTCGCCTACCGCCACGTCGAGGGGGAAGGGGTCTTCGCTCACGCCAACCCCGTCTGTCCGGAAGAGTGGCAAACCCTCTACCTGCTGGAGCACGTCCGCTGGTGCCTCGAACGGCTGGAGTGGCGGATCGCTTTCGTCGGCCACACGCACCACGCCGCCCTGTTCTGCCAGATGGAGTCCGGGCCCATCCCGCTGACCTCGTCGGAGCTGGCCATCGGGCGCCACCGTTACCTGGTCAACACCGGCAGCGTGGGACAGCCCCGCGACGGGGACCCGCGCGCCAGCTTCGCCATGTGGGACGTCGACGCCGAGCACGTTGAGCTTCGACGCACCGAGTATCCCCTGCGCCGTACGCAGGAGAAGATCCACGACCTCGGCTGGCCGGCCTACGCCGCAGAGCGCCTGGCCCGCGGGGAGTGACCGCGAGTTGCGCGGCCGGGCCCTGCGCGTCTCCGGCTGGGAGGTCCTCGTCGGCCTCGACGGGGGGGAGATCCTCTGCCAGCTTCGGGGAGGACTGAAGGCCGGGCGCCGGAAGGACCGCTCCCCGGTGGTGGCGGGAGACCTGGTTCGGGTGAGCCGCACGGAGGCCGGCCGGGGGGTGATCGAGTCGGTCCTGCCCCGGACGTCGAACCTCGCCCGGATGGCCACCGGCGGGCGGCCGACCCGGCAGGTCATCGCCTCCAACCTCGACCGCTTCTTCGTGGTCTGCGCGGCCCTCGATCCGGCGCCGAGCAGGGGGTTCATCGACCGCGCCCTGGTCATGGCCGCCAGCGGCGGCATCGAGGAGATCGTCATCTGCGTCAACAAGATCGATCTCGACGACGGGGACAGCCGCCGGCCCCTGGTGGACCTCTACCGCGACCTCGACTACCGGGTGGTCGAGGTCAGCGCCGCCACCGGCGCCGGGATGGAGTACCTGGCCGAGTCCTTCCGCGAGGGCGTCTCGGTCCTGGTCGGCCCCTCCGGGGTGGGCAAGTCGGCGATCCTCAACCGCCTCGAGCCGGGGCTCGGCCTGAAGACGCGGGGGTTGATGCGCCATCACGACCGGGGGCGCCACACAACGACGGCGGCCTCCCTGCACCGGCTGGGCGGCGGCGGCTACGTGGTCGACACCCCCGGCCTCAAGCAGCTCCAGCCGTGGGGCGTGGGAGCGTCGGATCTGGTGGAGTACTACCGCGAGATGAAACCCCTGGCCGGCGGATGCCGGTTCCGCGACTGTACGCACATCCACGAGCCGGGATGCGCCATCCGCGAGGCAGTGGAGAGAGGACAGATCTCCGGCAGCCGCTACGACGGCTTCCGGCGGGCCCACGGCGACGCCGTGGCCAGGGAGGCAGCCGAATGAGCATCACCAAGAGCAGCCAGGACGAGGCGCGGATGGAGATCGACACCCTGCTCAAGGAGTATGGCCGCCGTCTCGGTCTGCGTCTGTTGGCAGGGGAGGGGGGGATGGACCGATCCATCAACAGCAGCGACGTCCATCGGCCCGGGCTGACTCTCACCGGCTTCGTCGAGGTCTTCACCTTCGACCTGGTGCAGATCCTCGGCAACCACGAGCTGGAGTACCTCCGGAGCCTGCCTCCCGACCGGCGGCTGCAGGCGCTGGAGATCATCTACCAGTTCGAGCTGCCCTGCGTGATCGTCACCGGCCGGGGCCGGCTCCTCCCCGAGTTGCGCCGCCTCGCCGACAAGTACGGGATCCCCCTGCTGCGCTCGGAGT
>CAZEHQ010000215.1:4968-7306 GCA_964512165.1 uncultured Gemmatimonadaceae bacterium | reverse complement strand
GCATGGTGAGCCGCAGCTCCGGGACGTAGCGGTCGAGGTCCCCGGCCTCCACGGCGCGCAGGGGCCCTCCGGGCTCCGGCTCCCAGGGGCCGGCGTCCGCCGCCTCGCCCAGGAGGGCAGCCGAGGGCAGGTGGGCGGCGCCGGCGCCCTCGCCGCGGACCCGGCAGCCGGGGCCGGCGGCCAGCAGGTGGTCGAGGATCCGGTCGTCGACGACGGCGTCGCCCTCCAGGAACAGGACCGCGCCCTCGACGTGGGCCGCCAGCCAGCGGCGGGCCTCCCGCGAGCCGGCCACCTCCACGAGTCGGCGCTCCTGCGGGTGCAGGCGGTCCAGGTCGGGGCGGAAGCGGCCGGCGGAGCCGGCGGTCTCCGCGGTGACGCAGACCACGGCGCGGTCGAGGCCGCGGCGGCAGCCCTCGCGCAGATGGCGCTCCACGAGGCTCATGCCCCAGAGGCGCCAGCCGGCGGCCGGGCGGGTGGCGTCGATGCACAGGGTCGGCGGCGGTCCGGGGGCCGCGGGATCGTCCATGGGAGGGAAGGTGGAGCCGCCGCCGGGACGCGGCAAACGGCGCCGGAAACCGGCCGGCCCGGCCTTGAGCATGGGTGCCCGCCTTCGTAGAGTGCGCCCATGGATCCCTCCGCCCCCCCCTCCCGGGCTCCCCTGCCCGACCCGGTGTCCGTTCGCCGCCTCGGCCTCGTCCTGGTCCTCGTCTCGCTGTCCGTGTTCTTCGCGGCGGGGCTGGCGATCTTCGCCTTCAGCCACCAGTCGCGTCCCTCCGGGAGCGACCTCTCCCTGCCCCCGGCCCTGTGGCTGTCGACCCTGCTGCTGCTGCTCTCGGGCCTGGCCGTGGAGGCAGCCGCCCGCCACGCCCGGCAGGCCCGGCTCGCCGATGTCGGCCGCTGGGTGCGCGTCAGCTTCGTCCTCGGTCTGCTCTTCACCCTCGCCCAGGTCCTGGGCATGGCCTCCCTCCTGGCCCGGCACGAGCTGTCCCTGTCCACGGGCGCCTTCATCGGCCTGGAGGGCCTCGCCTTCGCCCTCGTCCTCATCCACGCCGTCCACGTGGCGGCGGGCCTGGGTCTGCTGGGGGTGCTGGCGGTGCGCGCCGGGATGGACAGACTCGGCCTGGAGCACCTGCCCTCGGTGCGCAGCGCCGCCGCGTACTGGCACTTCCTCGAGGTCGTCTGGGTGGTCCTGCTGATCGCGTTCTACGCCGCCGGCTGAGCCGCCCGGCTCACGGCGTCGGCGCGTCCGCCCGGATCAGGCCCTCCGCCTTCAGCTCCGCCCACAGGTCCGCCGGTATCGGGCGGCTCCACGAGTCCAGGTTCGCCTGCACCTGCCCGGGATGCACGGCCCCGGGGATCACCGCCGAGACCAGCGGATGGGCGAGCGGGAACTGGATCGCCGCCGCCGGCAGCGGCACCTCGTGGCGGTCGCAGACCGCCTGGATGCGCCGCGCCTTGTCGAGGATCCCGGGGGACGCCGGACCGTAGGCGTACGTGGCGCCCTCCTTGGGGCCCGTCACCAGGATCCCGGAGGCGAAGGGGGCGCCGATGACGACGCTCACGCCGCGCTCCTGGCAGAGGGGGAACTCCTCGTCGAGCACGTCCTGGTCGAGCAGCGTGTAGGGCATGGCGACGATGAAGAAGTCGAGGTCGACGAGGTCGATCAGCCGCGAGATGGCGGGGCGCACGTTGATGCCGGCGCCGATGGCTCCGATGCGCCCGTCGCGGCGCAGCTCCTCGAGGGCGCGGGCGCCGCTGGCGTAGAGCTGCGACTCGTGGGACGAGAGCCGCTTCTCGGTGGTCTGCACGAGGCTGTCGAGATCGTGGACGAGGAGCAGGTCGATGGAGGGCAGACCCAGGCGCTGGAGGCTGTCCTCCCACGAGCGCATGATGCCGTCGTAGGTGTAGTCGTAGTGGAACTCGAAGGGCAGCCCGCCGGTCCAGACGCCGCGGTCGAAGCGCTCCAGGTTTCGGGCGGCCTTGAAGACGCGGCCCACCTTGGTCGAGAGCACGTACTGCGAGCGCTCCTGCCGCCGCAGGAAGTCGCCCGTGCGGTGCTCGGAGAGGCCGTGGCCGTAGTAGGGGGCGGTGTCGTAGAGACGCATGCCGCCCTCCCAGGCGGCGGCCAGGGTCGCCTGCGCCTGGTCGTCGGGGACGCCCTCGAACAGCTCGCCGAGGTGGGCGCCGCCGAAACCGACCTCGGTCACGGTGACGCCGGTCTTTCCGATCCTGCGTCGAGACAGGGTCTTCGTCATCGGATCATCTCCGCCACATAGAGGAGCATGAGACGAAATTACGTCAGATCCCGGCCCCCGGCGACTCACCTCCGGCGGCCGTC
>CAZEHQ010000215.1:0-4868 GCA_964512165.1 uncultured Gemmatimonadaceae bacterium | reverse complement strand
CGGTGCCGGCCCCGCGGAGAGCCCGTCCTCGCTGTTTGAGGCCCTCGCGGGTCAAGCTACATTCCCCCCCTGTCACCGGAGACGATGGAGAGAGCATGGAGCTGCACCGCAAGTACGGACTGCGCCGCGTGATCAACGCCTGCGGCAAGATGACCCACCTGGGGGGCGCCATCGTGCTGCCCGACATCGCCGCCGCCGCCGCCGAGTCGATGCGCCACTTCTTCGTCCTCGACGAGCTGCAGGCCGCCGCCGGGCGCGCCATCGCCGCCTCCTCGGGCGCCGAGAGCGGTTGCGTCACCGCCTGCAGCGCCGCCGGCATCACCCTCGGCGTGGCCGCGTCGATGACGGGGGCCGACCTGCCCAAGGTCCTGCAGCTGCCCGACACCACCGGCCTGAAGGACCGGGTGCTGATCCAGAAGGGCCACTGCGTCAACTACGGCCAGCCGGTGACCCAGGCGATCCGCCTGGCCGGGGCCCGCCCCGTGGAGCTGGGATCGGTGAACCGCTGCACCGAGGAGGAGCTGCTGGAAGGGCTGTCCGGCGAGGGCGTGACCGCCGTGCTCCACATCGAGTCCTTCCACACGGTGCAGTTCGGCTGGGTGCCGCTGCCCCGCGTCGTCGCCCTGGCCCACGAGCACGGCGTGCCCGTCATCGTCGACGGCGCCGCCCAGGACCTGCGCCTGCGGGGGCTGATCGCCACCGGCGCCGACCTGGTGATCACATCGGCCCACAAGTTCCTGTGCGCCACCACCGGCGGCATCGTCGCCGGGCGCAAGGAGCTGGTGGACGCCGTCTACCTGCAGAACCGCGGCATCGGCCGCCCCATGAAGGCCGGCAAGGAGGCGATCATCGGTGCCATGGCCGGCCTGGAGTACCGCGAGGCCGAGGACGTGACCGCCTGGACGGCGGAGCAGGACCGGCGCGTGCGGCGCATCCTCGACCGCCTGGCGCCGGTGCCGGGACTGGCCCTGGGCGTCGATCCCGACGCCAACGGCTGCCCCTTCTCGAGGGCCCGCCTGTCACCCGACCCCGAGATCACCGGCCACACCGCCGCCTCCCTCGCCGAAGCGCTGGCCGAGGGCGATCCCACCGTCGTCGTCCGCGCCCACCACACCGACCAGGGCTACATCTGGCTCGACGCCATCGAGATGACCGACGACGAGATCGACCATACCTGCGACAAGGTGGAGCGGATCCTCACGCAGAAGAGCCGGGCCTCGTGAAGGTCCTGCTCGTGGGCGGCTCCGGCCACGTGGGCACCCTCGTCACGCCCTACCTGCAGCGCGTTCACGAGCTGCGCGTCCTCGACCTGGCGCCGCCTTCCCGCGACGTCGACTTCGTCGAGGGCTCGATCGCCGATCCCGAGGCCCTGGCCCGCGCCCTGGACGGCATGGACACCTTCATCACCATGGTCATGAAGGGCGGCCAGGGCGGGTTCACCCGCGACCACACGCCGCAGCTGGCCATCGACAACTACACGGTCAACTGCCTCGGCCTGCACCTGCTGCTGCTCACCGCCCACGACCTGGGCATCCACTGCGGCATCCACACCGGCACCATGAGCCAGCACCACCGGGGCCGCGACTGGTACCCCGGCGAGGACCACGTCCCCCTCGACGGCCCCAACGTGTACGGCCTCACCAAGGGCTTGTCCGAGGGCATCTGCCGCTACTTCGCGCGCGAGTTCCGGATGAACCTGGCCGTCTTCCGCATCACCGGACCGTCGACGCGGGAACGGTACATCGAGCGCCGCAACAGCCCCCCCGTGGCCGGCGTCGTGCCCACCGACGAGGAGGACCTGGCCCGCGCCTACCTGGCCGGCCTCGACTTCGTGCGCGAAGGCCGCGGCCGCTTCGACGCCTTCTTCATCGCCGGCGACGAGAACAACCAGGAGGTCAACCTCTCCAAGGCCCGGGCCCTGCTCGGCTGGGAGCCGCGGAGCCACCTGCTGCTGTCCTGACACCGGCGTCTTGACCCGGCTCAGGCGGCCCGGGTAGCTTCGCCTCAGGCCCTCGACCCGGGGTACCACTTCGCACCCTCGCGGCCTCTCTTCCTTCCCGGAGGATTCCCCCATGAGTCATCCCGCCGTCGGCCAACCGGCCCCACCGATCGACGTAGCTGAATGGGTGTCCGGCCGACCGGAGGGCGAGGATGCGCTCGCCGGGAAGAATGTGATCCTCGAGTTCTGGGGGACTCACTGCGGACCCTGCATCAGCGCCATCCCCCACCTCAATGAACTCGCCTCCACCTATGGAGGTCCGGAGACCCTGTTCGTCTCCCTGAGCCCGGAAGACGCCCACACCATCGAGCGCTTCCTTCAGAAGCGGCCCATCAAGGGCTCGGTCGCCGTCGATCGCGAGCGCGCGACCTTCGACGCCTACGGGATAGGCAGCATTCCTCGCACTTTCCTCATCGACGCGAAGGGGCTGCTCCGCTGGCACGGCCATCCCAATCACTTCACGGCGGAACTGCTGGAGACGTTCCTGCGAGAGGACCGGGTTCCCGAGGTGGCCGAACCTGCCGCACCGCCGGAGACCGCGCCCGTGGAAGCCCCGGATGCTCCCTTCTTCCTGCGGATCGACCGGAACGCTTCCGACCGCAGGGAGTACGGCTCATGCAACGGCGATGGTCGGTTCGAGGCCGAGTTCCACGGGTGCCGGGCGGTGGTGGTGATTCGCGATCTGCTGGATCACCCCGGCTCCCGGCTCCGGATCGAGGGGAAGGAGCCGGAGGACCTGTGGGACGTGGAGCTGCGTTCCGCCAGCCCCCTGGATCCGGAGGCCGCAAAGCGGAGGGCCGTGGACGTGCTCTGCGACCTGTCGGGGATCACCATCTCTCGTGAGCTGGAGGAGCGGGAGGGATGGAAGCTGACCTGTCGTCAGCCGCGGATGACGGACATGTCGGACCTGGGCGGCGGCATGTCCACGCAGACATCCCAGACACGTTTCACAGGCTCCAACATCACGATCGATCAGCTTGTCCAGAAACTCGAAAGATCCACGGACGGAACCTTCTTCAACGAAACGAAGCTGCAGGGCAAGTACGACCTCACCCTGCCTCTCGAACCCCTCGATGAGACACGGCGAGTGCTGGAAGAGGAGTACGGCATCGAGGTCGAGGCCGAGGTACGGGAAGTGGAGATCGTGACTCTCCGCATCGCCGGCGACGCCATCGACTGAAGCCCGTGGCCCGTGGCCTGCCTTCCAGGCGGCTCTCCGGCCACCCCCGCCACCCCGATCATCCCCTATATTCCCGCCTCCCCCTCCACGCACGGGAGCACCTGCCCAAATGCATCTGCACTGGTTCGACTTCCTCATCGTCCTCGTCTACGTGGGCGGCACGATCACCGCCGGCCTGCTGGCGCGCTCGGCGATCCGGGGCATCTCGGACTTCCTCGTCGCCGGCCGCAGCCTGAGGACGCACACGGCGGTGGCCACCATGGTCTCCACCGGCCTCGGCCTGGTGACGGTCATGTATTTCGCCGAGGAGGGCTTCGTCAACGGCTTCTCGCCCTTCCTCCTCGGGGTCATGGCCACCGGCGCCCACATCGTCATCGGCAAGACCGGCTTCCTCGTGAGCCGGCTGCGGCACCTGCGCATCATGACGGTGCCGGAGATGTACGAGCTGAAGTACTCCCGGGGCGTGCGCCTCCTCGGCGGCTGCATCCTCGGCCTGGCGGGCACCCTCAACATGAGCCTCTTCCCCATCCTCGGCTCCAAGTTCGTCGTCGGCTTCACCGGCATGCCGGAGAGCTGGACGAACCCGGTGATGATCGCCCTGCTCATCATCGTCGTGTTCTACACCCTCATGGGCGGCATGATCTCGGTGGTGCTCACCGACTTCGCCCAGTTCGTGCTCCTCACCCTCGGCTTCTTCCTCGGCACCTTCTTCATCCTCAACCACCCGGACCTCGGCTTCGGCACCATTGTCAGCTCGCTGGAAACACACAAAGGGGCGGCCGCCTTCGATCCCATCGGCAACCCCTCCTACGGCTGGTACTTCATCATCTACTTCCTGTGCGTCTCCTTCGTGGGCATCGTCTGGCAGCCGGAGATGTCGCGGCCCCTGTCGGCCGAGGACGCCCGCGTGGCGCGGCGTATCTTCTGGATCCAGGGGCTGACCTCGGCCGGCCGCGCCGTGGTGCCCATGTTCTGGGGCGCCGCCGCCTTCGCCTGGACCCGGCTGCCCTCGTACGCCGGCGCCTACGCCCAGGACGGCCAGTCGGCGGTGCCGGAGATGCTCGGCCAGATCCTGCCCGCCGGCGCCGCGGGCCTGCTCCTGGCGGGCATGTTCGCCGCCTTCATGTCGACCCACGACTCCTACCTGCTGGCCTGGAGCGGCGTCATCGTGCGCGACGTCATTTCGCCGATCAAGGCGATGCGCGCCGGCAGCGCCCAGCAGCGCCACGGCGACGACACCTGGGGCGGACTGAACAGCCGCGAGGAGATCTACTGGACGCGGGCGATCATCGTCTGCCTGGCCGTGCTGCTGGCGCTGTTCGGCATCTTCTTCATCGACCGCCTGCCCGAGACGGCGATGAAGTTCATGTACCTCACCGGCACCATCTACTTCGCCGGCACCGTGGGCACCGTGGTCCTGGGCCTTTACTGGAAGAAGGCCAACCGCGTCGGCGCCTACTGCGCCCTGGTCCTGGGCGCCACCGGGCCCCTCAACTTCCTGATCATGGCCGTCTTCCCCGAGCTGGTGCCCGAGGCCCTGCGCGGCTTCGTGGAGAACTCGAACCTGACCAACTTCTCGAGCCTGATCCTCGGGGGCCTGGGCATGATCGTGGGCTCGCTGCTGACGCAGAAGAAGTACCCGCCCCGCCACATCGACTTCAGCGACATGGAGTGAGAGCGATGGAAGCC
>CAZEHQ010000214.1:0-7343 GCA_964512165.1 uncultured Gemmatimonadaceae bacterium | reverse complement strand
GGCCGCGGCAACGACCAGGTGCGGTTCGAGCTGGCGGCGCAGATGCTCAGCCCCGGCCTCCGCGTGTACGCCCCGTGGCGGGACCCCGCCTTCCTGGAGGCCTTCGGCGGACGCAGGGAGATGATCGAGTACTGCCAGGCCCACGGACTGCCGGTGAAGGCCACCCTCGAGAAGCCGTACTCCACCGACGCCAACGTCCTCGGACTGACCCACGAGGCCGGGGAGCTCGAGTCCCTGGAGGCGTCGCCGGCCCTCGTGGAGCCGGGCATGGGCGTCTTCCCCGCCCGGGCGCCCGACGAGGCGCGCGGCGTGGAGGTCCGCTTCGAGGAGGGACGGCCCGTCGCCCTCGACGGAGCCGCCCTGGACGGCTTCGAGATGATGCGGGCGGCCAACGAGGTCGCCGGCGCCCACGGCGTCGGCATCGGCCTGCACGCGGTGGAGAACCGCTTCGTCGGCCTCAAGTCCCGGGGCGTGTACGAGGCCCCCGGCCTCGAGCTCCTGGGCCAGTGCTACGAGTACCTGCTGCAGCTGGTCCTCGACCGGCGCAGCCGCCGCTGCCACTCCCAGGTGAGCGGGTGGATCGCCGAGCAGATCTACCAGGGCTACTGGTTCGACACGGCGACCCAGGCCTGCCGCGCCCTCGTCGATCACCTCGCCCGGCTGGCCACGGGCACGATCCGCGTCAGCCTCTACAAGGGGACGGTGCAGTTCGCCTCGGCTGCCGACGTGCCCCACTCCCTCTACCGCGAGGACGCCGCCTCCATGGAGGCGGTGGGCGACTTCGACCACCGCGACTCGACCGGCTTCCTCGGCGTCCTCGGCGTCAGCGCCCGCATCCTCAGCCAGGCGGACCAGATCGAACGCTGACGGTCACACCGCCTCGGCCACCCAGACCTGCTCGCCGTGGCCGGGGTACGGCCGCCCGTCGAAGCCGCCCCAAAGGGCGACGGGCCGGAAGCCGGCCGCCTCCAGGAGCCACTCCATCTCGTAGCGGAAGGTGTAGCGCAGCACCAGCTCGCCGCGCTCGGTGCCGGCGACCCCGCCGCCGGCGTCGAGGCCCTGGAAGTGGAACTCCTGCCGCAGCAACTGCTCGACCAAGTCGTACTCCCGCCGGTAGCGGACTCGGACGGTCCTGCCTTCGGCGTCGGTGAACTCCGTGTCCACGGGCAGGCGGTCGGCGGCGGTCCCCGGCGGCGGCCCCCGGCTCACCACGGCCTCCAGGTCGAGGGTGGGGTCGAACTGGTTGAGGGCCAGCCGCCCCCCGGGTTCCAGCAGCTCGTGGAAAGCGGCGAGGGCGGCGAACTGGTCGGCGGGGGTGAGCAGGTGCTGGAAGGTGCGGTACGGCAGGCTGACGAGCCGGAAGGGGCCGGGCAGCTGCGGCGGGTCCCGCATGTCCCCCTGGAGCAGGGTGACGCGGGAGGCGGCCTCGGGGGGCAGGGCCGCGGCCTGGCGACGCGCCGCGGCCAGCATCTGGGGAGAGATCTCGAGGCCGGTGGCCGCAAGGCCGGCGGCGGCCACCGGGAAGAGGGTGCGGCCGGTGCCGCAGCCCGGCTCCAGAACCGGCCCCCCGCACTCGACGGCGAGGGCCCGGTAGAACTCGACCTCGCCGGGCAGGCCGGTGTCGTAGCGGTCGTAGTGCCGGGCCAGCGGCCCGGAGTACCCCGCGGCGGCGGCGTCCCCGCTCAGAGCAGGTCCTCGACCACGGCGCGCTCCTCGAGGAGCTCGTCCTCGGTGGCCTTGATCCTGCCGCGGGCGAACTCGCTCAACTCCAGGCCCTCCACGACGTCGATGCCGCCCTGGCCGTCGGAACGCACCGGGAAGGAGAACACCAGGCCCTCGTCGATGCCGTAGCTGCCGGTGG
This sequence comes from uncultured Gemmatimonadaceae bacterium, assembly GCA_964512165.1. Lineage (GTDB taxonomy): Bacteria > Latescibacterota > UBA2968 > UBA8231 > UBA8231 > UBA8231. Next base: position 5,482 of record CAZEHQ010000214.1, on the reverse strand, counting down.
AGGCAACCGCCGCCGAGAAGAACTCGCCCTCGGGGGTGGCCCGCAGGACGCTGCGCACATGATCGAGGGCGGCGTTGGCCGCCGAGGCGGCGCTCGACAGGCCGCGGGCGGCGATCACCTCGGCGCCGCGCTGCTGCACGGTCTGGATGAACTCCTCCTGGAGCCAGCCCACGTGGCCGATGACCTCGGTGCACGGACGCCCGCGGATCTTCGCGTTCTCCGCGTCGGGGTACTGGGTGGCGGAGTGGTTCCCCCAGATGGCCACGTTCGTCACCTCGGCCACCGGGACCCCCGCCTTGAGCGCCAGCTGGGCCTGGGCCCGGTTCTGGTCGAGGCGCATCATGGCGTGGAAGCGCTCCCCGGGGATCCCGCCGCGCACCCCGTGATGCATGGCGATGAGGCAGTTGGTGTTGGCCGGGTTGCCCACTACGAGGACGCGCACGTCGGAGGCGGCGCGGGCCAGGGCCTGGCCCTGGCCGACGAAGATCGGACCGTTCTCGCGGATCAGGTCGCCGCGCTCCATGCCCTTGCCGCGCGGCCTGGAGCCGATCAGCAGGCCCCAGTTGACCCCCTCGAAGGCCTCCTTCGCATCGTCGGTGACGCGGATGTCGTCGAGGAGCGGGAAGGCGCAGTCCTGCAGCTCCATGACCACGCCTTCGAGGGCCGGCAGGGCCGGCGTGATCTCGAGCAGGTGCAGGGCCACGCGGGTGTCGTGGCCGAAGACCTCCCCCGAGACGAGGCGGGGAAGGATGGCGTATCCGATCTGGCCGGCGGCGCCGGTGACGGCAACGCGTACGGTGCGTGGCATGCGGTGCGAGCTCCTGTCGAGGTTGAGGCGCGGCCCTTCCGGCGGGCCGTGAACCGCGCCTGGGGCTGCCGGGAGGGGGGACAGATAATCTGCCCAGTCCCCTCCGCAGGCAAGAAGGCCGCCGCCGCTATCGGCTGCCGGGGCCCCTGCCTATACTGTGGCCCAACCCAGGCGAAAGGACGAGACCCCACCATGGCTCCACCCTCCCTTCTGCTGTGCGGCGGGCACGTGATCGACCCGCGCAACGGCGTCGACGGCCCGGCCGACGTGGCCGTCGTCGACGGCGTGATCCAGGCCGTCGGACCCGGCCTCGGCTTCGAGGCCGACAAGAGAGTCGACGTGAGCGGCCTCTACGTAACCCCGGGGCTGATCGACATCCACGTCCACGTCTACGGCGGCTACGGGGGATGGATGTTCCCCGACCCCCACTCCCTGCCCAACGGCGTGACCACCGTCGTCGACACCGGCGGCTCCGGGTGGCAGGACCTCGACGACTTCGTGGCCACCATCATCCAACCCGCCTCCACCCGGGTCCTGGCCTTCGTCAACATCGTCGGCGCCGGCATGACGGGCGCCCCCGAGCAGGATGTCGGCGAGATGGAGCCCGGGCCCTGCGCCGAGGCCGTGCGCCGCCATCCCGAGCACTGCGTGGGCACCAAGTCCGCCCACTTCGGAGGCCCCGGGTGGGAGTCGGCGGGGGGCGCCATCGAGGCCGCGCGGCTCTCCGACTCGATCGCCATGATCGATTTCGCCCCCAAGCCGACGCGCAGCTACCGGGAGCTGCTCGAGCGCATGAGCCCGGGCGACATCCACACCCACCTCTACGCCGCCCACATCCCCCTCCTCGACGACGAGTCCCGGGTCAACGGCTACGTGAGGGAGGCGCGCGAGCGCGGCGTCCTCTTCGACACCGGGCACGGCAACGGCAGCTTCTGGTTCCGCATCGCCGTGCCCGCCATGGAGCAGGGCTTCCCGCCCGACACGATCAGCACCGACCTGCACAAGGCCAGCCGCATGCTGCCCAACGCCACCATGCCGGTGACCATGTCCAAGTACCTCGCCCTCGGCATGCCGCTGCAGGAGGTGGTGGACCGCTCCACGCGGAAGGCGGCCGAAGCGATCCGCCGACCCGAACTGGGCCATCTGACGCCGGGCTCCGAGGCCGACCTGGCCGTCTTCGCCGTGCACGAGGGCGATTTCGGGTTCGTCGACTCGGGCCGGGCGCGCATGGACGGCAGCCGCAAGCTGGAGTGCGAGCTCACCCTGCGGGCCGGGCGGATCGTGTGGGATCTCAACGGCCGCAGCCGCCCCTCCTGGGACGATCTCGGCGACTACCGCAACTCGGAGCAGGACCACCCCTGACGTGTTGACAGATCCGTGAGGCCGGGCGAGGTTTGCGTGCTCGCCCGGCCCCGGGCGAGCGGTCTATCGGGGGGAGATACCCAAGCGGTCAACGGGGGCAGACTGTAAATCTGCTGGCGTACGCCTTCGCAGGTTCGAATCCTGCTCTCCCCACCACTTCCCTGCAGCGGCACCCATACCCACGACAGCACCCCGCGGCGCACCGGCCGGCGGCTCACCTCCGCAGGTGGCCGCGGATCGCCTCCAGGCGCTCCTGGTGGGCGGCGCCGTCGCGCTGCCACGCCTCCAGCAGGAAGGCCAGCAGGACGAGGAGCACCGCCGCCGAGCCGCCGGCGGCGGCGGTGAGCAGGGCCCGGCGGGGGGCGCTGCGCGCCTTCGGAGGCGTCGCCGGATCGAGGACCTGCAGGGTCGGGGTGTCGCGCGCCTCGCGGAGCTTGGCCTCCTCGAGCTGGGCCCCGAGAAAGAGCAGGACCTCCTCGCGCATCTTCACCTGCAGGGTCAGGGCGGCGTAGTCCTGCATCAGCCCGGGCAGCTCCCTCAGGGGCGGGCCCAGGGGACGCTCGGAGGCGCCGGGAGCGCCGCCCATCCGGCGCGAGAGGTCGCCCACCAGCGCCCGCAGCTGCCGGTCCAGCTCCTCCACCCTCATGGCGAGGGCCTGGCGGTCGCCGTGGTCGGGGGCCACCTGCCGCGAGAGGACGCCGAGTTCGACCTGCTTCAGGGAGAGCTCGAAGGCGAGGCCCTTGGCCACGTCGACGGCGGCGGCGGTCTGCGACTCGATGTCGACGACCCCGTGGGCGTCCTGGAAGTCGCGCAGGCGCGACGCGTCGGCGCCCAGCTCCTCGCGCGTGCTGCGCACCCTGCCCTCGAGGAACACGCGCAGGGAGGACGCCTGCCGCTGGCGGTACTCGCGGTTGAGGCTGTCGAGGAGGGCGGCCAGGGTGTTGGCCAGGTCCGCCGCCAGCTCCGGCGTCCCCGCGGTGGCCCTCAGGACCAGGCTGCCGTCGTCGCCGAGCTCCGACTCCACCGCCTCCGACAGCCACTCGACGGCGGCGTCCCGGTGCGGGGCCCCGTAGACGCGCACCAGCTCGTGGCGGTCGACGGCCAGGCCGAGGAGCCGGCGGCTCTCCAGCAGGGTGAGGAGCCGCTCCGAGGGGATCGGCAGGCCCACCAGGCCGGCCAGCCCCAGGGGCAGACCGCCGGCCCCCGGCAGCAGGGAGCGGCCGATCCCCACCGCCTCCTCCTCCGGGGGCAGCAGGCTGGTACGCGCCGTCCAGCGCTCGGGCAGCAGCAGACTGACCCCGGCTGCGGCGGCCGTCGCCGCCAGGGTGCCGGCGATCAGCAGGCGCCGCCACTTCACCAGGACCAGCAGGTAGTCGAGAAGGTTGCGCTGCTCCATGCTCAGTTGCTCAGGGTCACGAACAGCAGCAGCACGGTGGCCACCTGGCTGGCGACCTGGATCCCCTGGGTGAAGAGGAGCCAGTAGTCCCGCGCCGGCTGCTCCTTGACCCAGATCCGGTCCCCCGGCTCGATCCGCTCCACGTCCTCCGCGTCCATCCGTTCCCCGGTCCGGGCCTTGATGACCTCCACGTCTCCAGAGGCCTGCCAGCCGAAGCCGCCGGCGCGGGCGATGTAGTCGGTTACGGTGTAGCTCTCGACGTAGGGCACGGCCCCCGGATAGGCCGCCTGCCCGGAGACCAGCACCGTCCTCCGGGAGGCCGGGATGGTGATCACGTCCCCCCGGCGGACGAGGATGTTCTGCGTCTGGTCGCCTTCCTGGAAGAGAGCCACGAAGTCGACCACCATCTGCCCCTTCTTCTCGCGGCTCTTCATGTTGAAGTAGCTCTTCTCCTCCTTGTCCCAGGCCTCGGGGGGGATGGCCAGGATGCGCTGAAACTCCGGGTCGCCGCGGTCGACTTCCTGCAGGCTGCGCACGACACGGGCCTCCGGCAGGGAGGCCTCCTGGGTGAACCCGCCGGCCCACTCGATGACCTGCACCAGCGGCACCCCCTCCTCCCCGACGATGTAGGGACCCGGCCTCGTCACCTCGCCCGTCACGGTGGCGGTGGACTCCTGCAGGTAGCCCTGGCGCATGCGCGCCACCAGCCAGTCTCCGGGCTGCAGGGGGAGGTCGGCGGCGGGATCGCCGGCCAGGGCCGCTTGCAGATCGACCGGCCGGGAGGCCTGGCGCCGGCCGTCGTCGTGGAACCGGAAGAGGAAGACTCCCTGCGGATCGATGTTGGGCGCCGGCCCCATGGACAAGGTCGCCAGGTCGCTGATCCGGTCCCCCTGCACGAACTCGACGATCCTCGGGTTGACCCAGGCCTCCATGGTGCGCACCGGGTGCCGCCGGGAGGGCACGACGATGATGTCCCCGTCCTCGACGAAGGGGTTGTAGCGCGACATACCGGTGAGCTCGTAGAAGTCGAGGTCGACCCGCCTCGACTCGATCCGGGCGAAGACCTCCAGGTCCCCGGACCGGGCCCACGCCCGCAGCTGCCGCCGCCGCTCCGGCGTCTGGCCGTGGGTGCGGATCAGCTGGATGTTGCGCCTGGAGCCGTCGTCGAGGAGGCCCTTCACCTGGCGGAGGACGGCATCGACCCGCAGCACGCCGTTGGCGACGGTGACGCCGGGTTCCTGCACGAGTCCGGTGACGGTCACGGGGAAGCGGCGCAGGGCGCTCAGCTCGGCCGTGATCCGGCCCTCGATGAAGTTGGCCCGGTAGGCGCTGTCCAGGGCGGCGCGGACCTCGCGCAGCCGGCGCGCCCCCACCTGTACGCGGCCCATCCGCGGGATGAACAGGCCGCCCTCGGCCAGGACCCGGACCTCCGCCGGGGCCTCCGCTTCGGGCATGCGGACCAGGAACCGGTCGCCGGGGCCCACGAGATACTCGCCGCTGCGCAGGACCTCCTCGTACGCGTCGATCCCGATCAGCGGCTCGGGCAGGGGCTCCTCCGGCTCCTCCGGCTCCTCCACCTGCACCTCCGCCCCCTCGGCGCCGGCAGGGATGCGGATCGTCAGGGCCTCCTGGGCGGGGGCCGGCCCAGGAGCCATGGCGAGGATCGCGAGGGACAGCCACAAGGGGATCGACGTGCGCTTGCAGCCGGTCATGCCGTCACTCCTGCCGTTCTTCGGCCCGCAGGCCTTCCGTGTCCACGGCCAGGCTCAGCGCCCGCGACCTGACACCCGCCTCCGCCCAGGCCGCCTCCATGGCGGCTCCCACCCCTTCCTGCGCGCCCTCGGGCGCGAAGGCCAGGACCGACGGCCCGGCGCCGCTGAGGGCGGCTCCGAAGGCGCCGGCGCCGAGGGCGGCGG
>CAZEHQ010000213.1:0-7688 GCA_964512165.1 uncultured Gemmatimonadaceae bacterium | reverse complement strand
CAGCGGCAAGATGGGCTTCGCCCTCGCCCGGCGCGCCCGTCAACGCGGCGCCGGCGTCCACCTCGTCAGCGGTCCGGCGGAGTTGCCCCCGCCCGAGGGGGTCCGCACCACCTTCGTGCGTTCCGCCGCCGAGATGCTGCGGGCCTGCGAGGCGGCCTTCGAGGCCGTCGACGCGGCCTTCATGGCCGCCGCCGTCTCCGACTACCGGCCCCGTGACATCTCCGCGGAGAAGCTCAAGCGCGGCGGCGGCCGGTTGCGGCTCGAGCTGGTGGAGAATCCGGACATCGCCGCCACTCTCGGGGCCCGCAAGGGCGGCCGCGTCCTGGTGGCCTTCGCCATGGAGACGGAGGACGGCGAGAGGCGGGCTCGGGAGAAGGGGGAGCGGAAGAACGCGGACCTGGTGGTCCTCAACGATCTGCGCGTGCCGGGCGCCGGCTTCGCCGGCGACACCAACGTGGTCACCATCCTCGGCGGCGACGGCCCCGCCGAGCGACTCCCCCGGTTGAGCAAGCTCGAGGTGGCCGACCGCCTCCTCGACCGCGTCCGCGACCTGCTGGGGCAGCGGCGCCGCGGGCCAGGGGAAGGGGAGGATTCCCGTTGACACGGCTCCCGGAGCCGGATGATCTTGGCGCCGTGCACGAGCCCGAGCCGGAAGAGGCTTCCCCGCCCGAGGCCGCCGAGGTCCTCTCGGAGGTCCGCCGCAGCCTGGAGGACCTGCTCCTCTTCGAGGGGCGCTGGTTCGTGACGCCCGCGGAGGAGGCCGCCGTCGATGCGGCCCCCGCTCCAGCCGCGCCACGAGGCCCGGCCGCTGCCGAAGGCCCCGTCCCGGCCGCCGCTGCCCTGTCCTCCTTCCACGACGAGATCTGCGAGTGCACCCGCTGTCCCCTCGGACAGACGCGTACCCGCTTCGTCTTCGGCTCCGGCAACCCCGAGGCCGGGATCATGTTCGTCGGAGAGGCCCCCGGCGAGGAGGAGGACCGCCAGGGCCTGCCCTTCGTCGGCCCCGCCGGCCGGTTCCTGACCCGCATCATCGAGGCCATGGAGCTGTCCCGGGAGGAGGTCTACATCTGCAACGTCCTGAAGTGCCGCCCCCCCGGCAACCGAGATCCCGCGCCCGAGGAGGTGGCCACCTGCGAGCCCTACCTGCGCCGGCAGATCGAGATCGTGCAGCCGAAGGTGATCTGCTGCCTCGGGCGGCACGCCGCCCACGCCCTGCTCAGGACCGATGCGCCCCTGTCGCGCCTGAGGGGCTCCCTGCACGAGTATGCCGGCATCCCGGTGATCGTCACCTACCACCCGGCGGCGCTGCTGCGCAACGACCGGTTCAAGCGGCCCACCTGGGAGGACGTCAAGTGGGTGCGCCGCCAGTACGACGGCGTCGAGCCGAAGGGCAGGGCATGACGCAGCCGCCGGAGGGCCGGGAAGGACAGCCCCAGGGCCAGCGCCTCGACCGCATGCCGCCGCAGGCGGTGGAGGTGGAGCAGGCCGTCCTCGGAGCGATGCTGATCGAACCCCGCGCCGTGGGCCGCGCCATCGAGCTGCTCGAGGAGGAGGTCTTCTACCACGGCCCCCACGCCCGCATCTTCGCCGCCATGAGCGAGCTCTACGAGCGCAACGAGGCCGTCGATCAGCTCACCGTCGGCGAGGAACTCAAGCGCCGGGGGCAGCTGGAGCCGGCGGGGGGCGTCGTCTACCTGGCCGAGCTCGCCGCCGGCGTGGCCTCGGCGGCCAACATCGAGCACCACGCCCGGATCGTCGTCGAGCGCGGACTCAGCCGCGGCCTGATCGAGGCCTCGGCCGAGATCTCCAACCGCGCCTTCGAGGGGCGCAGCGACGTCCACGAGCTGATCGACTGGGCCGAGCAGCGCATCTTCGCCCTCTCCGAGCGCGGGCTGACCCAGGGGTTCGAGCCCATCGAGCAGGTCCTCGGCGAGACCATCCAGCAGCTCGAGAAGGCCCAGGAGGACCGCAGCGCCGTCTCCGGCGTCGACACCGGCTTCGAGGATCTCAACGAGATCACCTCCGGTTTCCAGTACGGCGACCTGATCCTCCTGGCGGCCCGGCCGAGCGTCGGCAAGTCGGCCCTGGCCCTGTGCTGCGCCAGCCGCGCCGCCATGCAGCACGGCAGGAGCGTGGCCGTCTTCACCCTCGAGATGTCCAAGCAGCAGGTGGCGCAGCGGCTGCTGTCCATCGAGACCGGGTTCAACCTGCAGAGGCTGCGCACGGGGCATCTGGGGCAGGACGACTGGCTGCACGTGACCAAGCGGGCGGGCGCCCTCGCCCAGGCGCGGATCTACGTCGACGACACGGCCGGCATCAGCGTCCTCGAGGCGCGGGCCAAGGCCCGGCGCCTGAAGCGGGAGCACGGCGTCGATCTCGTCATCATCGACTACCTGCAGCTGATGGGCAGCCACGAGAGCCAGCAGAGCCGCGAGCAGGAGGTGTCTCGTATCTCCCGCGGGCTGAAGGCGATGGCCAAGGAGCTCGAGGTGCCGGTCCTGGCCCTGTCGCAGCTGTCGCGGGCCCCGGAGGCGCGCACCGACCGGCGCCCGCAGCTCTCCGACCTCCGGGAGTCGGGTTCCCTCGAGCAGGACGCCGACGTGGTCATGTTCATCTACCGCCCCGAGATCTACGGGCTGAAGTCCGATGACGACGGCGGCAGCATCGAGGGTCAGGCGGAGATCATCCTCGCCAAGCAGCGCAACGGGCCTACCGGTTCGGTGCGCCTGATGTGGAGCAAGGAGAGCGCCAGCTTCGAGAATCTGGCCCCGGAGTACCGCATCGACCAGGAGAGGGAGGAGGGCTATACCGCCTGAGGCGCCATCCGCCTCTCGACCTCTCCCCCCACCCCGAGGAGTCGCCCCATGCCCGAAGTGATCCTCAGCGGCTTCGCCGACGAGGGCCCCGCCGACAAGAAGGCCGAGTCGCAGCTGACCATGCTGGCCGCCCTCGGCATGTCCTGGTACAGCCTGCGCTTCGTCGACGCCGGGTCCGGCGTCAAGAACGTCATGACCCTCACCAAGGCCGAGGTGCGCCGGCTGCGGCGGCTGCACGAGGAGTTCGGCGTCCGCGTCTCCTCCATCGGCTCGCCCATCGGCAAGGTGAAGCTTCTCGACATCGACGACGGCAGCGCCAACGCCTACGTCCCCTTCGAGCGTTACCTGAGCCGCGACGTGCAGCGCGCCGCCGACCTGGCGGGGGAGTTCGAGACGCGGCTGGTGCGGGGGTTCTCCTTCTACCACCCGCGCGGCACGGCGCCGGAGGATCACGTGGACGAGGCCGCCGAACGGCTGGGTCGCATCGCCGAGGTCTGCGCCCGGGGCGGGGTCCTCTTCGGCCTGGAGGTGGAGGCCAACCTCGTGGGCCAGAACGGCCGCCTCCTGCGGCGGCTGCACCGCAAGGTGGGGCACCCCAACCTCTGCCTGATCTTCGACGGCGGCAACCTGTCGAGCCAGAACCTGCAGCCCCACGAGACCTACGCCGAGTACGAGGCGATGCGCGCCGGCATCGGCTGGATGCACGTCAAGGACTACCGCATCGATCCGGCGCTGCAGTGGCAGGGGCACGTGGACGAGGAGCGTCTGAAGAACTTCGTCCCCGCCGACGAGGGCGACTCGGGCCACGAGGCGATCCTGCGCGACTTCCGCACCCGCCTGCCGGCCCTGACGCGCCGCCTCAAGCGCCTCGGCGTACCCGGCGTCTTCCTCGACCTGGAGCCGCACCTGAAGGGGGGCGGCCAGTTCGGCGGCTTCTCCGGCGTCGACGGCTTCGGCGTGGCCCTGCGCAGCCTGACGAACCTCCTCGACTACGTGGGCATCGGCTACCGCCTCACCGGCTTCGAGGAGATCCGCGCCCGGCGGGAGGCCTGAAGCCGCCGCCGGACGCGGCCCCGGCGGCTACATGCCGCGGCCGGCGATCGCCTCGTGGGCGCCGGCGAAGGCCGCGGAACCGTCGTCCTCCTCCACCTCCAGGCTCACCCCGGGCTGGAAGGGCGGGATCGATCCGGCGTAGAACTCGCGCTGGTAGTTGGCCTCGGCGGTGAACTCCCAGACGCGGTCGGCGCCGTGCCCCGGCCAGCGGACCCGCAGGATGCGCTTCCGCTGCCGGTAGAGCTGGCACGGCGACGGCTCCCCCGGCTCGACGCGGTAGCGCTCGATGGCGCCCTCGTCGATCTCCACGCCGAGACCCGGACCCTCGGGCACGGCGGCGTGGCCGTCGACGACGCGGATCGGCTCGGCGAGGAGGTCGTCCTCGAACAGCTCGAAGCAGGTGATGTAGGGCAACTGAGCGTGGGACAGGACCGATCCGAGATGGAGGGCGAAGGCGGTGGTGATGCCGGTGCCCACGAGCTGCAGCCAGAAGGGCTTGTTGAACTGCTCCGCCAGGGTCGCCTGCCGCCGCACCCCCTGGATGCCGCCGCCGATGACGAAACCGTCGCTGGCGTGGGCGTGGAGGACGCCTTCGTTGAAGTGCTCCACCACCGGCTTGCGCACCCGCTCCCGCAGGATGCGGGCTCCCGTCAGGTCGGTGCCCAGGTAGAAGGGACTCTCGTACATGCCGACGTTGGGGTGGTCGTCGAGGCGGCAGAGGTGCTCCTCGGCGCGGGCCGAGTTGAGCAGGAAGCCGTTGAAGTCGACGTCGAAGCGGTAGTCGGCGGGCACCACGGCGCCGACGCTGGCCACCTGCTCGTGGATGTCGAACCAGGGCCGGGCCTTCATCTTGAAGGTGGTGTAGCCGCGCCTGAGCGACTCCTCGGCCTCCTTCACCCAGTCGGCGGGGGGCATGTCGATGTCCCACCAGGAGAGGGGGCAGCGGTCGCGCAGCCGGCGGCCGAGGAGGGCGTGGGCGGGGCTGCCGGTGGCGCGCCCCACGGCGTCGAGGATGGCGAGCTGGTTGCCGAAGCCGATGCCGTCGTCGTTCAGGACCTCGAGGGGATTGCGGCCCACCAGGTCGCCTCCCGGGCCGCCGCCGTCACCGTAGCCGACGCTGCCGTCGCCGAGCTCGATGCGGTTCACGTGGACCGTCTCGTCGTGCGTCTGGGCGCGGTGCATGGCGCGCACCACGTGGTCGGCGTAGAACGGGATGTGGAGGACGTAGTGGTCGGCTTTGACGATCTTCATGCGAATTCGCTCCTGGGAGAAGGGATGGAGGAAAGATGAGCAATTCCGAAGCGCCTTACGAACGCTTCACCGCCGCGGCACGGGAGCTGGCCGACATCGGCCACGCCGAGTCCCTGCTCCACTGGGACCAGGAGACCTGCATGCCCCGGCGGGGGAGCGGCCCCCGGGCGCGCAGCCTGGGGACGCTGGCCGGCCTGGCCCACGAGAGGCTCACGGCTCCGGACCTCGTCGAGCTGGTGGGGTCGCTGGACGGGGAGGGCCTGAGCGGTGACGCGCGGATCAACGTGCGCGAGCTGAAGCGCCACCAGGACCGCGCCCTTCGGATCCCCAGGGAGCTGGTGGTCGAGCTGACGCGCACCGAGTCGCTGGCCCACGAGGCCTGGGTCGAAGCGCGGGAGCAGTCGGACTTCGGCCGCTTCCAGCCGTGGCTGGAGAAGATCGTCGACCTCAAGCGCCAGGAGGCCCATGCCGTGGGTTTCACGGGGTCGGTCTACAACGCCCTCCTCGACCACTTCGAGCCCCACGCCCGGGTGGAGGAGGTCGAGCCCTTGCTCGGGGAACTGCGCCGCCGGCTCGTCCCCCTCGTGGAGGAGATCCTCGGCAGCGACGCGGCGGCCCGGCACGATGACCTGCTGGAGCGCGACTACGACGTCGCCGTGCAGGAGAGCTTCGGCCGCCGGGTCCTGGCCGACCTCGGCTTCGACATGGAGGCGGGCCGCCTCGACGTCTCCGTCCATCCCTTCTGCTCCGGCAGCCACCCCGGGGACGTGCGCCTCACCACCCGCTACGCCGCCAACCAGCTCACCAGCGCCCTCTTCGGCATCATCCACGAGGCCGGCCACGGTCTCTACGAGCAGGGGCTGCCCGCCGAGGCCGAGGGGCTCCCCGTGGGCGGCTCCGTCTCCCTCGGGATCCACGAGTCCCAGTCGCGCACGTGGGAGAACGCCGTCGGCCGCAGCCGCGAGTTCTGGGAGCACTACCTGCCGCACCTCGCCCGGTGCTTCCCCGCGCAGCTCGAGGGCGTGGGGGTGGACCGGTTCTACGCCGCCGTCAACCGCGTCGAGAGGTCGCTGATCCGCGTCGAGGCCGACGAGATGACCTACGACCTGCACATCCTCCTGCGCTTCGAGCTGGAGAAGGCGCTCATCGAGGGAGAGCTGGAGGTGGGGGACCTGCCGGGGGTCTGGAACGAGCGCATGGACTCCTACCTCGGCATCCGGCCCGGCTCCGACGCCGAGGGCGTCCTGCAGGACATCCACTGGTCGTTGGGACTCATCGGGTATTTTCCCACCTACACCCTCGGCAACCTCTATGGCGCCCAGTTCTACCGCCGGGCCTGCGCCGACCTCGGGGACCTGCCCGGCCAGATCCGCCGGGGCGTGCTCTCCGGCCTCCTCGGCTGGGTGCGCGAGAACATCCACTCGCGGGGCAGCCGCCTCACCGCCTCCGAACTCGTGCAGGAGGTCACCGGCGAGCCCCTGCGCGTCGATTGCCTGATGGAGTACCTCGAGGGCAAGTACCGGCCGCTCTACGGCCTCGCCTGAACGGCGCTCAGCCGATCACCTGCCGCAGCAGGCGCAGGTGGTTTTGGCCCAGAATGGCGCGCACCGCCGCCTCTCCGGCGCCGCGCTCGAGCAGTTCCGCCGTGATCTCCGGGTAGTTCCCGGCGTGCGCCAGAAGGTCGCCGCCGCCGTCGAAGTCGGACCCGAGGCCCACCGCTTCCTCGCCGGCGTGGTCCACCGCGTGCAGGACGTGATCGACCAGGCGCCCCATGTCGGGGGCGTCGGCGTCGATGAAGTCGGGCACGAAGGTGATGCCCACGACGCCGCCGGACTCGCCCAGGGCCCGCAGCTGCTCGTCGGTCAGGTTGCGCGGGTGGTCGCACAGGGCCCGGCAGCAGCTGTGGCTGGCCACGACGGGGGAGGTGGTGCACTCGAGGACATCCCAGAAGCCGCGCTCGTTCACGTGGGAGACGTCGAGGAGCATGCCCAGCTCGTTCATGCGCCGGACGACCTCGCGGCCGAACCCGGTGAGCCCGCCGCCGCCCTCCACCTCGCACCCGTCGGCGGCGTCGGTGCGCGCGCTGTGGGTCAGGGTCATGGTGCGCACGCCCACCTCGTAGAGGGCGTCGAGGGCGAAGAGGCTGTGCTGCAGGGCGGCCGAGTTCTCCACCGCCAGGACCACCGCGAAGCGTCCGGCGGCGCGGGCGGTCTCGATGTCGGCGGCGGAACGGGCGATGGCCGCCTCGGCGGAGTGGGTCTCCACCTCGCGCTTGAGGTAGCCCAGGGCGTCGAGGGCGTACAGGAGGTGGTTGTTGCGGGCGATGGTGGTGTCCACGGCGAAGTAGCCGGCGTCGAGGCCGCCTTCGCGGAGAAGGGGGAGAGTCTGTTGCATGGGCCTTTCGGGGGGGTCGAACTGCTGGCGCACGTAGGCGACGGTGCCGAGGCGGCGCCGCCGCTCGGGGCTGCTCTCCCCGGCCAGCCCGAGGTTGCCGCGCCGGATCAGGCCCACGACGGTGTCGTTGTGGGAGTCGATGACGAGGGCGTCGCGGTGGAGGGCTTGCCAGTC
>CAZEHQ010000212.1:808-7701 GCA_964512165.1 uncultured Gemmatimonadaceae bacterium | reverse complement strand
TCGCAGGTCGAAGGCCTGGGAGGTGTTCTTGGACCCCTTGAAGTGCACCCTGGCGAGGACGGGGACCTCCGGCAGCGCGTCGTCGACGACGAAGGTGAAGTTGCGGGCGTTGCCCGCGAACTCTTCCCAGAACCACTCGTAACCCGAGCTGGCTCCATTCAACTGAAAGAGGATCAGGTGATCGTCCTCCTCGTGGAGACGAACCCGGTATCGGTCGACGACCGCGAAGGGAGCACCGCCGGGGCCGGATTCCTCGCTGGCACGGAAGCCTTCGGTGTCACCCTCGAGGTCGATCCAGTACACGTTGTCCTTCGTGTACGGGTTCTTCTGCCAGACGAAACCGGGGCCGGTTTTCCATACCCACCGCTCCGGTCCCACGCCATAGAACAGGATGTGGTCCTCCCCGTCGAAGCGGCCGTCGCCGCCGGCCTCCACGATTGACGCCACCGTCCGCAGGGACGGGCCGGACGGTACGGCGGCGGTTGCCCCGATGGGCCAACCGCCGCCGTACAGGAGTCGGATCCGCGTCGGGTCGACGCCCTCGAGATCGGCTCCCGCCTCCTCCAGGTCAGCGGCCGTCACCCGGTAGATGCCCTCGCCGCGCACCACGACCCGGAACATCCCCGTCTCGGGAGTCACCGCCGGGGCGGCCGGCTTGGCTGCCGCGGGCCTCGGCTGCCGCCACCGGCGGGCCTGCGCGTAGTTGAGGATGGTCGCCCGGTAGGATGTCTCGAACCCGTCCGGCCGGGGCCGCCGGCCCGGGTCGTGGGCGAAACGGACTTCCACCAGGACGCTGTCGTAGATGACGGCCGACCCGTCCGCGTTCCACCGGGGCCCGAAGGCGAGGGTTACGACCCGCTGGTGGCGCAGCATCGCCGGCGGCTCCAGGCGCGCAGGGCCGTCCGGCGGCGCGTCCTCCGGCACCTCGGCGAGGGTGGCGATACCGGCCTCCCGGGCCGCCAGAACCTCCAGTACCGCCTCTCCTTCGAGAGGCACGCCGAGCAGGGCCGAGTCGACGAACCGGTGGAGGGGCGGGGCCGCCAGGGAGTCCGCGAGCCCGGGGCCCTCGTAGAGGACGCGGGCAAACCCCGGGCCGCTGGCGACGAGGCTCACCTCCGCGGAGAGGGTGGACGCCGCCGCCGCAAGGACCGCGATCCCGAATCTTGCGGTCCGGTGACAGAGGTGGGGGCGATGCGGCCGCAGGTGAGCGCTCTCGGATCGGTTCGGCAGGTGGGGACCTTCTCAGGCTCCGGTTAGAGAAGCCGGAGAAGCGTGAAAAGTTCCCTCTGCCGACCTGGACTGTCAAGGCCTGACGGGTTGACCTATCTCCTTGTGATTTCTATCCTTTTCGTTTCCACTCCGCCTATGGAAGGTGAAGATGGCCAGGGTCTGTCAGGTCTCCGGCAAGCGCCGCATGGTGGGCAACAACGTCAGCCACTCGCAGCGCAAGACCAAGCGCGTTCAGCGTCCCAATCTCATCAAGAAGCGCATCTACATTCCCGAGGAGGGCCGCACGGTCACCCTCCGGCTGTCGGCGCGGGCCCTTCGCACGATGAACAAAAAGGGCGTCTTCAAGTATCTCAAGGAGCAGGGCGTCAGGGTCTGAGCGGGGACTCGGAGTGACCACCGCGTCCACCTCGGCCGCCGGACTCGCCCTCCTCGGCGGCGCCCCCCTCCGATCTGATCCGTTCCCCTCCTGGCCCGTCTTCGGCGCCGAGGACGAGGCCGCAGTCCTCGAGGTCCTGCGTTCGGGGAGTTGGTTCCTCGGCGATCGCGTCGCCGAGATCGAGCGCCGGTTCCCCCGCTTCCATCAGGCCCGTCACGGAGTCGCCGTCAGCAGCGGCACGGCGGCCCTGCAGGTGGCCCTGGAGGCCGCCGGCGTCCGCCTCGGGGACGAGGTGATCGTCCCCTCCTACACCTTCGTGGCCACCGCCGCTTCCGTCGCCCTCGTGGGGGCGGTGCCCGTCTTCGTCGACGTCGACCCTGCCACCTACTGCATCGATCCAGCCTCCGTCGAGGCCGCCGTCACGGAGCGGACCCGCGCCGTCGTCGCCGTCCACTTCGCCGGCCAGCCGGCCGACCTCGACGCCCTCGGCCGGCACTGCCGGTCCCGCGGCATCCTTCTGATCGAGGATGCCGCGCAGGCGCACTGCGCCGAGTGGCGCGACCGCCGCGTCGGCGCCATCGGCGATCTCGGCACCTTCAGCTTCCAGGCCAGCAAGAATCTGAACTCCGGCGAGGGCGGCTTCATCCTCAGCGACGACGACGATCTGGCCGAGGCCGCCTGGTCGATCCACAACTGCGGGCGCACCCGCACCGGCGCCTGGTACGAGCATGCCCTCGTGGGCGGCAACTACCGCATGTCCGAGTTCCAGGCGGCGCTGCTCCTCAGCCAGATGCGCAACCTCGAGGACCAGAGCCGGCGGCGCTCCAGCAACGCGAGCCTTCTGTCCGAACGGCTGTCCGAGATCGAGGGAATCCGCCCCCTCGACCTGGACGCGCGCGTCAGCCGCCACGCCTACCACTTGTTCGTCTTCCGTTACGATCCGGCCGCCTTCGCCGGCGTGTCCAGGGAGCGCTTCCTGGAAGCCCTGAGCGCCGAGGGCATCCCCTGCGCCTCCGGGTACAGGCCTCTCTACCGAGAGCCCGCCTTCCAGGCCCGCTTCCGCGATTACCCCCTGGACTCCCCCGCCTTCGGCGGACGCCCGGACTACGCCACTGTCCACCACCCCGTCACGGAGCGCATCTGCGCCGAGGAAGCGGTCTGGCTCACCCAGAACCTGCTCCTCGGCAGCGAGGAGGACACGGCCGGCATCGCCGAGGCGGTCGCCAAGGTCCAGCAGCACGCCCGCCGGTTGGCGGACTAGGCGGAGCTCTCCAAGAGGCTATCGAGTCAGCCTCTCGATCTCGTGCTGCACGCGTTCCTGACGGATCTGGTCGATCACCTCCTGGAAGGATTTCGCCGTACCGCTCACGACGAGCCGCTCGATGGCGTGGACCTCATCCTCGGTGTACCACCCCGAGTTCCTGACGCGCGCCACATAGGCGAGTCGGTCCTCGATGGGGAGACGGGCGATGGCTCCGAGCCTCTCGAACAGCTTGTACGCCGCCTCGCTCTCGAGACAGCGTTCGACGACGGCTGCGAGCCTCTCCTCACGGCCGGGTGTCTGCGGGGAATCGATCGTTTCCACGGTCGTCCTTTCTCGACAGGGGAGTCCGAAGGGATTTGCGCCCGGCTCCCATGCAATGCGCGGACCCAACCGCGGAGAAAACCGTGGGAAACTGCCGCAACTACCATGTTTTACTGACTCTTGCAGACAAATCCTCCGAGAGGGCGGCGGGGCTCGAGGCGGCCCGGGATGGGAACAATCCGGACCTCGAGGGGAAGGATCTTCCCCCACCAGGGGCCGGCTGTCCGGATCGCTGGCGCCCCGCTATCTTCTGGCACCCGAGCCTGGACCTGGAGCGATGAAGGATGATCGACAAGGAACTGCTGGAAATCCTAGCCTGTCCCGAGACGAAGGAGCCGATCCACGTAGCCGATCAGGCTTTGGTGGATGAGGTCAACGCCCGGATCGAGCGCGGCGAGCTGACCAATCGGGGAGGATCGAAGGTGGAACGGAAGATCGACGGAGGCCTGGTGCGGGAGGACCGGAGGTATCTCTATCCGATCGAGGACGAGATCCCCATCATGCTGATCGACGAGGCGATCCCCCTCGAGGGGTTCGACCCGGGCCGCGAGGGCGCTTCTTCCGGGCAGCCGTGACGCCGCCCGTCGGGCGCCTCTGCCCTCTCTGCCGATGGACGAAAGGCGCCTGCAGGTGGTCTGCAGACGCCTTTTTCCCATGAGTGGTGCGGAAGCGGGGACTCGAACCCC
Source organism: uncultured Gemmatimonadaceae bacterium (assembly GCA_964512165.1). Taxonomy (GTDB): domain Bacteria; phylum Latescibacterota; class UBA2968; order UBA8231; family UBA8231; genus UBA8231. The sequence goes on along the minus strand of CAZEHQ010000212.1, from coordinate 3,824 downwards.
GACGCCCGAAGGCACTGCCCCCTCAAGACAGCGTGTCTACCAATTTCACCACTTCCGCAAGCTATTGTGGGAGGGCCGCATCCGACTCTTTCGGCTGATCCCCCTCCTGCGGCTGATATGGAGTGGGAGCGACCGGCGCCGCCCCTTCCTCCGCCTGCAGCAGACGCTCGCTCGCCGTCGTCGGCAGTCCCTCGTCCTCGTCGTAGGCCACGGCCAGGGCGAGACACAGAAGCAGGAAGCCTGCGGCCAGGTAGGTCGTCGTCTTGGTGAGGAAGGTGCTCGCCGCCCGGCCCCCGAGGACGGAGGAGGAGCTCAGGCCGCCGCCCACGGATGCGGCCAGTCCGCCGCCCTTGCCGGACTGAAGCAGCACGGCGACGACCAGCATGATGCAGACGAGGATGTGGAGGATGGTCAGCAGGATGGTCATGGCTGCTCTGCTTCTCGGGTAGCGGCGCGAACGATGGCGGCGAAATCCTCGGCCCGGAGGGAGGCGCCGCCGATCAGGCCCCCGTCGATGTCGGTCTGACCGAACAGCTGGCCGGCGTTCTCGGGCTTGACGCTGCCTCCGTAGAGGATGCGGACGGCGTCGGCGGTCTCGCCGAATCTCTCGCGCAGGCGGTCACGGATCAGAGCGTGAACGCTCTCGGCCTCCTCGGGGGTAGCGGTGCGGCCCGTGCCGATCGCCCAGACCGGCTCGTAGGCCACGGCGACCGCGAGCACCTCCTCGGCAGTGAGCCCGTCCAGGCCACGGTCCAACTGGCCCAGTACGGTGCTCTCGACCTGATCGGCGTCGCGCTGGTCGAGGGTTTCGCCGATGCAGAGGATCGGCCTGAGACCCGTTGCGAGGGCCGCCCGCGTGCGCTGGTTCACGCCCTCGTCGGTCTCTCCGAACAGCTGCCGCCGCTCAGAATGGCCTAGTATAACCCATTGGCACGCAAGGGTCAACAGCATCCGGGGGGAGACCTCGCCGGTATAGGCGCCGCTCTCCTCCCAGTGCGAGTTCTGGGCTCCCAGGCCGACCGCGCCGTCCTCCAGCACGGCGGCGACGGCCGCCAGACCGGGGAACGGGGGGCACAGGACGACATCGACGGACCCGGTCTCCTCGCGGATCTGCGGGAGGAGCTCGCGAGCCAGGGCGGCGCCCTCCCGCGGCAGCAGGTTCATCTTCCAGTTGGCGGCGACGAGAGGCCGTCTCTGCATCGACCGCGTCATCCCCCCTCGTCGAGGGCCTCGACCCCCGGCAGGACCCGGCCGCCCAGGGCCTCGAGGGAGGCCCCGCCGCCCGTGGAGATGTGGGACATGCGCTTGGCGGCGCCGGCCTTGTCCACCGCCGCGGCGGTGTCGCCGCCGCCGATGATGCTAACCGCCCCCGACTCCCAGGTGGCCTGCTCCAGGGCCTGGGCCACGGCGGTGGTGCCGGCGGCGAAGTCGTCGATCTCGAAGACGCCGAGGGGGCCGTTCCAGAGGATGGTCCCGGCCTGGCTGAGGTGCTCGATGAAGCGCTCCCGGGTCCGGGGCCCGATGTCGACGCCGGCGCGGCCGCCGGGGATGGCGTCGACGGCCACGGCCTCGTGCTCGGCCCCCGGTGCCACTCTGCGGGCGACGACGACGTCCTCGGGCAGGTGCAGCCTGTCGCCGGCCTTGGCCAGCAGGTCGGCGGCCACCGACACCGACTCCTCGTCGCACAGGGAGTCGCCGATCTCCTGCCCCCGCGCCTTCAGGAAGGTATAGGACATGCCGCCGCCGATGAGCAGGGCATCGACCTTGCCGAGGAGGTTCTCGATCACCTCGATCTTGTCTGCCACCTTGGCGCCGCCGAGGATGGCGACGAAGGGGCGCGCCGGTTCGGAGAGGGCCTCCTGCAGGTACTGGAGCTCCTTCTTCATCAGGTAGCCGGCGACACTGTGATCCACGTGCCGGGTGATGCCCTCCGTCGAGGCGTGGGCGCGGTGGGCGGCTCCGAAGGCATCGTTGACGTAGATGCCGTCGCCGAGGTCGGCCAGCTGCCGCGCGAAACCGCCGTCGTTGGCCTCCTCCCCGGGGTGGAAGCGGAGATTCTCGAGGAGCAGCACGCTGCCCGGTCTCAGCTCCGAGGCCAGGGCCTCCGTCTCTTCGCCGATGCAGTCGGGCGCCAGGTGCACGCTGGTGCCGAGATGCCGGTGCAGGTCCTGGACGATCGGCTCCAGGGAGAGCCCGGACCGCACCTGGCCGCGGGGCCGGCCGAGGTGGGACATGAGCACCAGGGAGGACCCCTTCTCGAGCAGCTGCCACAGGGAGGGCAGGGCGGCGCGGACCCGCCGGTCGTCGATGATCCGCCCGTCGCCGTCGAGAGGGACGTTGAAGTCCTCGCGCACCAGCACGCGCTTCCCCGCCACATCGATGTCGTCTATCGTCCGCTTGGCCATGTCATATGGCTCCTTCCGGTCACCCGAAGAATACGCGCGAGATGTCGTACAGCTCCTCCCCCACCCTCTTCAGCTCACCGACCCCCCTCTCCAGGGGCAGGGCGACGATCTCGTCGCCCTGAAGGGCGACCATCTTGCCCCAGTCGCCGCCCTGGACCAGGTCGATGGCGGCGATGCCGTAGCGCGTGCCGAGGACCCGGTCGAAGGCCGTGGGAGTCCCGCCGCGCTGCAGGTGCCCGAGGACGATGACGCGGGTCTCGAAGCCGGTCTCCTTCTCGATCACGTCGCCCACGAGCTGTCCCACGCCGCCCAGCTTGACGTGGCCGAACTCGTCGGTTCCCCCCTCCTGCACGGTGTACTCGTCGCCGCCGAACTTCACCCCCTCGGCGACCACGACGATGCTGAAGTCCTTGCCGCGGTCGTGGCGCATCTTGATGGTGTAGACGATCTCCTGGATCGACGTGCTCTGCTCCGGGATCAGGATCAGGTCGGCGCCGCCGGCGATACCGGCGTAGGTGGCGATCCAGCCCGAGTGCCGGCCCATCACCTCGACGACCATCACCCGGTTGTGGGACTCGGCCGTCGTGTGGATGCGATCCAGGGCTTCGGTA
>CAZEHQ010000212.1:0-798 GCA_964512165.1 uncultured Gemmatimonadaceae bacterium | reverse complement strand
CGTGTCGAAGCCGAAGGTGTAGTCCGTGTTGGAGATGTCGTTGTCGATCGTCTTGGGCACGCCGACCACGGGGGCGCCGGCGGCTGCCAGCTTGAGGGCCACGCTGAGGGTGTCGTCGCCGCCGATGGCGATCAGGGCGTCGAGCTTCATGCGCTTCATGTTCTCGAGGACGATGTCGCCGCCGTCGGGGACCTTGTAGGGGTTGGTGCGCGAGGTCCCCAGGATCGTGCCGCCCTTGGGCAGGATGCCGGAGACCTCCTCGTGGCCCAGGGGCTCCCACAGGCACTCCAGCATGCCCTTCCAGCCCTTCTCGACCCCGCGGAACCGGTATCCGTAGTGGGAGATCCCCTTGCGGACGGCCGCCCGGATGACCGCGTTCAGTCCGGGGCAGTCGCCGCCGCCGGTGAGGATGCCGACTGTCTTGATGGTCATCTTCCTGGCCTGCGGAGGTGGTCGACCGGCAGATCGCGGCCTGGGGCCGGGAAGCGCGCCCCGGCACTCGGGCCGTGGCCGCCGGCGGCGGCAAACGTCTAAAGCTTAGGTTCCCCGGAGGTCAGGTCAACGACGCGGCCGGCGAAAGGGGCCGGCCACGGCGATCGCCCGGACCTCGGCGCCGGGGGCGGCTTCCGCCAGTACGGCGGCGCAGGCGGACAAGGTCGAGCCCGTGGTGAGCACGTCGTCCACCAGGCCGATGGCGCGCGGGGAGCCTGCTGCCGGACCCGCGGACGCGAAGGCGCCGGCCAGGTTGCCGGCCCGGTCCGCGGCGATCGACGGTCCTGCTTCGACGCCTTCGCCGGC
>CAZEHQ010000211.1:3810-7733 GCA_964512165.1 uncultured Gemmatimonadaceae bacterium | reverse complement strand
GCATGGGGAGCCGGAGCCGGGCGGGGGGCTTGAACGCCTCCCGTTGCAGGGCCACCGGCCACACCTGGGGCGGCCGGTAGAGGGCCACCACCTGGCCGGTCTCGCCCTGCTGCCACCAGAGGGCGTCCTGGGGCAGGAGCCCCGAGGAGAAGCCCAGGTGGCGGGTGACGGCGTGGGCGACGGCGTCGGCCGACACCGTCCGCACCCACGACAGGTCCTCCTCGAAGCCCCGCAGGAGCAGGGTCTCGTCGTAGACCTCCAGCTGCAGCCGGAGGGCGTCCCTGGGGGCCTCATCGTTTCCCGGCAGGGACCACCGGGCGCTTTCCGCTTCCGTGGTCATGGTCGCGTGCCTCCTTCTTGTTGCGGGGGAGCCCCGCCAGGACGGCGTCCAGCATCCGGGCGAAGCGGGCGGGCAGGTCCTCCTCCAGCCAGTCGGCCAGTTCCCCCACGGCGTCCATGAGGGCAACGGCCTTCCCCCACTCCGCCGTGCCCTCGGCGATGACGTCGTCGTCCCAGGGGTCGGCGAAGCCGTCGTACATCCCGTCGTCGTAGCAGGCGTCCAGGAAGAAGATGCCCGTCTCGGCCCAGACCCACTGGGCGCCCTGGGCGCAGGCCTCGAAGCCCGTGCCCGCCGCCGCCCCGGCGAGGACGTCCAGCGGGACGCCGCCCGGGGGGATGCGCTCCAGCGTCTCCCGGGGGATGTGCTCGGCGGCGGCCTCGAGCCAGGCCACCCGGAGCCCGTCGGGCCCGACGTAGAGGGCGTCGGGGGGCTCCGCCAGGAGCCCCAGGGCCGCGATGCCCGGGCGGTAGGCCTCCCAGAGCTCGTGCAGGCCGTCGTAGCCGATGCCCATGAGGTCGTAGGGGATGCCCCGCCGGAGCCAGCACCAGGGCGGCTCGTCCCCGTCCTCCAGCAGGAACTCGATGTGGGGGAGGTAGAGGGGGTAGTGGCGGGCGGAGAAGAGGTGGGCGAAGCGTCCCACCCGCTCCCGTGCGTCGGGGGCCGCGAGCACCGCCTCCGCCTCCAGGGGGAAGAGGCGGTGCACCAGCCCCGCGAACCAGGCGTAGTCGTCGGCGTAGCCGACCAGGGTCACCAGCTCCCGCAGCGACGGCGGACGCCGCAGGAGCCGGGCCGCCAGGGCGCTCAGGCTCAGCGGGGCCTGAGGGTCCACCGCAGCGCCTCCGCCAGGCGGCCCGTGGCCGCCGCGTACTCCTGGGCCTGGACGCAGGCCAGCTCCACCTCGTGCTGTCTGGCGGCCACGGCGTCCACGTCCAGGGCGCCGTCGGGCCGTGTGAGCTCCGCCGCGAGCTCCGTGAGGCGCAGGTCCGCTGGCGGGGCCGCCGCCAGGAGGCCTGCCAGGGTCCGGGTATCCATGGCTCCCCTCCCTAGGCGCGCCGGCGGGGGCGGGCCCCCTTGGTGCCCACCCGCCGCTGGAACTCGTAGATGGTGTCGTCTCCCCGCTTGGTCTCCTTGACCGTCGCGTTGGCGATCTCGCCGTAGAAATCGCTGAGCGTCGCCTTGACCTGCTCGACGGTCAGCCCGGGGTCCGGGTCGGGGAACTCCCGCTCGTCGTAGACGAAGATCCGTGCCATCGTGTGTCTCCTCCTCCGTGGTGTTGTGTGGACCTGTGCGGGGAGGCCGCCGGGTCTCCGGCGGCCTCCCCGTCGCGGGCGGTCAGCGTCCCGCGCCGACCGGCTCCCGCTCCTGCTCCATGGCCAGCGCCCAGGCGAAGAGGGAGGCGCCGGCGGGCTGGGGGTGTCCCCGCCGGCCCCGCCCGCGGGACGGGACCGCCTCCATGGCCAGGAACTCGGCCCAGGAGAAGAGGGACTGGTGCGGCTCCGGTGGGGCCTCCTCCGGCGCGCCGCCGGTCTCGGCCGCCACAGGGGCCGTCTCCGCGCCGAAGAGGTCCGGCGCGGGGGCCTCGGGCTCCGGCCACGGTGCTACCGCCCGCCAGCCGTCGTCCACCAGGTATGCCTCGGCCTCGGCCTCCGCCGCCCGGGCCTGGGCGAAGAGGTCCTCCACCGTCTCGGCGTCGTCCTCGCCGGCCACCAGCTTCCGGGCCAGGGCCAGCATCAGGTCGTCGCCGTCGTCCCCGTAGGCGGCCAGCCCGTCGGCGGGGAGCTCGCCCTCGACGGCCAGCGACGACTGGAGCTTCTGGGCCACCAGCTTCAGCGCGTCGGCCTGCAGGGTGCCCCGGTAGGCCATGAAGACCACCTTGACCCCCTGGTCCTGGCCGATGCGCCAGGACCGCCGGGACGCCTGGCGCATGGTGTAGACCGAGTAATCGGTCTCGTACCAGACGATGGAGGGAAAGGCGATGAGGTCGAGGCCCGTCGCCACCAGCCGGGGGTGGCAGACCAGCACGTCCACGCCCTCGGCCACCCGGTCGGCCACCCAGGCCTCCCGCCGCTCGGGGGCCACGGCGTCGGCCTTCATGACGGCCGTCCGGAGGCCGTTGCGGGTGAGGATGTCGTGGAGCCGCCCGGTGATGTCCCGGGTGCCCGTGTGGGTGGCGTAGACCAGCACCCGGCGGCCCGCCATCCGCTCGGCGGCCGCCAGGTCGACCAGGGCCTGCTCCTTGGGGTAGAGGCGCCCCTCGGCCAGGGGCGGGACCGCCGCCAGGGGACGGCCCGTCTGGGGGTCCAGGACCGTCTCCCCCCGGGTGCAGCCGTCGGGGTAGGCCAGGAGGGTCTGCAGGTAGGCGGCCAGGAGCCGCTTGGAGCCCTTGGAAAGGGCGTCGGCCAGGGCCTCCTTCAGCTTCTCGGCCAGGTGGCCGTAGGCCGTGCGCTGGGAGTAGCCCGTGCCGTCCGCCTCCCGCTCGAGCCCCGCGAGGAGCACCTGCTCCTCGTAGGCGGGAAGCCCCGAGGCCACGTCGGCCAGCCGGAGGAAGACCGTGCTCCCGATGAGGTGGAAGAGGGCCGAGGGCGAGAGGCCCGGCCGCTCCCGGACCACCTTGCGGTAGCCGCGCCGGCGGCTCATGCGGCCGTCCTCCAGGGAGTCGCCGTCGTCCTTCCCGATGGTGTGCTCCTCGAAGCCGTACCGCTGCACCCAGCGGTGCTCGTCGGAACGGCCGAACTCCGTCCGGATCTCGGGCGAGAACCGGTAGAGGAGGTGGAAGAGGGTGGAGGCGTACCCCCCGAGCAGGGTGCCCGTCAGGGTCAAGGACCGCCCGCAGGCGTCGGCCAGGACCCCGGCGGCGATGCCCTGGGCCGATCCTCTTCCCTTGTACTCGTGCACCTCGTCTCCGACCAGCAGGTCGAAGAAGCCCCGCATCCGGTGCTTGACGTAGTCGGCCAGGGGGTAGCGGCGGGGACCGGCCTTGTCGGCCTGCCAGAGGGGGGACCCGCAGGCCGTGCAGGACCGCTTGCGGCGCGCCAGCTCCCCGTGGGAGAGGGGCACGCCGTCCGGGTCCAGGACCAGGGCCCAGCAGGCGGGGCAGCAGGGGACGCGGAAGGGCTCCCCTGTCTCCTCCTCTCGCAGGAGCCGCCCGCCGGACGTCGCCCACCGCGCCGCCACGGCGGGCTCCCAGCGGTAGGAGAGCTTGGCCCGCTCCCGGGACATGACGGCGAAGAGCGGGCCGGTGACGGGAAGGGAGCGGAGCCGCTCCAGGTCGGTGATGGAGGACACCACGGCGGCGTGGGAATCGGGCACCGTCTCCTCCACCTCCCGCTTCCACTTGCGGGTCAGGTGCGGCGGGCAGAGCACCAGGATGCGGCGGAAGCCCGCCAGGTGGGCCGCCGCCGAGGCGATGAAGGTCTTGCCCGTCCCCATCTCGCCGACGACGGTGGTGCCCCGGTTGGCCCCCAGGGAGAGGGCCGTCCCCCGGATGGCGTCGGCCTGCGCCCCCAGCGGCGTGCGCAGGAGCGGCGGCAGGGCCGCGCCCTGCTCGGCGGGCCGGTACAGGGGCGGGTAGGACTCCACCACC
>CAZEHQ010000211.1:0-3800 GCA_964512165.1 uncultured Gemmatimonadaceae bacterium | reverse complement strand
GTCGCGGTAGGCGTCGATGAAGCCTGCCAGGTCCATGTCTTCCTCCTTTCGGCTGCGCCGGGGAGGAGGACGGGACGCACATCACGCCCCCGCTCTACGGGAGGCGTGTTCTCGTCCTGTGCACGCCTCCCGACGCTGGATGCTTGCAGCGGGGCGCCGCCAGCGGACGGTCCCCGTGGTTAGGTCATTTGGATACGAGTTACGCGGCAGCCGGGCCGCCGGCCGAATGGGCCTCCCGGCGGGCGGCCTCCCAGCAGCCGCCCCGGAGGTGGTAGTGAAGGGCTGGGGTGGCCAGGGCTCGGCCGCCCACGATGTCCACGCTGGCGGTGTGGACGGCGGGCTCCTCCGGCGCGATGGGCCGCCCGCAGCGGGCGCAGGCCTCGGGCCCGGGCGGTCGTGCACGGGACTTTCGCATGGCGTCTCCTCTCGCGTGGTGTGGGTGCGGGACGTGCGGGCACGTCCCGTGGCAGGTTGCGCGCCGGCGCGAACGGGGGCATGGGGCAACGCCCCCTAGGCGGCGATGTCGGTGATGGCGCCGCTGCCCAGGTCCAGGGCCACGACGCTGGTGGTGAGCCGCTCCCGGTAGACCTCCTTGTCGGGGGCGTCCTCCACCAGCTCGAAGGCCTTGCCGGTGCGGCCCTTCACCAGCACCCGCCCGTCCGCGCCCTCGAGGACGAGGTTGTCCAGGAAGCCGGCCGCCACCAGCATGGCCATGTGGCCGCGCCGCAGCGGCATGAGGGGACGGGTCCGCCCGGCGGCGGCGGGCCAGAGGGCGGCCGTGATCTCGCCGCTCGTCCAGAGCCCCGACCGCCGGGCCTCGGCCGCCGCCGCGGCGGGGTCCACCGTGCGGGTGGTGAAGAGGACGTCCCCGCCGGGGGCCGCCGGGAGGCTGTAGAGGGGGTAGCGGTGGCGCTCCAGCGCCTCCGGCTCCCCCTCCGCCCACGCCAGGAGCTGCTCCTCGGCGCGGGCGTCCAGGGCGGGCTCCTCCTTCCGGTAGCCCAGGACGGCCACCTGGCCGAACCGCTCCCGCTCCGGGTCCGGGAAGGCGAAGCAGCGGAGCCGGCCGTAGTGGGAGGCCAGGTAGCGGGCCGAGACGGCCAGGCGGGTGCGGGGGACGATGAAGACCAGGAGCCCCCCGTGGGCCAGGTAGCGGGTGCAGTGGGTGAGGAAGCGGTGCTCCGTCCGCTTGGTTTCCGCATCGTAATCATACGGAGGGTTCAGGAGCAGCAGGCCGAAGGCCCCGTTGGCGATGGAGGTGCCGAAGAGGTCGGCCCCCAGGGCGTGGTCCAGGACATCGCGGGCCTCCTCGGCCCGGTCCCGGTGGAGCTCCACGCCGTAGGTCTCGACGGGGACGCCCCCCGGCGTGCGGATGGCGCCGGCCAGCTGGGCCAGGGCATCCCCGGCCCCGCAGCAGGGGTCCAGGACCCGCAGGGTCTCCCGGCCCCGGGAACGATAGCTGACCGGGGCGCGCATGAGGGTGGCCAGCATCCCGGTCACCCGCGGCGGCGTGGGGTAGAAGCCCCCCTTGGCCTGGGCGGCAAGTCGCATAACTTTCCCCTTTCTCGCAGGAGTGGTTCTAGGCGCGGGCCGCGGGGCCCAGCGCGTCGCCCACCACCTCCCCGACGGCGCGGGTGCGCGCGTAGCAGAGGGCCTGGTGGGTCCGGAGCTCCCCGGCGCACTGGGTGCAGTAGGCCGTCAGGATCTCGGCGTCCCGGGCCACCGTCATGCGGCGCACCAGGACGTGGGTGCCGTCCTCCCGGCGGTGCCGGTAGAGGGTGACGGCGCGGTCGCGGCGCTCGGCCGCCGTGGCGGGCCGGTAGAAGTGGGGCTGCCCGCTGCTCATCCGGTGGACGTCCCCCGCGTGGCCGCAGTAGGGGCAGTGGACGCCGTCGGGAGCGAAGCGCCGCCAGGCCCCGCCGTTGCGGGCGGTCCGGCGGCGGCTCCGGCGGGCGGCGGGGCGGAGGGTCCTATCCATCGCCCGCCTCCTCCGGCAGGCCCAGGAGCCCCCCGGCCACCGCCTCCGACAGGTCCTCCCGGAGCGCGCCCATGTCCGGGGCGCACCGGTAGGCGACGACGCCCTCGGCCTCCAGCCGGACGGCCTCCCCCCGGCGGAGGGCCCGCCGCCAGAGCCAGGGGGTCCAGGCGGGGTGGAGGGGCAGGGGGGAGCGGCGGTCCAGGAACCGGTAGTGGAGGTCCGGGGCCGCCTCCTCCGCGGGGGCCAGGAGCAGGAAGCCCTCCCGCTCGAAGGCGAACTCCGCCATCCGTGTGTAGACGAGGGCGTGCCAGCCCCCCGTCTGGGGCAGCCGCGCGATCTTGGTGGTCCAGGTGCCCACGGTCTCCCGGGGCACCTGGCAGCGGCGGAACCCGCCCGAGAGGGCGGCGCCGTCGGCCCCCTTGACCAGGTGGGCCGTCTCCGGGGGCTGCTTCAGGAGGGCGGCCCAGATGGCCCTGATGGCCGTCTGGGCGCCCACCATGGACAGGAAGTAGAGGCCCTAGGCGTCGGGGTCCCGGGCGAAGGCGTCGGCGGTGGCCGAGAAGCCGCCCGCCGTAATCGTAAACAGCCCCTCGGGGTCGAGGGGCCGGCCGGTGTCGAGCATGGGCGTTTCCTCCCTCATGTAGTGCTTGCGCGCGGGCGTGCCCGCGAGCCGCCTGCCGGTGCAGGTCACAGCGCCTCGCGCTCCTTGAGGCTCACGAAGCGCCCGCCCCCCACCACCACGTGGTCGAGGAGGGCGATGCCCAGGAGCCGGGCCGCCTGGGCCAGGTCCCGGGTGACCTTGGCGTCGTCGGGGCTGGGCTCCGGGTCACCCGAGGGGTGGTTGTGGACGAGGATGATGCTGGGCGCCGCCTCCACCACCGCCGGGCGCAGCACCTCCGCCGCCCTGACCGCGGAGGCGTTCACCGTCCCCTGGTAGATGACCCGGACGCCCATCAGCCGGGTGCGGGTGTCGAGGAGCAGCACCCGGAGCTGCTCCTGGGCCAGGGCCTCCATCTCCGCGCCCACCAGGGCGTGGACGCGGTCCGGGCTTCCCACGGCGGGGCGGGAGGCGGCCCCGGCCCTGGGCGCCAGGTTCACCTCGTAGCGGGCGGCCAGCTCCCCCAGGAGGGAGAGGTTGCTGCGCAGCGCGTCCAGGAGGACGGCCGTCTCCGGCGGGGCCTTCGTGCGGGGCATGGCTTCCTCCGTGCATGGTCTCGGAAATGGGGCGGGGCCGCTCCCCGAAGGTGCGGCCCCGCGGTGCGCCCGCCGACGGGCGTCGCGCGGCGGGGGGCCTCCCTAGAAGGGGGAGCGCTCCCCGGCGCCCGACGGGGCCTCGCCCTCGTGGTGGGCGCCGTTGCCGCTGCGGGAGTCCAGGAAGACGACCTCGGCGGCGTGGATCTCCGCCGCGTGGCGCCTCCCCCCGTCGGCGGCCTCGTAGGTCCGCTGGACCAGCCGGCCCGCGACGTAGATCCGCTCCCCTTTGTTCACGTACTGGTGCACGGCCTCGCCGAGCCCGGCCCAGCACGTGACCGTGTGCCAGTCGGTCTCCGTCTCCCCGTTCTGGCGGGGGCGGTCCGTCGCCAGCCGGAGCTGGGTCACCGCCGTGCCGCTCGGGGTGTACTTCATCTCCGGGTCCGTCCCCACCCGGCCCAGGAGCTCCACCTTGTTGATCGTCTTTGCCATGTCTGTCCTCCGTGATGGTGTGGCGCGGGCGTTCCCGCGCCCGCTCGGTCGTGCGGGGCCTCCCGCCGGTAGCGTGCGGGGAGCCCCGTGGCGCGCCCGCCTGCGGGCGGCCTAGGTGACGCGGACGTACTCGGTCTCGTGC
>CAZEHQ010000210.1:0-7768 GCA_964512165.1 uncultured Gemmatimonadaceae bacterium | reverse complement strand
CTGCCCGAGTCGCGCCAGAACCGGGGCCTGTTCTCCCGGGACAGCGACTCCTCGCGCCGGCCCGCTCCCGGCTTCAGCGTCTCCGGGGCGCGGGAGCAGCTGCGCGCCCTGGAGTACAAGCGGCGCAAGCTGAACGCGGCGATCCAGCGGGCCAACTTCGAGCATCGCCTCGAGCACGAGGGGGATGACCTGAGCCTCACCGAGGCGCTGGAGACGCGCAAGGCGCTCAACGAGCGCCTGGGTGAGCTGCACACGCAGGTGGTGGACTCCGCGTACGAGCGCATCTTCCACAAGGAGGAGCGGGACATCGTCGAGGAGAACGAGCTGCCCTACGAGGACTGCCGCGCCCGGCTGGAGGAGGCGCGGGGCGAGTTCCGGCGGCTCAACCGGCGGCTGCGCGCGGCGTCCTTCGAGGTCGAGGTGGAGTACGCCGACGAGCGGTAGATGCGCTCCGAACGGAAGAGACAGGGGAGCAAGCGCGACTGCGCCGGCGACGGCGCATAGCCCAGGAGCGGCGCGCACTGCGACGCGTGTCTCGGGGATGACAACCTACGGTCCGGTCAAGCCGCTCAGCGACTCAGCGGCAGACGACTGAGCACCGGCAGCCCCTCAGCGAAACAGCCCCAGGGCTCCGCGTCTCTTCCGTTCAACCCCCAGGAATCATCCCAACACCCGGGCGGTTCCGCCCGTCATCAGCCGTGAGAGCGAGCGTCACCGCATGGCGTCCACCCACTCCCCGGGCGGCGCCCTGCCAAGCGTTTGCATGGAAACAGCCCGGGGATGTGTTGACACTGTTTCAGGGCTCCGGTCAGCTTCGATTCGTCCTGTCTCACACCCGCATCCCTCAAGCCGAAGGACGGCGATGCACCGATTCACCGCGGCCCTGGCCGCCGCGCTTCTCCTCGCAGGGGCGGCCGGCGCCGGCGCCGACGAACAGCCCTCTCACGCCGACACCAGCGACGTCCGCATGGAGCGCTGGCTGGCCCATCCGCAGCGGACCGCCCGCGCCCTGCGCGCCGAGACGCCGCCGCGCCTCGACGGGGTCCTCGACGAGGAGATCTGGCTGCGCGCCCCGGTGCACGAGGGGTTCACCCAGAGCGACCCGGACAACGGCGAGCCGGCGTCCGTGCGCACCACATTCCAGGTGGCCTACGACGACGACGCTCTCTACATCGCCGGGGTCTGCTACGACGATCCCGACAGCGTCACCGCCCGGCTGGCGCGGCGCGACGAGTGGCGCGAGCGCGACTTCTTCGAGGTCAGCCTCGACCCCCACCACGACCACCAGACGGGGGTGTGGTTCACCGTGGGGCCGTCGGGCTGGATCAGCGACGGGATCCTCTTCGACGACGAGGAGTACGACGAGGGCTGGGACAGTGTCGCCGAGGTGGCCACGGCGATGCGCGCCGACGGCTGGAGCCTGGAGCTGAAGATTCCCTATCACGTCCTGCGCTTCGGCGAGCATGAAACCTACACCTGGGGGATCAACGTCTTCCGCAAGGTCTCGCGCCGCGCCGAGTGGGCGGCCTGGAGCTTCACGCCCCGGGGGGTCACCGGCTACGCCTCGCGCTTCGGCCACCTGGAGGGGATCGAGGGCATCCGCCCGCATCGCAGCCTGGAGGTGCTGCCCTTCGCCCTCGGCCGCGGCACCCTGTCGCAGGGGGGCGACGGCGGCAACGACCTGTTCTCCTCGGCCGGCGTCGACCTGCGCTACGGCCTGTCGTCGAACATCTCCCTCAACGCCACCGTCAACCCGGACTTCGGCCAGGTCGAGGGGGACCCCGCGGTGCTCAACCTGGGGGTCTTCGAGACCTTCCTCCGCGAGCGCCGGCCCTTCTTCCTCGAGGGCAACCAGATCTTCGAGTCGCCCGGGCCGTTCATCGTCGGCATCGGCAAGCCCTCCACCCTGTTCCACTCGCGGCGCATCGGCCGGTCTCCCTCGCGCTTCGACCTGCCCGACGACAGCGACGAGGTCGAGCGTCCCGACAACACCACCATCCTCGGCGCCGCCAAGATCTCGGGAAAGACGGCGGGACGCACCGCCTTCGGCCTCCTCAACGCGGTCACCGGCCGCGAGCGGGCCCTCGTCGACCAGCGCCTCACCGGCGCCGAGACGGGTCTCGCCGACACCCTCCGCCGCCGCGTCGAGGTGGAGCCCCTCACCAACTACTTCATCGGCCGCGTGCAGCAGGACCTGCTCACCAACTCCACCGCCGGCGCCCAGCTCACCGCGGTCAACGGCCGCGGCTTCGAGCCGGCCTACGTCGGCGCCGGGGACGTGCACGTGAAGTGGGGGGACAACGACTACCGGCTCTACAGCCGCCTCGCCGCCAGCCGCGCCGGGCAGGAGGACGAGCGGGACACCGGCTGGGAGGGGGCCCTCTACTTCCAGAAGTCGGGGGGCGCCTTCGGCGGCCAGGCCTACATGGACGCCCAGTCGCCCGGCTTCGAGGCCAACGACCTGGGCTACATGCGGCGCAACGACCGCGTGCAGGCCGGCGTCCACGTCTATCACCAGAAGCTCGACCCCTGGTGGCTGGCCCGCAGGTCCGGGTTCAACCTCAACGTCTGGAACCACTGGAACTTCGCCGGCGAGGGCCTGGCACGGGGCGTCAACTTCAACACCTGGAACAACCTCCACAACTACTGGGGGTTCTGGATGGGCGTCAGCCGCGACTTCGCCGCCGTCGACGACCTGGCCACCCGCGGCGGCCCCCTGATGCTCTCGCCGGCGAGCACCTGGATCGGCATGAACGTGTGGGCCGACGACCGCAAGCCGGTGAGCGGCCGGCTCTGGTCGAACCTCAGGTGGGGCCGCGGCGGCGACAACCTGGGATCGTGGGTGGGGTTCAATCTCGAGCTGCGCCCCCTGTCGCGGCTGTCTCTGGAGATCGGGCCGGGATACGGCTACAACCGCGACTTCGCCCAGTGGGTGGAGAACGCCGACGACGACGGCGACGGCGAGGACGACCGCTTCATCTTCGGCGAGCTGGAGAGCCGCGTCTTCGAGGTCGGCCTGCGCGGCGACTGGGCCTTCACGCCGGGCCTGAGCCTGCAGCTCTACATACAGCCCTTCGTGAGCGTCGGCGACTACGGCGCCATCAAGGAGCTGGCGAGCCCGCGCTCGTACGAGTTCCGCCCCTACAACGGCCTCGAGGACAACCCCGACTTCCACCGCCGGGCCCTGCGCTCCAACCTCGTGCTGCGCTGGGAGTACCGGCCCGGCAGCACCCTCTTCGCCGTCTGGCAGCAGAGCCGGGACCACGACTTCGACGGGGCGGACCCGGAGTTCCGGCCCGCCGGCGACCTGACCCGCGCCTTCGCCGACGACGGCGACAGCATCTTCCTGATCAAGCTCAACCGCTGGTTCGGACTGTAGCGGCCGACGAGGCCCGTCAGTCCTCGAACCAGACGGGGCTGCTCCAGGCCATCTGGCCGTTGTCCTGGGTGACCCGCAGATAGCAGCAGGCCGGGGTCTCGCCTTTGTCGATGTAGTGGCCCTCCACGGCGTACAGCGACTGGGGCAGGGCCCGGTGGGCGACGATCCAGGTGGGCAGCCCGTCGACGCGCCAGCCCCGGCGCCCCCGCAGCAGCTCGCCGATGGTGAAGCTGGCCCTGGACCTGCCGAGCTTGCCGGTGAGGGAGAAGTCGGTGGCCGTGGCCAGCAGGCTCTTGCCGGTGCGGCAGTCGAAGTCGAGGTGGACCCGTGTCTCCTCCGTGCCGTGCACCTCCACGCAGAGGGCGTCGTTGGCGCTCTGCGCGGTGGAGCCGTTGCGGGTGGTGAAGACGGCGCCCCGGGAGGTGTGGGACTCCCACGCGCAGCCCGCCTCGTCGCGCTCGAGGACGCGCTTGCGGCGGACCTCGTCGAAGGGGTCGGAGCCGAAGCAGGGCACGACCTGCGACAGCCGTCCTCCCTCGACCCGCAGCCGCCCCTGCCAGTCGTAGACCTGGTATCCCTTCATCGGCCCCCAGCCCCACTCGAACCGCAGGCGGTACGGCTGCGGCCCGGTGGAGAGGGGAGCGCCGTAGTCCGCCGTCTGCAGGTGCACGGGGATGTTGTCGCGCACCACTTCCACGCTCCGGAGCGTGTCCCAGCCCTCGACCCGGTAGTCGAGGCGGCGCTCGGCGGACCCGCTCACGACCTCGCCCATCCAGGCGTCGCCGGCGCGGAGGTTCACCTCGATGCGGTCGCCGGTGACGGCGGTGGTCCGCCGCCTGCGGAGGGCGTCGAAGAGGGCGGCGCGGCTGTTCTCCCGGGCCCAGATCCCGGTCAGCCCCAGGCCGTAGCCGCCGGGGTGGCCGTCGTGGTTGTCAGTGCCGGCGGTGAAGCCGAAGCGCTTGCCGAGGGCGAGGCCGTGCTGCACGGTGAACTCGTGGCCGGCGGGGCCGCCGCTGTGCCCGAGCATGGGGTGGAGGCCGCCGTCGCGCTCCGACGATCCGTGCTCGGAGAAGATCTCCACCACCGGAGACAGGGACTCGTCGAAGCCCTCCCAGTCGACGCCGCGCGCGTACGCCGTGTGATGGGGGACGAGGATGGCCTGGCCGCCGCGGAAGTGGTCCTGCAGGTCGGCCAGACTGCGCGCGCAGTACATGGACTCCATGTCCTCGGCGCCGATCACGTGGAGGTGGCCCCAGGCCGAGGAGTGCCACTCGTAGGCGGGGAAGCAGGTGAACACGCCCGGGCGGTCGTTGTCGAGGGCGGCGCGGCGGATCCGCTCCCAGTTGGCGACGACCACCGGGTAGCCGTCGGGCACTCCGCCGTCGGCGTGCAGCCCGTGGGGGGTGAAGGCGTAGAAGTCGAGGTGGGAACGGGCGATCTCGTAGCTGCGATCGAGAGTGCCCTGGGCGTAGCCCAGCTCGTTGTGGTTGTGCAGCTCTCCCCAGTACAGGTTCAGATCCGGCATGTGGCTCTCCTCTTGACGTTTCCGGGCCCCCGGGGCGACGTTCTGCGCCCCCTGACGCGGTGAATACAATGGTCTTTCTAGCTGCCTGCCTGTTCTTCCTCTCCGGCGCCGCCGCCCTGGCGTACGAGGTCGTGTGGGTGAAGCTCCTCACCCTGCAGTTCGGCAGCGCCGCGTGGTCGATCTCGACGGTGGTGGCCAGCTTCATGGCGGGTCTCGGGGCGGGGGGCGCCTGGGCCGGCCGCCGCGCCGACCGTATCCGCAGGCCCCTG
Source organism: uncultured Gemmatimonadaceae bacterium (assembly GCA_964512165.1). Lineage (GTDB taxonomy): Bacteria > Latescibacterota > UBA2968 > UBA8231 > UBA8231 > UBA8231. Next base: position 2,595 of record CAZEHQ010000210.1, on the reverse strand, counting down.
CGGGCGTACGCCGTCCTGGAGCTGGGCATCGCCCTCTACGGCGTCGTCTCGGTGCCCCTCATGCGCAACATGGCGGGCATCCTCGATCCGCTCTACGGCCTCACCGACGGCTACTTCGCCCTCTACCTGCTGCTGCAGTTCCTCCTCTCCTTCGCCACGATGGCGGTGCCCACCTTCCTCATGGGCGCCTCCCTGCCCCTGCTCATCGTGGCGGTCACGGAGGAGGCGGCCTTCCGCCGCAGCGTGGCCCTGCTCTACGGAATCAACACCCTCGGGGCAGCCGTCGGCACCCTCGTGGCGGGACTGGTCCTGATGCCCATCCTCGGGATCTCCGACACGGTGTGGGTCGCCGTGGCCGCGGGCCTCCTGGTGGCCGCCGGGGGGTATCTCCTCGATCTGCGCATGGGACCCCGGGACGCCGCCGAGGGGGATCCCGGGCCGGTCGCCGGGGCGGCCGGGACGCCCCGCCTGCTGCTGGGCGCGGTGGCCGTGGCCGGATGCCTGGGGCTGTTCTACCAGATCGCCTGGACGCGCCTGCTCATCCCGGTGGTGGGCTCCTCGGTCTACGCCTTCACCATCATCCTCACGACGGTCCTCCTCGGCATCGGCGTCGGCTCCCTGCTGGCCGCCGTCCCCTCCTTCCGGGAGTCCTCCTGCTGGCGGGCGGTGGCCGTCACCGTGGGGGTCGGCTCGTGCTCGGCCCTGGCGGGCCTCTTCGCCGTGAACGAGCTGCCGGCGATGTTCACGGCCATGGCCCAGGGCACGGGCGACCGCACCTGGCTCCTCTTCCTCTCCCAGGGCGCCCTGGCGGCCTCCATCGTCCTCGTCCCCGCCTGCGCCATGGGGGCCGCCCTGCCCCTGGGTATCGCCGCCTGGCGGAACGAGGTGGGCTCGAGGGGCTGGGCGGTGGGGGGCATGTACGCGGCCAACACCGTGGGAGCGATCGCCGGCTCCGTGCTCGCGGGCTTCGTCCTGCTGCCGTGGCTCGGCGCGACGGAGGTGATCCGCCTCGGGGCGGTCCTGGGCATGGTGGTTACCGTCGTCCTCTTCCTGCTGGACCGCGCAGGCTCGCAACGACAGCGGCTCGGCTGGGCGGGCCTCTTCGCCGCCATGGTCGCCGCCTTCGCCTTCACCCTGCCCCGGACCGACATCGAGAACCTCCAGCGGGGCGTCTTCCGCAGGCTCCAGGCCGACGAGGAGCGCGGGCCGACAGGGAGCTTCCTGCTCTACGCGCGGGAGGGGACCAATGCCACGGTCACCGTCTTCCGCACCCCCAACTCCACCGTCCTCAAGGTCAACGGCAAGGCGGACGCCTCGACCGGCGGGGACATGGACTCCCAGTACCTGCTCGGACACCTGCCCATGTTCCTCCATCCGCAGCCGGAGGAGGTCTGCATCATCGGCTACGGCAGCGGCGCCACGGTGTACGCCACGGCCACGCACCCGCACGTGACGGCCGTGGACGTGGTCGAGATCGAGCAGGCGGTCCTCGATGCCTCCGAGTATTTCGATTCGGTCAACCACGACATTTTCGAAGACGACCGGGTGAGACTCTACACGGAGGACGGGCGCAACTTCCTCCGCCACCAACGCAAGATGTACGACGTCATCCTCTCCCAGCCTTCCAACCCGTGGATCGCCGGGATCAGCTCCCTCTTCACGTCCGAGTACTACCGGGCCGCCACCTCTCGCCTCAAGCCGGGCGGCCTCTTCTGTCAGTGGATGCAGGCGTACGAGACCTCCGCCGAGACGGTGGGCGTCGTGCTCCACACCCTGGCCTCGGAGTTCCCCTACGTGGCGGTCTTCAAGGTCAACGACGACCTGATCTGCGTCGCTTCCCACTCGCCCATCGAAGGCTCGGCGCGGCGTTACGCGGAGCGCTTCTCCCTGCCGGCGGTGCGCAGCTCGCTGCGGCGCATCCGGATCGAGACGCCCTTCGACCTCTTCACCACCGCCTTCCTGCGGTTCCCGCAGAACGCGGACGCCTTCGACTCGCCCATCCGCAACACGGACGACAACCTCTGGCTGGAGTACCGGGCGCCCATCGAGATGTACCGGGGGACGCAGGAGAGCGTCGTGTCCACTACGGGCACCGATTACCTGCTCATGCTCGAGCACCTGTTCCCCGAGATGGAACTCCGCCAGATCCTCCTCGGCGTCGGCCGGAGCATCGCCACCCGGCACCCGGTCCTCTGGTATGTCATCCCGGCCTGGCAGGAGATGTTCGCGGAGGACGAGGCCCTGGCCTCGCGGCTTGCGGAACTCTCCACCCGGGCCGATGCGAGGAAGCGCGCCCTCGACGGCAACGAGGAGCGGGAGAAGGCGGCCTTGCGCCTGATCAAGGAAGAGCGGTTCGCCGAAGCGGTTCCCGCCTTCGAGGCCGTCCTCGCCGTCGAGCCCGAGAGGGTTTCCGCCCACCGCATGCTCGCCTGGGCCCTGTCGAACAGCGGCGACCGGAAGAGGGCGTGGAGGCACTACGTAATCGCCGTCCAGCTCAATCCCGACGATTTCGAGGCGCTCACGAACATGGGGGCCATGGCCCTCTCCAGCGGCGTGGCCGAGGGGACGGAGATGCTCGACCGGGCCCTGGAGGCC
>CAZEHQ010000209.1:0-7796 GCA_964512165.1 uncultured Gemmatimonadaceae bacterium | reverse complement strand
CGGGAATCCCGTCCGGACTGAGCCAGGCGCCGGGCTGACCTCCGGCCGTGAACCCGTGCGCATTCAGCAACTCGGGCAGGAGCGGCGCGGCGCTCAGTTCTGCTGGCGCCAGGCAGAGGTCGGCGTCCGTCGTGTAGGGGGCGATGGCGCCGAAGTCCGCATCTCCGGTGTGGAGATAGACGGCCTGGGCGCCGACGAGCACGACGGCATCGAGCTGTTCGGCCAGCGCCTCGGCAGCGTCGAGCAGCGCGGCGCGGGCGCGCACGTACAGCTGGTCAGGACCGCCAGGCATGCTCGTCTCTCTCCATCCACTGCAGTACCTGCTCCCCCTGCGACGGCTCCCGGCCCGGCCCGGTCAAGAGGTCCGCGGCGAGCTGGCTGGGAGCGACGCAACGAAGGCCGTCGCGCTCGGCCGCCCGATCAAAGACGACCGGGTCGAGAGGTTCGAGCAGCATCACGTTGGCGCCGGCTTCGGTCTCCCGGAGGTCCAGATGGTCGATGAACTCGATCGCGTCGGTGACGTAGAGGGCCGCCTGTCTTGCCGGCGCGATGGGATCGAATCGCTGGGCCGCGAAGGCGCCGGTAGCGGCGTGCTCCAGCTCCGTCGCACGGAGCTTTTTCTCAAGAGCCGGCAGCCCTCGCGGCTCGAGCGCCATCGTGGGTGTGTTCGAGTTCGTCTGGTCGTAGTCCTCGATCCACCGTCGAATCGCGGCCTGCCAATCGACGGCCGATACCGCTCCCTTCACACGGGTCACGATGGCTTCCCGTTCGAGCAGGCCCAACACCCGCGACAGGGTGGGAGCCGACGCGCCGGTCGATTGGGCCAGCTCTCGGACACCGTACGGCGGAATTGTGTCGATGATGGCCCTCACGGCACACGCCGCACCCGGGCCCTTCAGGGACTGGAGCTTGTGATCTCTTGGCCAGGGATCTCGATCGGCCCCATCGGCGGAAATGAACAGCCCCGGCGTGGAAGCCTCGATGCGTACATTGCCCGTGGTGTCGACGTAGCCCACGCCGTGTTCACGAATCAGGGCTCGGGCGCGGGGGGAGAGGTAGGAGGCCGCTACTACGGGTACCGCACGCGGCGACGCTCCGGACGCAATCGCAGAGATCCGCTCGACCGTTTGGTGGACGCCACGTGGTTCCAGGCTTCGCTTGATCTCGACGGCAAGAGCTGCAGTCGCACCCCCGGGTGACGCGACCTCGGCCAGCAGGTCCACGCGGTAGCGACCGGCCGGCGCTTCGGTCCGCGCGCGCAGTGACCAGCCGGACGGGATTCGTTCACCCAGAGCCCGCTCGACCTGACGCGCGACCTGCGTCCGAGTCGGTGGCTGTTTGTCCGGTACGCGCATGTGCTTTTCCTTTCCCCGGCACAAGATCGTTCCACAAAGCCTAATGTTTCGCCATACGGGAAACAAGCCTCTCCTTGCAACGCGCCTGCTCGCCGCCTGGGTCTCTTCCAAGACCAGCCATGATGCCGCCTATCCTGCCTATGCGTCAGCGACGACCACGGGCACCGAGGCCCCGTCCAACCTCGAATGGCTCACCGACCGAGCGGACTCGCTCGGCTGAGGCGTCCTCACCGTGACTTCTCTCTCGAACAGGAGGAACCGATGAACAGAAGCAGTGACCTTCTCCGGGCGCTCAGCCCGTTGCTGATCTCGGCACTGGCCGCCTGTGACGTGAACATCGGCTCGGAGGTCATGTCCGCCGAGACCGGGGACAGGACCATCCAGGTGACCGGAAGCGGCTCGGTTGCCGGCGAACCCGATCTGGCAACGCTCGATCTCGGCGTCGCTGTCGAGGGAGAGACCGTTGCGGAGGCCCGCGAAACGGCTGCCGGAGCGATGACGGCGGTACTCAACTCCCTGCGGAGAAACGACGTCGCCGAAGAGGACATGCAGACCGGGAGTCTGGGCATCCATCCTCAGTACGACTATGGCGAGGGGCAGCGCACACTTCGGGGCTATGTGGTGAACAACACCGTCCGCGTGAAGGTCCGGAGACTGGAAACCCTCGGTGAGGTCATAGACGATGCCGCCGAGGCAGGAGGGAACAGCATCGTCATCAACTCGATTCGGTTCCTGATCGAGGACACCACGCCCCTGCAGACCCAGGCCCGCAGGCTGGCGGTGAAGGATGCCGAGGAGAAGGCGCAGACCCTGGCGGAAACCAGCGGCTCAAGCCTGGGGGAACCCCTCTCCATCACGGAGAGCACCTATCTGCAGGGACCGCCGAGCCCCTTCCAGGCCGAGGAAGCCTTCGCCGATGCCGCCCGCACCTCCACGCCCGTTCTCCCGGGGGAGCTCACGGTCACCGTGGCCGTCACCGTGGTCTACCAGATCGAGTGAGGCCTGGGTCCGCGGGCAGGGGAGCAGGTCGATACGCGCAGGCTGCTGCTGCTCAAGGAGATCCATGCGCACCACGAGAGTGCTGACAGCCTTCGGCCTGGCGGCGCTGATCGCCGGACCGGCCCTCGCGCAGCAGAGCCCCCCGGGCCTGGACTGGCGGCGGATCCGGACCGAGCGGTTCAACGTCATCTTCCCCGCTCAGATCACCGCCGAGGCCCAGCGGGTGGCCAACACCCTCGAGCACATCTACGGACCGGTCTCGAAGACGCTGAAGGGTCCGAAGGAGCCGGTGGACGTGGTGCTGATGAACCAGGTGGCCGAGGCCAACGGCTTCGTCGCCATGGCTCCCCGCCGCACCGTCTGGTTCAGCACCCCGCCCCAGGGCACGGGGCTCCCCGGCGAGTGGTACCAGTTGCTGGCCGTCCACGAGATGCGCCACGTGGTGCAGAACGACCGCCTGCGCCGGGGTTTCATCCGCCTGGCGTGGCTCCTCTCCGGCGAGTTCGGCCAGAGCGTGATGAGCCATCTGCTGGTGCCGTCGTGGTTCTGGGAGGGCGATGCGGTCGGGATCGAGACGGCCCTGAGCACGACCGGGCGCGGGCGCATGCCGCGGTTCGGTCTGGACATCCGGGCGGTGCTCCTCGACGGACGGCGCTACTCCTACTACAAGGCCCTGCACCGCTCGTACCGCGACTGGTATCCCAGTCACTACCCCCTGGGGTACTTCCTGACCACCTACGTCCGGCGCCACCACGGGGCCGCGACCTGGGACCGGGTGCTGGGACGCACCGCCTGGTGGGGGTTCCACCCGTTCTCCTTCAGCCGCGCCCTCAGGAAGCACACCGGCGCCAGCGCCGCCGGCACCTACGAGCGGGCCATGGACGAGCTGACCGGCTTGTGGCAGGCGCAGCAGGAGGGCCTGGCCACGACGCCCCTGCGGGTGCTGCCCGGGCAGAGCCGGTCGGACATCTGGACCAACTACTCGTACCCGCACCCGCTGCCCGACGGCAGGGTCCTGGCGAGCAAGGTCGGCCTCGCCGACCCGCCAACCCTCGTGAGGCTGCACCCCGACGGCCGCGAGGAGCGCCTGCGCCAGTACAGTTCCCTCGGCGGCTTCCGCGCCGGCGGCGGCATCGCCGCCTGGAACCGCCGCACCCCGGACCCGCGCTGGGGCTTCCGCAGCTACTCCGACATCATGGTCCTGGAGATCGACAGCGGCCGCGCGCGCCAGCTCACCCGCAAGGCCCGACTCTTCGCCCCGGCGCCTTCTCCCGACGGCGCCCGCATTGCAGCGGTCGAGTTCGGGCCGGACCGGCGCTGCCACCTCGTGCTGCTGGAGACCGCCACGGGCGCCGAGGAGGGGCGTTTCTCAGCCCCCGAGGGGGTCCTCTGGCGCAGACCGGCGTGGTCGGAGGACGGGCGCCACATCGCCGTGGTCCGGCAGGACGAGGGCGGCAACGCCCTCGAGCGCATCGACGCCGCCGACGGCCGGAGGCAGATCGTGGTGCCCCATACCCACGACGTCATCGGCTGGCCGGTCTTCCGGGGTCCCTACCTGCTCTTCGACTCCCCCCGGTCGGGGATCGACAACATCCACGCCGTCCACCTGCCGAGCGGGGCCCGCTACCGGGTGACCTCCCGCCCCCTGGCGGCGACCCGTGCGGCCGTCGCCGGAGACTCCCTCCTGTTCCAGGAGTACACCGTCGACGGCTACCGCATCGCGGCCATGGCCCTGGACCCCGCGGCCTGGATGCCGGCCGAGCAGGTCGAGGACCGCAAGGTGCGCTACTTCGAGCCGCTCATCGACCAGGAGCAGGGCGGGCCTTTGTCGATGGACATCCCGCTGCGGTCCTATGCGGTGAGCGACTATCGGCCCCTGGCCCATCTGCTCAAGGTCCACAGCTGGTCATTCAGCGCCCTGCCGCCGCGCCACTCCCTCACCCTCACCTCCCGCGATCTGCTCGATCTCAGCAGCATGAGCGGCGGCGTCGAGTACAACAGCAACGAGAGCGCCTTCAGTGCCCTGGGCGGCCTCCGCCTGGCGGCGTGGTATCCCGTGCTCGGCGTCGGCGGCCGCTGGGGCGAACGCGCCTCGGAGTACGTGATCGACGGGGAGGAGACCAGCGACAAGTGGGCCGAGAAGAGCCTGCTCCTGGGGGTCCAACTGCCCCTGGACTTCTCCCGAGGCCCGTGGAGGTCCAACGTCGAGATGGGCGTGGGGGCGGAGTGGACGGATATCACCGGCCAGGCGATCGAGCTGTCCCTGCCCGACGCCGAGGGTTTGTGGGACGAGAGCGGGAACGGACGCTTCGCGCCCCTGACGTACCGGCTGGCTCTCGGGCGGTTGCGCCAGCCGGCGTCGCGCGACCTGGCCCCGCTCTGGGGTCAGAGACTGCGGCTGGCCTTTCGCCACACGCCCCTGGCCGGCGACTACGACGGCACCCTGTTGTCGGGGCGGATGGTCCTGCTCTTCCCCGGTCTGGCGGCCCACCACAGCCTGGCCCTGGACGGCGGCTGCGAGTGGCAGGACCCTGCCGCCGACGACGCCCTTCCCTACCGCTTCGCGAGCGAGCTGCCCTTCATCCGCGGCTACGACTACCGCTTCCACCGGCGCTTCCTGCAAGGGAGCGCCAACTATGCCCTGCCGCTGCTCTACCCCGACTGGAACCTCGGCGCCCTGGTCTACCTCAAGCGCCTCAAGGTCAACCTCTTCTACGACTACGGCCGCGGCGAGGACGACTCGCTGCCAGCCAGGGTCTACCAGTCGGCCGGCGGCGAGCTGACGGCGGACTTCCATCCCTTCTCGCTGCCGATCCCCCTGGACATGGGCGTGCGCTGCGCCTACCGCTTCGAAGAGGGAGACTGGCACTTCGATATGGCGGTGAATCTCCCCTGACAGCCCGGACTCACCCCGGGCTTCGCGTGAAGCGGTCCACGGCGCGCATCAGCTCCCGGCTGATCCCGTCGCCGGCGTGCCCCGCGTCGTCCACGATCATCATCTCGGCGCGGGGCCAGACCTCGTTCAGCTCCCAGGCATTGGCGATGGGCGCCTGGAAGTCGTAGCGGCCGTTGACCAGGACGCCGGGGATGCCGGCCAGGGCTCCCGCGCCCGCCAGGAGGGAGCCGTCGTCCAGCCAGGCGTCGTGACGGACGTAGTGGGTCACCAGCCGCGCGAAGGTTAGAGCGAATCGGCGGTCCTCGAACCGGGGCGCCAGTCCGGCCTTCGGCGGCCACTCGGGCGTGGCCGACTCCCACAGGCACCACTCGAAGGCGATCCGCCGGCGGACCTCCGGGTCGGGATCGAAGAGGAGCCGGTGGCAGGCGTCGACGACGTCGCGGTCACCGGCGGCGAGGGGCGCCGCGCGCCGCAGCCGCTGCCACTGCTCGGGGAAGAAGGCGGCCGCGCCGCCGCGGAAGAGCCAGTCGAACTCGGCGCGCCGGCCCGTGGTGACACCGAAGAGGACCATCTCCGTGACCCGCTCGGGGAAGCGCTCGGCGTAGGTCAGGGCCAAGGTGCTGCCCCACGAGCCGCCAAGCACCATCCAGCGGTCGATGGCCAGGTGCCGGCGCAGGGCCTCCATGTCCTCCACGAGCTTCCAGGTGGTATTGCACGCCAGGTCGGCGTCCGGCGCGCTGGCGTGGGGCGTGCTGCGTCCGCAGCCCCGCTGGTCGAAGAGCACCACGCGCCAGGCGGCGGGGTCGAAGAGCCCCCTTTGCCAGGGCGTGCAGCCGGAGCCGGGGCCGCCGTGCACGACGACGGCCGGCTTGCCCCGCGGATCGCCGCAACTCTCCCAGTAGACCCGGTGGCCGCCGCCGACAGCGAGCATGCCGTGCTCGAACGGTTCGACCATCGGCCCCCGGACCGTCACTTCTCCATGCGCAGGACGGCGACCCGGAACCCGTACGCGCGGTAGAAGGCGACGGCCTCCTCGTTGTGGGCGAGCACGTCGAGGCGGACCCGCTTGCCGGTCCAGACGTTGGCGTGCATCCAGTCCATCACCGCCGTGGCGATGCCGCGCCGTCGATGGCTGCGGGCGACGAAGAGCTGGCGCAGGTAGTAGTGCTCGCCGTCGTCGCGGTAGAGGCAGTAGGCGACGGTCGTCCCCGCCTCCCGCGCGAGCCAGCAGCTGTATCCCTCGCGCAGCCAGCCGGCCATGCGCTCCGCGAGCTGGGCACGGTTCATGGGGTTGGGATGGCGCTCGTCCTCGATGAGCTGCCGGTTGAGCTCGGCCAGCTCCTCCGCGTCCGAGGCCGTGGCTTTCTCGAAGGTCATGACCCCAATGTAGCTGCCTGCGCGCCCAGGTACCAGCCGACGCGGACCTTTGTTACATTAGTAGCATGTCTTCGAATGGCGGTCATGGTCTGCCCCCGTTCCCGCAGGGGTGGTACTTCGTCGCAAGCCGCGAGTCGATACTCCGAGAGGGCCTGATCGAGAAGACCTCCCTCGGCCGGCAAGTCGTCGCCTGGTGCGACGACGAGGGCCGCGTCTGCGTGGCTGATTCCGTGTGCCCCCACCTGGGCTCCAGCCTCGGACCCGACGTTGGCGGCCAGGTGTGCAACGGCCGTCTCGTCTGTCCCTTCCACGGCTTCGAGTACGATGCCGCCGGCCAATGCGTCGCCACCCCCAACGCCCCGGCTCCCCGGGCCGCCAGACTGAGCGTCTACGCCACCCGGGAGATCCTCGGCCTCGTCTTCGCCTGGTTCGGCAGCGGCGGCCGGACTCCGCCATGGGACCTTCCCGCGGCCCCTCCCACGAGCCCGGAATGGAGCAAGCCGGGATTCCGGCACCTCCGCTTCCGGGGCCATCCCCAGGAGACGGGGGAGAACTCCGTGGACCTTGGACACCTCCGCTACGTGCACGGCTACGACAATGTGAATCCCGTCGGTTCGGTCACGGTGGACGGCCCCTATCTCAAGAGTTGCTTCGACTTCAAGCGGGTCCGCAGGATCCTGGGGGTAACGGACCTCGTGTACGAGGTCTCGGCCGTCACCCACATCCATGGCCTCGGCTACTCCTTCGTCGAGATCCACGAGAAGACGATCGACATGCATGCGAGATTGTGGGTACTGCCGACACCGGTCGATGGCACCCTCCTCGATCTCCTGCTCGTCAGCCAGATGCGGGAGTTCCACAAGCCCCGGAGGTTCTTCACCGGCCTGGGATTCCTGCCCGGCAAGCTGCGCCAGAGGCTGATGAACCAGATCCTCCTCTCCCAGCAGAAGCAGGATGTGCTGCAGGATGTGGTGATCTGGGAAAGAAAGCACTACCGGTCTCCCCCCAGGCTGTGTGCGGCCGACGGCCCCATAGGGCTGTACCGCCGCTACTGCCGGCAGTTCTACCCGGAAGACGCGCCTTCCGTGGAACCCTCGGGCGAATAGCCCGCCCGACAACCGGAAGTCAATTCTCCGCGATCGCTCAGGCCTCAGTAGATGCCCGGTATC
>CAZEHQ010000208.1:7413-7888 GCA_964512165.1 uncultured Gemmatimonadaceae bacterium | reverse complement strand
CAGGAGGTCGCCTCGGACGCCGCCACGGCGCAGCGAGTCGAGGTGCTTCCCTTCGCCGAGGACGGTCTCTCGATCCGCTACACCGGAGCTGTGGGCCAATGGCGGAACACGGCGGAGTTCATCCACGGAGTGGCCGCTCTGGACCCGGATGAGAAGGTGACGCGCGTCGAGCTGTCGCTCACGGTCTTCGACGTGGTGAGCGATGCGGAAGCGGCGGAGAGCATACCCTCCGACCTGAGGATCGGTGATGCCATCACCTTGGCCGTGCTCGCTGCCAACAACAATGGCGATGGATACAGTTCCACCTGCTACAGTGTCATCACCTATCCCGCTCCTGTTGGCGGGGCCAGGGGTCTGCAGGAGAACGCCAGTGGTTTCGCGCAGGCGGTGCTGGTCGGCCTGGAGCCGCCTCCGACGGTGGTGCGGCCCTCGGGATGGGGCTCGATCAAGTGCCTTTTTGGATGGTAGTCTCCGG
>CAZEHQ010000208.1:0-7403 GCA_964512165.1 uncultured Gemmatimonadaceae bacterium | reverse complement strand
ACGCGCGTCGAGTTGTCGCTCACGGTCTTCGACGTGGTGAGCGATGCGGGCCCCGGGGAGAGCGTACGCTCCGACCTGAGGATCGGTGATACCATCGCCCTGGCCGTGATCGCCGCTGACAACAATGGCGAGAGACGTTCGAGCTGCTACAGAGTCATCACCTATCCCGGTTCCGTTGGCGGGGCCAGGGGTCTGCAGGAGGGCGCCAGTGGTTTCGCGCCGGCGGTGCTGGTCGGCCTGGAGCCAACGGACACCCAGGCGTCCCCCGCGGGATGGGGGCAGATCAAGCACCCCTTGTCGCGCTGACGACGGGTGCCGCGGCGCGGAGATCCGGGCGCTGGCGCGGCCCTCGCCCCGCCCGGGTCAACCTTACTATACTGCAACCCCCATCCCGCCTTGCCCCCCTCCGAAGGCCCCCCCTCCATGCGCGTCGCCACCGGCACCATCAGCCACGAGTCGAGCACCTTCACGCCGGTGCCCACCGACCGCGGCAACTACGACGCCCGCTTCGGCTACCTGCGCGGCGACGAGCTGATCCGCACCTTCCGCGGCACCAACAGCCCCATGGGCGGCTTCATCGACGGCGCCGAGGTCCACGGCTTCGAGCTGGTCCCCACGATCCACGCCGAGCCCCATCCGAGCGCGCCCACGCCGCGCCCCCTCTTCGACGAGATCCTCGGAGAGCTGCTCGACGGAATCCGCGCCGCCGGCGGGATCGACGGCGTGCTCCTGGAGCTGCACGGCTCCATGGCGGCCGAGGGCATCGACGACGCCGATGGCCACATCCTCAGCCGGGTCCGCGAGGTCGTGGGCCCCGACATGCCGGTCGTCGCCGCCCTCGACATCCACACCAACATGTCGGCGGAGATGGTGGCTGCGGCCGACGTGCTCATCGGCCGCGAGAGCTACCCCGAGGTGGACATGGCCGAGCGCGGCCGCGAGTGCGCCGACGTGCTGGTGGGCATCGTCCGGGAGGGGCTGAGACCCACCATGGCCTTCCACCCGGTGCCGATGATGTGGGGGATGCACCAGGTCACCGCCCATCCCCCGATGCGGGAGACGATCGAGCGGCTCCACGGGATCGAGGCCCGGCCGGGGGTGGTCTGCGCCTCGGTGTCGACCTGCTTCCCCCTGGCCGACGTGCCCTGCATGGGCGCCTCGGTGACGGTGGTGACCGACGGCGACGAGGAGCTGGCCCAGGCCTGCGCCGACGAGCTTGGGGGCTGGATCTGGGAGCGGCGCCGCGACTGGCACGAGCCCCGCCGCTCGACGCGGGAGGTGCTGGCCCAGGTCGAGGCCGACGGCCGCTTTCCCGCCGTCCTCGCCGACCGCGACGACAACACCGGCGGCGGATCCCCGGGGGACAGCACCGGGATGCTGCGGGCCTTCGTCGAGGCCGGCCTGCGCGGCGCCTGCGTCCTCTACATCGTCGATCCGGAGTCGGTGGCCGCCTGCCATGCCGCCGGCGCCGGCGCCACCCTCGACCTGCGGGTGGGCGGCAAGTCCCATCCCCTGCAGGGCGAGCCGGTGCCCATGAAGGCCCGCGTGGTGGCCGTGAGCGACGGCTCCTTCCTCTACGACGGGCCCATCTTCGCCGGCCTGGAGGCGAGCATGGGGCCCTCCGCCCACGTCGAGCAGGACGGCGTGCACGTGCTGCTGGTGAACGAGCGCGAGCAGCCCTTCGACACCGCCTTTGCCCGCACCCTCGGCCTGGACCCGCGGCAGATGCGCTACGTGGGAGTGAAGTCCGCCGCCCACTTCCGCGCCGGCTTCGAGTCGTGGGCCGGAGCCGTTCACCTCGTGGGGGAGTCCTCGGTTCACTCCCCCCAGGCGGTGACCTTCCGCAACCTGGGGCGCCGCGTCTTTCCCCTCGACGAAGAGGGGCGGTTCGACCAGTCCCTGTTCGACTCCGAAGCGCCGACCTCTCCCGGGAGCTGAGCAATGCAACGCTACCGCGCCGCCCTCGTCGGCTGCAGCCGCATGGGGGCCTTCATCGACAACGAGGTGCCGCCCGCGCGGCGGCCGTACTCCCACGCCGCCGGGTACGAGGCCTGCGAGCGCACCGACATGGTGGCCTGCTCCGACCTGCGGCCGGATGTGATGGAGCGGGTGGGTCAGCGCTACGGCGTGCCCGCCGACCGCCAGTACACCGACTACCGCCGGATGATCGAGGCCGAGAAGCCCGAGATCCTCAGCGTCGCCACGCAGCCCGAGCATCGCTGCGAGATCGTCGTCTTCGCCGCCGCCCACGGGGTCCGCGCCATCTACGCCGAGAAGGCGTTCTCCGCCTCCATGGCCGACGCCGACGCCATGGTCGAGGCCTGCGAGGCCCACGGCGTGATCCTCAACATGGGCACGAACCGGCGCTGGGACCCGGGGTACGACCGCATGAAGGAGGTCATCGACGGGGGCCGCATCGGCCGGCTGCAGTCGCTGGTGCTGCACTCGACGGGCACCCTCTTCAACAGCGCCAGCCACGGCTTCGACCTGATCCTGCGCCTGCACTCGGACCGCCCCGTGGCCTGGGTGCAGGCCCACCTGTCCAACGGCGAGACCGTCTTCGACGGCGACCGGCTGACCGAGGACCCCGTCGGCCACGGGATCCTGCAGTTCGAGGACGGGGTCACGGCGTACGCGCTGAACAGCGGCCGCGGCTCCGAGATCGAGGCGGTCTGCGGCGGCGGCGTGGCCACGGCCATGCAGAACGGCGAGGAGTGGGAGATCCGGGAGCCCAAGGGGAAGGACCACCGGGGGCGGTCGGTGCTGGGGCGGAGTCCCTTCCCGGAGTACCAGCGCAAGAGCTCGACCGTGTGCCTCATCGAGGATCTCGTCCGCGGCCTCGACACGGGGGAGCCGCCCCGGGGAGGCGCGCGCCTGTCGCGCACCAACACGGAGCTGATCTTCGCCTTCATCGAGTCCCACGTGCGCGGCGGCGCCCGCGTCGAGATGCCCCTGGAGAGCAGCCCCTACCATCTTGAGCGCGACCGGGCGCCGAGGCAACCGAAGTACGACCCGATCGATTGAGACGAGGCCGGAGATTCGCCGCATGCCGAGGAGACGACCGTGAAGATTCGTGAGGTGAAGAGCTGGACCGTCCACGTTCCCTACGAGGCGCCCGTCGGTCCCTACGTCGGCAGGGGAGGAGGGGGCGGTACCGTCGGAGCCACGGGGCTGATCGTGCGCGTCGACAGCGACGACGGACTCACCGGCTGGGGCGAGGGCACCTCCAGCCTGGAGCCGGCCGCCGCCGATCTGCTGACGGGGAGCCGAGCCGACGACGTGGAGGGCGCCCTGGCGGCCCTGAAGGCCGCAGGCGCCGCCCCGGGGCCGGCCTCGGGAGTCGAGATGGCCCTGTGGGACCTGCTCGGCAAGCGCGCCGGCCTGCCCGTGTGCAGCCTCCTCGGCGGGCGCCTGCGGGAGGAGGCCGAGTTCACCGCCTGCATGGGCCTCAAGGAGCCCTCGGAGTCGGCGGCCACGGCCCGCGAGTACGTCGACCGCTGGGGCTTCACCTCCCTCAAGACCAAGGCCGGCAACGACCCCGGACAGGACCTGCCCATCGCCGAGGCGGTGGTGAAGGAGATCGGTGGCGAGGCCGAGTTGCGGCCCGACGCCAACGGCGGTTACGGCCCCGAGCGCGCCTTCGAGGTGATGCAGCGGATGAAGGCGTTGGGGGTGAACCGCTTCGAGGATCCCTGCGACGGAGGCCACGCCGAGGTGCTGGTGCGCTGCCGCGAGGAGGCGGGCATGGAGATCCTCGTCAACCAGGGGGTGACCGGCCCGGAGAGCGCCGTGCCGCTGCTCACCTCCGGCGCCGGCGACTACCTGATGCCGGACACGCCCGCCGCCGGCGGCCTGCTGCCGGTGCAGAAGGTGGCGCGCGTGGCCGAGGGCTTCGGCGTGCCCTGCCTGATGCACTGCTCCCACGACCTGGGCCTCAAGACGATCGCCATCACCCATCTCGCCGCGTCGACGCCGAACTTCTCCGGACCCAGCGACACCTGCTACCACGGCCTGGTGGACGACGTCCTCGTCGAGCCCCTGGTCTTCCGGCAGGGCCGCATCGCCGTGCCCCACGGTCCCGGTCTCGGCGTCGAAGTGGACGAGGACAAGCTGGAGCGATACTCGATATGACGACCCGACCCGCCGTACCCGCCGTCGAAGCGCCGCCGCAGGTCGCGCGTTCCCTGGAGATCTACGAACGCGCCCGCCGTCTCATCCCCGGCGCCACGCAGCTGATCAGCCGCCGTCCCACCCGGGCCGCCCTCGGCGTCAGCCCGATCTACGCCGAGCGCGCCAAGGGCTGCCGCATCCGGGACGTGGACGGCAACGAGTACGTCGACTGGTTCAGCGCCGTGGGCCCGATCGTGCTGGGCTACGCCAACGACGTGGTCGACGCCGCCGTGAAGGAGCAGATCGAGCGCGGCTCCATCTACTCCATCGTCCACGAGTCGGCGGTGGAGCTGGCCGAGATGCTGGTGCGCCTGGTGCCGTCGGCGGAGATGGTGCGCTACGCCAAGGGCGGGGGCGAGGCCTGCACCGTGGCGGTGCGCATCGCCCGCGGCGTCACCGGCCGCGACAAGGTCCTCTTCAGCGGCTACCACGGCTGGCACGACTGGTACCTGGCGGCCAACCTCGGCTCCGAGCGCCTCGACGGGCACCTCTTCAACGGCATCGAGCCCATCGGCGTGCCCCGGGCCCTGGAGGGCTCCTCCGTGCCCTTCGCCTACGGCGATCTCGATCAGCTCGAGGATCTCCTCAAGACCCACGGCGACGAGGTGGCCTGCATCATCATGGAGCCGATGCGCACCGAGCTGCCGCCGGCCGGCTACCTGGAGGGGGTCCGCCGCCTGGCCGATCAGCACGGCGTGGTGCTCATCTTCGACGAGGTCTCCTGCGGCTGGCGGGTCTCCCTCGGCGGCGTGCAGGAGGTGGTGGGCGTCACCCCGGACATGACCGTCTTCGCCAAGGCGATCTCCAACGGCTACCCCATGGCTGCCGTCGTCGGCCGCCGGGAGGTGATGGAGCCGATGGCGCGCATGTTCATCTCCAGCGCCTACTGGGACGACAACGTCGGCACCGCCGCCGCCCTGGCCACGGTGCGCGAGCTGGAGCGGCTCGACGCGCCCGCCCTCTTCGAGCGCCTGGGCAGCGACTTCCGCCGCCGCGTCGACGCCGCCGCCGCCGAGACCGGGGCGCCGGCCAAGTGCGTGGGCGTCTCCGCCCACCCGGGGATCCGCTTCGACGTGCCCGCCGAGCTGGGGCCCAAGGTGGCCACCCTCTTCGTGCAGGAGAACGCCCGCCGCGGCGTGATCCTGTCGCAGGGGTTCTTCTTCAACACCGCTCACGACGACGACGAGGCCCTCGACCGCACCGAGGAGGCGGTCCGCGGGAGCTTCGCCGTCATCGCCGACGGACTGCGCCGCGAGCGGCTGGACGAGCTGATCGAGTGCGAGCTGGTGGAGGAGTCCTTCCGCCGGCTCGTGCGCTGAAAGGGAGGACAGGATGTCAGAGACGACGACTTCGAGAGCATGGGAGGGCCCCGAGGCCCTCGACCGGTGCACCCGCCGCAACGTCGTGCGCGGCGGCGGCGGCCTGCAGTTGCGCCGCGGCGAGATGGCCGCCGACGAGGCGGCGCGCTGCAACAACCGCGACCTGGAGCGCATCGCCGGCGGCCGGTGGATCCGCAAGCGGCTGGTCCTCGGGCCGGTCTCCGCCTCCGGCGCCAAGCTCATCGGCTACCTCTCCTGCGACCGGACCGGCGGCGAGCTGGAGGCCCTGGTCAACGGGCATTCCGCCCGCTTCGTGTGGCAGGACAAGCGCGAGTACTGGGTCGACCGCTGGCACGCCGTCGAGATCGATCCGGCGTGGCTGCGGGAGGGGGAGAACGAGATCGTCCTGCGCGCCGTGGGCGAGGCCGAGTGGACGGTCCTGGTGGAAGAGAGCGTGCAGCCCGACCGCAGCGAGGTCAGCGACGACGGCGGGCGCACCTGGCGCTCCGACGAGCTGGGGGTGAACGACCGCGTCGACGGCGAGTACGTGGTGCGCCTGTGGCTCGACCAGCACATGACCGCGGGCGAGGTCTGCTCCGAGGCGGTCGACCTGCTCGGAGCAGAGGAGGGGGCCATCGCCTTGGACGGCTCCGCCCTCGGCGTCGGCGTCGAGCTGGAGGGGCAGGAGCCGGAAGGCACCGGCCGCCGCCTCGAGTGGCGGGCCGGCCCGACGCCGGCGTACGAGCCCGAAAGCTGGAGCGCCTGGGCGCCGCTGGAGGGGGAGGCCGAGGTGCCGGAGGGCGCCCGGTTCTTCCAGTGGCGGGCCCTGCTGTCGACCCGCGACCCGGCGGTGACCCCGACCCTGACCGGGGCCCGTCTGTCGGCCCGGGTGGAGGCGGGCGCCGAGGCTGCCGCCCGCGTCGTGGAGGCGGACAACCGGCCCCTCGCGTACAGCTCCCATCGGTTCTCCTACATGAGTACCGACGAGCCCCGGGCGAAGGTCCTGCGCGAGCGCTGGAAGCTCGACCAGGTGGTGGGCCCGGCGAAGACCGAGTTCGAGGCCCTGACGCGCCTGCGCCAGTGGGTGCGCGAGCAGTGGGAGGACGGCTGGAACATGGGGGGGCTGGACTACTGCCCGCCCTGGGACGCCCTGGTCATCCTCGAGCTGGCGGGGCAGCAGCTGGCCCTCGGCATGTGCACCCACTACGCCTCCGTCTTCACCCAGTGCTGCGCCGCCCTCGGGTTCACGGCGCGCACCCAGATCATGCGCTCCCACTGCATCACCGAGGTCTGGTCGAACGACTACGGCAAGTGGGTGACCATGGATCCCGGCGGCGACAGCAACGACGCCACCAAGTTCACCTACCACTTCGAGCGCCACGGCGTGCCCCTCACCGCCCTGGAGGCGCACACGGCCTGGGTCAACGAGGACCTCGACGACATCCGCGTGAGCCCGCCGCCGCCGGAGGCCACGGGCGAGCGCTTCAAGGTGGAGAGCCGGATCCACCTGTGGATGCGGTTCATGATCAACCGCCGCAACGACGAGCCCGCCACCCTGGGCCCGGGCGAGCCCGAGCACGGCGCCGGCTCCTACCACTACGACGGCTACCTGTTCTGGGAGGACGACAAGACGCCGGCCCTGCCGTGGTTCAGCCGCCACACCGACCGCGAGGCCGACCTCTACTGGGACGTGGACCGCACCCGCATCCACCTGCAGGCCGGCGGCGGGGCCGAACTGCGCGTCGACCTGGAGGCCGTCTGTCCCAACTTCGAGCGCTTCGAGGTGCGCGTCGACGGCGGCGGCTGGGAGCCGCGCGAGACCGCCTTCTCCTGGTCCCTCCACGGGGGCGAGAACCGCCTGGAGGCGCGCGCCGTCAACGCCATGGGGCGGGCCGGGGCGGTGAGCTCCGTCAC
>CAZEHQ010000207.1:1061-7890 GCA_964512165.1 uncultured Gemmatimonadaceae bacterium | reverse complement strand
CGGCTTCCCGCCCCTCTTCCCCGGCTCCAGCGTGATGCGATCCAGTTTGCTCATGCGATGGTCAATTGTCGCCGTCCTGAGCCGCCGGCTCACCCGCCCCCCGTCCACTTCAGATACAGGTTGACCGCCGTGAAGTTGACGATCACCCAGAGGCTGGCCAGCAGGGCGAGCTCCAGCCACATCGACATGCGCCGGCCCGCCTCCTCGCGCATGGCCAGGTGGAGCACGCCGAATGCGAGGGGGATGAGCAGCAGGTTGTTGGCGTTGGCCCCCAGCAGCACCAGCAGGAAGGGGGTGTCCGACTTCACCAGGATGACGCACAGCCAGAAGGCCGGGAACCCCACCTGCAGGGCGCGGGCGACGCGCCGGAGCCCCGCCTCGCCGGCGGCGGCGGGCAGCTTCAGGCGCTGCAGGAAGTCGGCGCCGATCCGCCCGGAGCTGGCGGCGAAGACCAGGAGGGTCGAGAACAGGGTGCAGAAGGCGCCGAACATGAAGACCGCCTTGGCCGCCGGACCCAGGGTCTCGGTGAAGATCAGGGAGACGCGGTCGGCCACGTCGATCCCCGCGGGCAGGACCTGCAGCCGCGACAGCACCGAGGCCCCGAGCAGGTAGTAGGCGCAGGTGATGGCCAGGGCGATGGCGGTGCACACGCCGGCGTCGGTGGCCACCACCCGCATCCAGCCGCGGTAGCGGGCGCGCCACTCGGGGGTGCCGTCGTCGGGGCCGACGAAGCGCGGGTAGCCTTTCTCGCGCACCCAGTAGGGATACATGAACAGCTCCACCGCGGTGGCCCCCACCGAGCCCATCACCGCCAGGGCCACGAAGGCGCCCTCGGCGGGCATCTCGAAGCGGAACCCCGAGGCCAGCTCGGCCGCCGACATGGCGTGGGGCGTGCCCTGCAGCGCGATCAGGCAGCCGATGACGATGAGGCTGAAGGTGGCCACCAGGACGGTGACCATCTTCTCCAGGTCCTGGTAGAGGCCGCGCCACAGCAGCACGGTCATCACCACGAAGACCAGCACCGCCCACACCTGGTAGGGGAGGACGGGCAGCACCGACTGCATGAGGCCGGCCACCGAGCCGAGGATGCCGATGACGGCGATGAAGACCGAGAAGTAGCCGGCCACGCAGATCCAGGTGGCCAGCGAGACGCCGCCTGGTCGGAACCCGGGGAGTCGGTCGAGGGCGTCGATGGTGGTGTCGTCGTGGAGCAGGCACTGGCGGCCCAGCTCCAGCTGGATGAAGAACTTGATGACGCAGGCCAGGATCACCCCCCAGAGGAAGACGAAGCCGACCTCGGCGCCCATGCGGGTGGTCACCAGCAGCTCGCCGGAGCCGACCACCGAGCCGGAGACCACGACCCCCGGCCCGATGTTGCGCAGCAGGCCCCACAGGCCCCGGGGCGGCGGGCGCTCGGCGCTCACCTTCGGGTCTCCGGGCGGGCGGGGACCCGGCCGCGGGGGAACCCGCCGCCCCGTCGGGCGACTAGAGCCCGGTGCTCCGGGCGGCGGCTCCGGCGGCCCGGGAATCCCTCGTCGCCCCCGGCCGCGAGTCGGGTCCCGGGCTGGCCCGGGGTGGCCCCCTGCCCGGCGATCAGCGTTGCCATCGGCCCTCCTCCAGATGAGCGTCGCCCCTCATCTACGCAGATCGCCGCCGGCCCGGCAAGGCGGGAACGCCGGCGGAGCCGGGTTCACCGCTTGCCCGTTTCCGGGAGGCCGGCTTTCGTTGGCCGCAGGAAAGGAGCCGCCATGTTGTCCACCGAGCAGACCGAGCGCTTTCACGCCGAGGGGTACCTGATCCTCGACCCGTGCCTGGAGGAGGAAGAGTTGGAGGCCCTGCGCGAGCGCGTGCGCGGGATCGCCGATGGCGACCTCGATTTCCCCGAGAGCTCCGTCGAGTACGAGCCCGGGGCTTCGGGCCGGCGCATGGAGCACCTGCGCAAGATCAACCACCCCAGCCGCCACGACTCGTTCTTCGTCGACCACGCCCGCCATCCGCGCATCCTCGCGGCGATGGTCGACCTCCTCGGGGAGGACCTGAAGCTCTTCGGCGACCAGCTCTTCATGAAGCCCCCGGGCGGCATCGAGAAGACATACCACCAGGACTGCCCCTACTTCCCCGTCCGGCCCATGGAGGTGATCACCGCCTGGGTCGCCCTCGACGAGGTGACCGTGGAGAACGGCTGCATGTACGTGGTCCCCGGCAGCCACAAGCTCGGCGCCGTCGACCACAGCGAGCCTTGGATGGTGGGCGAGCGCAAGGACATGAAGATCCCCGACGCCGCCATCGACCGGGAGCGGGAGCGGCCCGTGACCCTGCGGGCCGGGGGCTGCTCCTTCCACCACGGCCTGATCCAGCACCGCTCCGGCGCCAACCGCACGCAGAGCTTCCGCCGCGGCCTGGCCACCCACTACATGACGGCGAAGTCCCGCTGGGTTGGAGAGGGTGAGCGGCCCGGCTACCACCTGCTCAGCGGCCGCGAGTACGAGGGCTGCGTCTGAGCCCCGGCGTCTGAAGGGCCGCGGGGCCCGGTCGGGGAACGGCCCTCCGGCAACCTTCCGGACCCGCTCGGGCCCGCGGATCCAGTCCGCGCCATCTGACCCGTCGCCGCCTCAGGCCGGCGCGCGGCGGTCCAGACTCTCCAGCAGCACCCGCGCCTTCTCGCGGCGCCCGGGATCCTTGTCGCGGGCGACGATCCGCTGCAGCGTCGAGCGCGCCCGCGGGTCCCCCTCCTCGGCCATCTCCATGGCCATGGTGTCCCGCTTCGCGTGGTAGCTGGGGTCGTACTCCTTCAGATCCAGGCTGCGCCCCTCCCAGTAGAAGCGGTAAGGCGAGTCGGCCGGCCAGCCGGCGTAGATCTCCTCCCAGGTCTGGGGCCGCGTGAAGGGCATCAGCGTCTCCGGGGTGATCGGGTCGCCGGCGCGCTGGAAGCGGGCGTCGAGGGACATGCGCAGGCGCTCGGAGACGTTGGGCACCCCCCGGTGCACGGCGAGGCTGTGGAAGAACAGGACGTCGCCCTGGGCGAAGGGGCCGCCGCGCCAGCTGCCGTCGAAGGAGCGCGTGATCTCGATGCCGCCGGCGCCGAGACCCGGCCGGAAGTCGTAGACCCCGCCCAGGTGCGAGCCCTCGGCGATCTGGACGCCGCCCATCTCCGCGGACAGGTCCGAGAGCGGGATCCAGGCGGTGTACGTCGACTCCGTGCCCTGTATGGGGATGAAGTCCTGGTGCGGCGGGGTCGTGTACGCCTCCCGCTGGGGGAAGATGGCCCGCGGGATCAGCCTCGGATGGGGCAGGACCTCGGCGCCGCCGCAGAGGCGCCCGAGCAGATCCAGCAGCCCGGGGTCGTGCTGCAGGGCGTGGAACTCCTCCAGCCCGTGGACGGCGCGGATCACGGCCATGTACTCCGGCTGCGGCTCCACGGTGAAGCCCTCGAGGTCGGCCAGCGCCTTGGCGGGGTCCGTTTCCTCCAGGAGCCATCCGGCGTCGCGGGCGAAGCCGAGGAAGCTCCGGCGCACGCTCTCCAGGTGGTGGATGGGCAGCAGGTTCCGCACGAAGAGGTAGCCGTCGCGGTCCATGCGCCGCGCCAGCTCGGGGCCATCGTCGACGGCGTCTGTGGAATCGAGAAAGGGTTTCACGCTCTTCCCTCGGGGGTTGAGGTTGTGTGGTCGGTGTGAGACCTGCGCGGGAAAGGTAGGACAAGGGGCGGAGATCCACAGGCGGCCCACCGGCCCGGGGCTCGCTCCTTTCGCCTTCTCCGGCCCGGGGCGGTCCTGTCGGCTTCGCCCATCCGCCAACGCCCGGCATCAGCCCGCTGCCCACCGCCGGCGTGCGGCGCCCGTTTCGCTGCAGGCGCCAGGAACCGCCTGAGCCCCGTGCCTGACGCCGGCATCGGGTATGCCTTCGGCTCGGCCGCAGCCGCTCGACCCCCATCGGCGCGGTGTCCACCGCCGGCCGTCGGCTGCGGCTCCTCTT
Source organism: uncultured Gemmatimonadaceae bacterium (assembly GCA_964512165.1). GTDB lineage: Bacteria > Latescibacterota > UBA2968 > UBA8231 > UBA8231 > UBA8231. The sequence continues at coordinate 3,918 of CAZEHQ010000207.1, read as the reverse complement.
TGGCCTTCCACCCTGCCCTCGGTATGTTGTCGCATCGAGCGCAGCCGGGCATCGGGTCGATTCTCGGCTCGCCGATATCCGCTGCAACGCCGCCCCCCTTTGGAGGACCATGATGATCTCGCCAGCCATGTCGCCCGCTCCACCCCGGCTCCAGCGAACCCGCCCCTCCCTGTGCCTCGTGGCCGCCGCCGGGATGCTCGCGCTCGCGGCCCTTCCCGCCGGCGCGGAAACCCTGCACAAGGGGCCGGGACTGCTGCTCGAGGACCGCGACGGCCGCATCTACGCCGCCGTCCCCGGTCCGGCGGGCGTGGTCATCCGGGGCGGCGGCGAGGGCGGCTGGGAAGTCCTCGCCGAGGGCCGCCTCGGGGGCCTGCAGGTCACCCCCGACGGCGACCTGTGGATGGCCCTCGGGGACGAGGTCCTGCGCTACCCGCGGGCCGGGGGCGCACCCGTCTCCCGGACGCCGTCCTTCCGTCCGGAGGGCGCGCCTGGAAGGCTGCTGGCCACCCGCTGGGGAGACGTCTGGTGCGTGGGGTGCGCCGACGTGCGGCTGGGCGACGCCAGCTTCGAGGCCGCGCCCGTGGCCCCCCCGGGGTGGGAGGTCACGCCGGTCTGCGACGACCCCTTCGGCAACGTCTGGGCCGTGGCCGCCGCCGGCGAGCGGCTGGACCTGGCCGTGCTCACCGACCGGGGCCCCCACGCCTGGCAGCGCCTCGACCTGCCCGCGGGCCTTCTCTCCGGCCCGTGGTGGGACGCCGCCACCGACGATGCCGGCTTCGTCTGGGTGGCGGTGGACAACTCCCTCGTGCGGGCCGACGCGCGCTCCGCGGGACACCGCTCCTTCGCCAATCCCGCCGACTCCCCCATCACCGCCCTCGGCCGCGGCGGCGGCCAGCTGCTGGTGGGCTTCGCCGACGGCAGCCTGCGGGAGCTGGTGGTGCTCGCCGACGGTCCTCCCGAGTGGCGGGACGTGCTGCCGGCCGGGGAGGGTCCGGTGCAGGCCCTGCTCCACTCCGGCTCCGGCGGCCTCTGGGTGCTGCGCGCGGGCAGGGTCCAGCGCTTCGCCGACCTCGAGCAGCCCTGGCACGAGCACTGGGAGGAGCTGCCCCTCATGCCGGCGGGCAACCACGACAACATCTTCGCCCGCATCGGCGACCGCCTCTACACCGCCGGCGGCAAGACCTTCTTCGGATGGCCCGCCGACGAGTGGGTCAACCTCGACCACGTCTGGTCCTACCACGTCCCCTCCGGCACCTGGCGCGTGGAGGCGCCCATGCTGGAGCCAGGGAAAGCCTACTCCGGCATCGCCGTCCTCGAGGACGAGCTGTGGCTGTTGGGGGGTCTGTTCCGCCACGGCGAGGGCGACGCCACACGGCCCACGGCGACGGTGGAGATCTTCGATCCGGCGACGCAGCGCTACCGCCTCGGCCCGCCCCTGCCGCAGAAGGCCGGGCAGGTGGTGGCCCTGACGGCCGCGGGTCGGCTCTACGGCGTCGGCGGCTCCGGCGAGGAGAGGCACTTTGCCCAGTTGCTCAGCATCGGCCCCGGAGAGACGGACTGGCGCGTCGACTCCCCGCCCCCGGGCACCGTGTACCAAGCCAGCGGCTGCGTCCTGGACGGCCGCCTCTACATCGCCGCGGGACCCAAGAGCCAGTGCCCGGGCCTGTTCATCTACGATCCCGGCCGGGACCACTGGAGCGAGGTGGAGCACCCGCTCAAGGCGCCGAACGCCCCCCTGTGCACGGCCTTCGAGAATCGCGTCTGGGTGCTGGGCGGGCAGGCCGACGGCGGCCGCACCGAGAGCTACGCCTACGATCCGGCCAGCGGCGAGTGGACCCGGGGCCCGGACCTGCCCCTGGAGCTGAGCTGGGCGGCGGCGGCCGATGCCGACGGCCGGCTGCTGGTGGCCGGCGGGGCGTTCTGGGACGACCGCGTCAACGACGTGCTCAACACCGACCGGGTGTTCCTCATGCGGTCCCGGTAGTGAGCGCGGCCAGCAGAATGGGCGACGGGCGCAAATCATCCCGCTTCAGCTGTATCAGAACCGGATGCGCGCTCCCAGTACTGCATACCTGCCTCCGGGAACAGAGGCCACCTGGACCATGGGACTGACTCGTAGACGCCCGCCTATTGGCAGGGTCGCCCACTCTTCCCCATCCCTCGCGGCTCCAATCATCAGGCCGACAAGCCCGGAAGGAAGTCCAAGCATGATGCCACCTCCGAGCATCGCTCCCAGCTGCTCAGACACTGTGGGATCTGCTTCACAGAGAATGCAGACGTGGACCAATGCCAGCCCAAGAAGAGACCCGGGAATCGCCCCGATCAAGAGTCCACGCTTCCCGTAGCGTTTCGCATAGTTTTTGGTTCCAAGGCTCTGTTCCAACTTCCCTATGTCGCTGTAGGCGACAGGTAGGGATCGACCGTCGGACAGCTCGAGAACAAACCCGCTCTGGTTCAGCGAGGTGACGGTCCCGATCGTTTGGTCGCCTTCCAAGGTCACACGAACGCGATCCCCGTCGGCCAGGCCGAAGAGGGGGACGGCCAAGGACAAGCTGAGCACGAACGCGATGCACGATTTCACGATTCAACCTCCCGAGATGAGGGGGTCCGCCATGCACTCCTCCGGTGCGAGTGCCTGCCTTCATTCCGGCAAGATACGCCCCAAGGGGACAGGGGCTGTCCGTTCCAGTTTTTCTTGATTGGGAGTGATCTGAACCGATCAGCCGCCGCGCCCGCGTCCCTGCCGATGTGCGTCGTAAGCCCATCCAGCGCCCGCAAGTGTGAGGAGTGCTCGCAGGTGAGCACATCGGCTGCGCGCCCGACGGGGCCGTACCGAGAGCTACGCCTACGATCCGGG
>CAZEHQ010000207.1:0-1051 GCA_964512165.1 uncultured Gemmatimonadaceae bacterium | reverse complement strand
CTGCTGGTGGTGGCCTCCTCGCGACCCGAGCTCGACGACGCCGAGACTCGAGAACGAGGCCGGATCGGTCAGGGCGGTGATGATTCCCAGGCGGCTTCCGACTCAGCCTCGGCCAACTCCCACAGGCGAGGAATCGGAACGGCATACAGGCCGTCTCCGAAGGGGACCGTGCTCTCTCCGTCGTATAGCACGACACCCTGGCGGAAACGGTCGCCCGCGAGGGCCTGCAGTTTCCGAAGCCCGCGGAAATCGCTGCGCCTGACGGTCGCCGATGCCTTGACCTCGACACCGGCGATGGCGTGCGAGCCCTGCTCCATCACGATGTCCACCTCCACTCCATCTCTGTCGCGGAAGTGGGAGAATTGGACGGGCACGTCCTGCCAGCTGCCCTGTCTCCGCAGTTCCTGGAAGACGAACGTCTCGAGGAGTTGCCCCAGCAGGGAACGGTCCGCCGCCAACTGCGCGGGACCGAGGTTGAGAAGCGCGGCGGCGACACCCGTGTCTCCGAGGTGGAGCTTGGGGGTCTTGACCAGACGGCTCAGACGATTGCTGTGCCAGGGCGGGAGTCTCTCCAAAAGGAACAGGCGTTCGAGAAGCGTGACATACTCCCCGATCGTAGGACGGCTGAGTTGGAACGGCGCGGCCAGATCGGCGAGGTTGAAGAGCCGGGCCGTCTGCGAGGCGGCGGCGCGCAGGAGTGGCGGGAGGGTTTCGAGCGATCTGATGCGCGCCAGGTCGCGCACGTCGCGTTGAACCAGTGTCTCGACGTAGTCACGATACCAGTTGGCCTGTCGCCGAGGGGTGGGTCGCGCCAGCGCCGGCGGGAATCCGCCAGCGACGATGAGTTCGGCCAGTCGTGAACCGAGCCTCGGGGCCTGAACGACCTTGAACCCTCCCTCGAACAGGTCGGCTACGAACCCCCTGCTCGGATCCGATGCGGCTGCGGAAGACCGCGACGCCAGTTCGTACCGTGACAGCGGATGGAGTCGGACGATCTGCAGCCGTCCGGCAAGGGACTCGGAGAGGGCCGGCAGGAGCAGAACGTTGGTGG
>CAZEHQ010000206.1:0-7973 GCA_964512165.1 uncultured Gemmatimonadaceae bacterium | reverse complement strand
AGGTCTCGCCGAGGTCGCGGCTGGCGAAGATGCAGGGATGGCCGTCGAGGGACTCTCTCTGGCTGCCCCAGCGTCCGGTGACGTAGAGGGTGCCGTTTCGGCCGAGGTAGGCCGTGGTGAAGGCGCAGGACCGGCGGTGGGGCGGCCCTGCGCGCCCGTCGTGGACACAGCCTGAGGCAGTGATCTTCATCGGGGTGATCCAATCATCGCACGGGACCCGGCCGCGGGGCAACCGCTCAGTGGTGGCCTCCCACCTGCGGCAGGTGCTCCAGGCGGCGGCGGCGCTCGCGGAAGGGACCCTCCAGCTCCTCCTGGAAGTGGCGGGCCGTCAACTCGCGGGGGTTCGCCTCCAGGGCCTGTGCGTAGGCGGCCACGGCCCCGGACCAGTCCTGGCTAAGGCGCAGGATATCCCCCTTCAGCACGTGGCGCTTGCCCTCGAACCAGGCCTTCAGCCGCGGCTGCATCTCCGCGCGCCGCCTCGTGCGGGTATTCCAGCCAGGGTCCCAGCGCCGGCGGGTGCCCCTCCAGGTGACGTTCGAGGTCGGCCAGGAGGCGCCACACTTCGGCGGTGTAGCCGCGGCGGCTGGCGAAGCTCAGGTGCGGGTGGTCGTCGCTGTTGACGGGCCCCTCCCCCACGTAGGCGGCGAAAGAGTCCTCGTCGAGGAGGAAGCAGCTCAGCACGTCGAGGGGGGTTCCCAGGTCGGCCTCCTCGAGGCTCTCCCTCACGACGCGGCGATCGTACCTCGCCTCCAGCTCGGCCAGGTCGACGCGCAGCGGCCCGGTGGTACCCACCATGACGGAGTAGTGGTTGGTGCGCCACAGGGTGGCGTGCTCGAAGACGCTCCCGAAGGTGCGCAGCACGGTCTTGAAGTCGTCCACCTGCAGGCCGTGGAAGGGCAGCCACTGCACGAAGATGCCGCCCTCCTTCAGACGCGACCGGCACAGCTCGTAGAAGTCGCGGGTGTAGAGGATCCAGCTGTCGGTGCTGCTGGGATGGGTGGCGTCGCCGGTGATCACGTCGTACCGGCGCCCCGAGGCCAGCAGGTGGTTGCGGCCGTCGTCGATGGAGATGTGGACGCGGTGCTCCTCCAGACGTTCGAGGACGCGGTGGTTGAAGCTCCCGTACTCCTGGCGGGCGGCGGCCACCATGTCGGGGACGATCTCGACGCACTCGACGCGGGTCAGGTCGTGCTGGGCCACGGCTCCCAGGGCGATGCCGCCTCCGAGAGCGACGACCAGGACCTCCCGCGGGTCCTCGTGCAGGAGCAGGGGCAGGTGGCCGAGAAGCCGGAAGACCTGGAAGGAGCCGTAGTCGGTGGGCACCTGGCTGCCCCGGTTGAACCTCATCTCGCGGTAGCCGGGCTCGGCCGCGACGGTGACCACCCCCTCGCGGCCCTCGCGGTAGAACACCAGCTCGGCCCCCGGCCGGCGCGGCTCCACGATCCCGCGCAGGACGTCCTCCGGGGCCAGGGCCACGGCGGCGACGGAGAGAGCCAGCGCGCCGGCGGCCACCGCCTTGTTGCGCCGCAGCGGCCGGTGGCGCTGGTGCAGCCCCAGGACCACGAGGCCGGCGGCGACGTTGACGAGGCCCAGGACCTTGAAGGCCCCCTCCGTGCCAAAGGCGGGAACGAGGGCGAAACCGGTGGCGGCGGCGCCGGCGATGGCGCCGAGGCTGTTGACCGCGTAGGCGTCGCCGACGCCGCGGCCGAGGCGCCCGAGGCCGGGGGTGTTGATGCGGCTCACCACCGGGAAGAGGGCGCCCATGAGCAGGGTGGGGACGAGCATGATGGCGAAGGCGACGGCGAAGATGCCCAGGCGGTGGCTCCACCAGGTGTCGGCTTGCTGGACCCAGCCGATCCACTGCGGCCACCAGGCGAAGAGGAAGACCGAGCAGAGACCCACCAGGCCGATGAGGACCTCCATCGTCCCGAAGAGGGCGGGCAGGTCCCGCTCCGCCCGCAGGTAGCGGCTGCATGCGAGGCTGCCCAGGGAGATGCCCAGGAGGAAGGCGATGAGGATGATGCTGAACTCGTAGTGGGTGTTGACGCCGAAGGAGACGATGAAGAGGCGCAGCCAGGCGACCTCGTAGCCGAGAGCGGCGAAGCCGGAGAGGCCGAAAGCGGCGATGACGGCGGTGACGATGTGGCGGGGGACTGGTTCGGCGGCCGGCGGCGGGGCGGCGGCCAGCTCCCGCTCCCCCGACGGTGCGGGGCCAGAGATCTCCGGCGTCCCGGCGGGTTCGAGGCCGGTGTCGGGAGACGGGTCCGCTGCGGGGGCCGACGGGGGAGTGGCCTCGGGGTCTCCGGACGGTTCGAGGCCGATGCCGGCAGGCTGATCCTGCGCAGGGGACGCGGCCCTCCTGTCGACCAGCAGGGCGAGGGCGGCGACGAGAAAGTTGACGGCCGCCACCACCCAGGTGCTGCCCTTCAGCCCGAGGGCCTCCATCAGGAAGAAGGTGACCAGGACGACGCCGGCCACGGCGCCCAGGGTGTTGATCCCGTAGAGCAGGCCGACCCCCGGGCCGGCGCCCGCCAGCCGGCGCACGACGAACTTCGACAGCACCGGCAGGGTGGCGCCCATGAGCGTCGTCGGCACGAGCAGGAGCAGGAAGGTGATGACGAAGCGCAGGACCGGGCCGAGGGCGCTGCCCTCGGGGCCGAGGGCCTGTACGAGGGCCGCCGAGGATCCGATCCCGCCGGCCAGGGCCGGGAAGACCAGTGCGTAGAGGCCGACGCCGGCCTCCAGGAGGGCGAAGACCCGCAGCGGCCGGCCGATGCCGGCGGCGGCGCCGCGGCTATCGACGTAGCGCCCGCAGAGGAAGCTGCCGAGGGCGAGGCCCGCCATGAAGGCGCTCAGCACCGTGCTCACGGCGAGGACGGTGGCCCCGAAGACGACGACGAGCATGCGCGCCCAGAGGACCTGGTAGACGAGGCCGCAGGCTCCCGAGAGGAAGAACAGGCACGGGACGATCAGAAACGTCCGCGCCCCCAGGTCGCCACGGGGAGGTCCGTCAGCCGTCACGGGAGTTTCGGCAGGCCGATGATGGCCGCCTTCGAGCGGAGGGCCTTCCGCCTTGCAGCCCCCTGTGGGCAGCCCCTCTTTAGTCCCGACCCATTCAAGGAAGGCGCGCCGTGAACCTGAATTCGCTCTTTGCAGAGTTGCCCCCCGGCCACGTCACCACCATCGCGGGGGCGCCCCACGAGACCGGCGTGCCGGCGAAGGAGGCCCACGTGGGCTGGCCCATCGGCGTCGTCCGCCGCGCCGACGGCGATCTGATCGTCGCCGACTGGCACGCCAACCGCCTCTGGCGCATCGACGGGGACGGCATCCTGCACGCCTTCGCAGGGGACGGCGTCCCGGGGAACCGCGGCGACGGCGGGCCGGCGCTGGAGGCGCGGCTGCGCGGGCCCCACAGCCTGACCCTGGACCGCCGCGGCAACATCTACACCGCCGACCTGGCGAACCGCACGATCCGCCGGATCGACGCGGAGACCGGCATCATCACCCGGGTGGCCGGCTCCGGCCGCGCCGGCCGCGGCGGCGACGGGGGTCCCGCCCTCGAGGCGGAGCTCGACGTCCACTGCGGCATCGCCGTCGATGGGGCGGACAACCTCTACCTGTCCAGCGAGTGGCAGAACACGATCCGGAAGGTGGACGCAAGGACCGGTGTCATCGAGCTCTTCGCCGGTCACGACGCCCGTCACTATCCGTCGGAGAAAGGAAGGAGCCGCCCCTACCTGGGCAAGGGGCTGGAAGACTGGGGCGGCCTCAACTGGGGCGGCTACCACGGCGACGGCGGACCCGCCCCCGACGCCTATCTGAGCAATCCCCGCGACGTCTCCGTCGACGCCCGGGGGCGTGCGGTCATCGCCGATACCCGTCACGGCTTCGTCCGCCGCGTCGAGGAGAGCGGGATCATCCAGACCATCGCCGGCACCGGCCTGCAGTGGGACAAGGGGGACGGCGGACCCGCGGCCAGCGCCTGCATGCTGTCGGTCTCCGCCGTGGCCCACGGACCCGGCGGAGACATCTTCCTCGCCGACGGCACCATCGGCCGGGTGCGCCGCATCGACGCGGAGACCGGCATCATCACCACCGTCGCCGGCATCGGCGAGCCCGGGTACTCCGGGGACGGGGGGCCCGCCACCGCCGCCCGCATCGGCTCGGTCAACGCCATCGACTTCGACGGAGGCGGCCGCATGTACCTGGCCGACACCTCCAACCACGCCGTCCGCAGGGTCGATGCGGGCGGGACCATCACCACCGTCGCCGGCACCGGCGAACCCGGGTGCTCCCCCGAAGGCACCCGCCCCGAGGAGGCCCGGCTGAACACCCCCAACGGCATCGCCGTCACCGCCGGCGGGGTCCTCTACGTGTGCGATTCCATGAACAACCGCCTCCTCCGCTGCGCCCCCGGGAGGGCGCTGGAGGTGGTGGCGGGCGGGGAGGGCCAGGGATTCGCGGGAGACGGCGGGCCGGCGAGGCAGGCGGTCTTCAACGAGCCTTACGGCATCTGCCTGTACGGCGATGAGATCCTGCTGGTCACCGACTACTTCAACAACCGCATCCGCGCGATCAGGCTGAAGTAGCCGCGGAGCCTCGCCGCTACTCGACGGGGACCGTCCCGCCGTGCCAGGGGAAGGCGTAGCTGGGATCGTTGGCGAAGCGCTTCAGGCCGCAGGTCAGGCGCACCGAGGTCATGGGCGGCAGGGCCACGGTGAAGTGCTGCCCGTCGACCTGCACGCTGCCCGAGGTGGCCGTCTTCTCGGCGCGCACCCGGGTGTTGGGGTTGGGATCGTCGCTGCCGATGGCGGTCCCCGTGAAGCCCACCTGCGTGAAGGAGTGCTCGCCGAAGGCCCCGGACTGGACGATGAGGTTGCGGCTCTCGCCGTGGCTGGTGTTCACCAGCTGGATCCCGCAGCCGTCGGCGGAGAGGTCGTCCACGAGGGCGGCCACGTCCGGCGGCAGGCCAGGGCGGGAGGCGTCGGCGTCGAAGTAGCGCACCGTGGCGCGCAGGATGCCGCCGTTGTAGAGCTGGCCCGGGCAGCCCATGGTGGTCTGCACCAGGCCCTTGACGATCACCGGGTTCGGCGGCCAGGCGTTGTCGTCGATGATCTGCTGCACGCTGCGGTCGTCGCGGTTCATGCCCTCGAGGTAGGCGGCGGCCTGCTGGTAGTCGGACCGCAGGCACTGCACCGGCCAGTCCGGGTTCCTGCCGTCGTAGTACTGGAAGCGGGCGAACTCGGTGCGGGCGCCGCCCCGGTCGCCGATGGCGGGCAGCTCGTTCCAGTCGGTGCCGCCGCCGTCGCGCACACGGGTGACCAGCTCGTAGTCGCCCTGTGACATCGACTCGTGCCACAGGTTGACCAGGTGGGCGGGGCCGCCGCGGATGGTGAACTCGTCGTACCCGAACCAGCCCTCGGGACCGTGGCTCTTGGGCACCACCAGGCGGCCGTCCTCCATGCGGCCGCGGTCGAGGAGGGCGACGACCTGCGAGCGCAGGACCTCCAGGTAGCCGTCGTCGCCGCCGCTGAGCAGGTGGGCGCACTGTGCCCCCACGATGAGCCCGAGGAAGAGCCGGTCGGCGGCGCTCTCGCTGCTGCTCCAGCCGTGCAGCCCTCCCCACCACTGGCCGTCGCGGTGCTCGCCGACCTGGCCGGTGGGGCCGACGTTGTCGGGGATGACGCCGTCGTTGGCGCGGATGCGCTCGATCCAGCTGCCCACGTAGTCGAGGACCCACCTCTTGTACTTGTCGTCGCCGGTGTAGAGGTAGGCGTTGGTCACCAGGGCGGTGGCGCAGAGGCCGGCGGGCTCGTCGCCCTGGAGGGCCATCTTGTCGAAGAGGTCGAGGATCTCCTCGCGGCGGGCCTCCTCCTCGTACCACCGCGACTCCAGCTCCTTGATCTTCGGGTAGAGGAAGTGGGGGGTCAGCGGCCCCGGGCTCGGGTTGTCCTGGATCACGTTGCGATGCCCGAAGTCGCCGATGGAGCCGCGGTCGAGCCAGTGGCGCACGAGGTGGACGTAGTTGGAGACGCCGCCCTCGCGATGGATGATCTCCTTGTGCTGGCGCACGGAGGTCATGGGCCCGGCGCCGCCGTGCAGGGGCGAGCGGAAGATCCCGCGGTCGGGGTCGAAGTTGGGGGCTGCCGGGTCCTCGCCGATGTACATGGCCGCGAACTTGCGGGCCCGCTCGCGGTTGGAGGGATTCGTCGGGTCGGCGACGCCGAAGTCGTAGAGCATCTGGTTGCCCTCGCCCATGTGGAACCAGTCGGCGTTGAAGGGCACGTTGAGGTTCCAGTACTCGTTGCGCAGCTGGGGCATGTACATGGGGTGCATCGGCTCGTCGTCGGTGAGCTTGCGCTCCTCGCTGTAGAGCCAGGTGATGGCGTCCCACTCGCGCTTGGCGATGTGCAGGAAGCGCTCGTGGCCGCCGAGGGCGTAGAGCATGCCGCGCATGGAGCGGCTCTCGTAGGCGTCGTCCACGTCGAAGAAGTGGTAGACCCGGCCGTCGGAGCGGGCGTAGCCCTCGGTGGCGGCGTCGCCGGCCGTCTCCAGGATGCTGAAGAGGCGGCGCTGCAGCAGGGCCCACTCGGGCGGGGGGACGATGTCGGTGGCGACGATGGCCGGTGTGGATGCCATGGGGGAGCGTCTCCTCTGATTTCTATGGGCTTGCGGTGACCCGGGGCGGGCGCCTGGCCGGACGGGGGCGGCAAGTATAGGCCGGCTCCCTTGCCGCAGGAAGCGTTCCCGCACGGCCGCGGGCCTGGCAGGCCGGCCGGATCCGGCCATGTTCACTACCTTCGGACCCCGACCCCCAGACCTTGCGGAGAGCCTGCATGATCATCGATTCACACGTCTACTGCTTCGAGCCGGCCACCAGTCCCGCCGGCCACGCCAGCGGCGAGGACCACATGAAGTGGCTGCAGCTGGCCCACGCCGGCCACCACCAGCCGGCGATCCGCATCCGCGACCGCTCGCCGGGACCGTCGACGCCGCTCAACCCCTCGGGCCGCTGGGACCCCGACGCCGCGCCGGACGTCGACTTCCGCATCAACTCCGCCAGGGGGCGGGTGGTGTGGAACCACGAGGGCGAGGAGTACACCAAGCACTTCTATCCGCCGGACATGGGAGAGCTGGACTACACCCACTTCAGCCTGACCTGCGAGATGGACTACGCCGGCGTCGACATGGCCCTGCTCCACGTCGACCCCATCCTCGGGCGGGACAGCGCCTTCCAGGCCGCCTGCGTCGAGCGCTTCCCCGACCGCCTGCGCTCCATGGCGCCGGTGGACGAGTGGCGCATCCTCCCCGAGACCGACGCCGTCATCGGCGAGCTGCAGCGGGCCATCGGCGAGCTCGGCCTGCACGCCGTCAAGTTCTGCCCGCCCCACGCCTACCTGGGCAACCAGGAGCCTTGGGACGACGGGCCCTTCCGCCCCTTCTGGGAGGCGGCGACGGCCCTGGGGGTCCCCGTGTTCTTCACCCTGGGGTCGGGCCCCGCCGGAATGGCGGGCGAGGAACCGCCCGGCGGGCAGCGGCAGGAGTACCTCGACGAGCTGCGCATCCTCACGCGCTGGATGGAGCGCTACCCCGAGACCGTCTGCTCCCTCACCCACGGCTTCCCGTGGCGGCTCTTCCTCGAGGGTGGCCGCATCCTCCTGCCGGAGGAGGTCTGGCAGCCCTTCGCCAGCCCGAGCTGCCATCTGGAGGTCTGCTTCCCGGTGCGCCTGGGCGACCTCTTCGACTTCCCCTGGCGGGAGGTCTGGCCGACGCTGGAGGAGATGGTGGCCCGCCTCGGGTCCCACTGGAAGAAGTAGGTGACGGCGTCGTCGTCGTCGACCAGCATCCAGCTGTGGAGATGGGGATGGATCAGCTCGGCCCACTCGTTCTCGGGGGTGGCGTAGTAGTAGGCCGCCGGGAGCATGGGGATCAGGTTGGCCGAGAAGCCCCAGGTGGGGATCGTCGAGGCGATG
>CAZEHQ010000205.1:1032-7974 GCA_964512165.1 uncultured Gemmatimonadaceae bacterium | reverse complement strand
CATGGTGGCCAGGAGCCGGCGCTGCAGCGGCGCCCAGACCGGCGGCTCGCACCGGCGGGTTGCCTGGATGGTGGGGATCACGGCCTTCTCCTTTGACGGATCAACACGGGACCGCTAATTCTACCTCCCCCCACGTCACCGCGAGAGGATCACCCCGCATGAAATACGACCTGCTCATCGAGAACGGCACCCTCGTCGACCCCGCCCAGGGGATCCACGACCGCCGCGACGTGGCCTTCGCCGGCGGCGTCGTGGCCGAGGTGGGGGCGGACCTGCCCGGCGGCGAGGCGCGCGTGGTCATCGACGCCGAGGGCCGCTACGTGACGCCGGGGTGGATCGACGTCCACGTCCACGTCTTCCCCGACGTCACCCACTACGGCATCGAGCCCGACCCCACCTGCATCGCCCGCGGCGCCACCACCGTGGTCGACGCCGGCTCGGCGGGGGCCGACATCTTCCCCGGCTTCCGCAAGTACGTCATCGAGGCCGCCCAGACCCGCATCCTGGCGGAGCTGAACATCTCCTCCCAGGGCATGATCACCGTGAAGGTGGGCGAGCTCTCCCTGCTGGAGCTGGCCGACGTCGACGCCTGCCGCCGCATGATCGAGGCCAACCGCGACCTGCTCATCGGCGTCAAGGCGCGGCTCACGAGGAACACCATCGTCGGCGAGGCGGCCGGCCTGGAGCCCCTGCACCGGGCCCGCGAGGCGGCCGACGCCGTGGACCTGCCGATCATGATCCACCCCCAGGCCGCCTGGTGCGACTCCCTCGACGACATCCTGGCGGTGATGAAGAAGGACGACATCCTCACCCACTGCTTCCACAACAGCACCTGCGGCATCCTCGACGACGAGGACCGCATTCGGCCCTCGGTGCGCGAAGCGATCGAGCGCGGCGTCCTCCTCGACGTGGGCCACGGCTCCGGGTCGTTCTCCTGGCCCGTGGTGGAGGCCGCCCTGGAGCAGGGGGTGCCGCCTCACACGATCTCCTCCGACCTTCACATCTACAACCTCCACGGCCCCGTGTACGACCTGGCCAACGTGATGACCAAGTTCCTGCACCTGGGCCTCTCCCTCGACGACGTCATCGCCATGGTGACCAGCGTGCCGGCGGCGTCGGTGCTGCGGCGCAACGATCTCGGCACCCTGGCGCCGGGCGCCATCGGCGACGCCGTGGTCGCCGAGATGCAGGAGGGCAGCTTCGAGCTGGTGGACGCGCGCGGAGTGGCGCGCACCGGCTCCCGCAACCTCGAGCCGGCGGCAGTGGTGAAGGACGGGCGCCTCTACCGGCAGGGGTGACGCCTTCCGGGGCCGGCCCATGAGCCAGCCGATGCGCCCGCCGGCGACGCCGGCCGAGATCGAGACCCGCGAGTGGCTCGACTCCCTGGAGTACGTCCTCGCCGCCTCCGGGCCGGAGCGCGTCGTCGAGCTGCTCGACCAGCTCCGGGACCGGGCCCGCCGCCGGGGCGTGGCCCTGCCCTTGGCGACCAACACTCCCTACGTCAACACCATCCCCGCCGACCGCCAGCCCCCCTACCCCGGCGACCACCGCCTGGAGCAGCGGCTGCGCGACATCCTGCGCTGGAACGCCGCCATCATGGTGGTGCGGGCCAACCACGAAGACCCGACCATCGGCGGCCACATCGCCACCTACGCCTCGGCGGCGACCCTGATGGAGGTCGCCTTCCACCACTTCCTGCGCGGGCGCACCGAGCAGTTCGAGGGCGACCACGTGTTCTTCCAGGCCCACACCTCCCCCGGGATCTACGCCCGCGCCTTCCTGGAGGGCCGCCTGAGCGAGGAGCAGCTCGTCAACTTCCGCCACGAGCTGCGGCCCGGCGGCGGCCTGCCCTCCTACCCCCACCCGCGGCTGATGCCGGGGTTCTGGCCGTTCCCGTCGGCCTCGATGGGCCTGGCGCCGATCATGGCCATCTACCAGGCGCGCTACAACCGCTATCTCGAGGACCGCGGCCTCAAGGAGCCCGGCGGCGCCAAGGTCTGGGCCTTCCTCGGCGACGGCGAGATGGACGAGCCCGAGGCCCTGGGGGCGATCTCCCTGGCCGCGCGCGAGCGCCTCGACAACCTCGTCTTCGTCATCAACTGCAACCTGCAGCGGCTCGACGGCCCGGTGCGCGGCAACGGCAAGATCATCCAGGAGCTGGAGACCTTCTTCCGCGGCGCCGAGTGGAACGTCATCAAGGTGATCTGGGGCTCCGACTGGGACCCGCTGCTGGCGCGCGACCCGGACGGGCTGCTGTCGCGGCGCATGGGGGAGCTGGTGGACGGCCAGTACCAGAAGTACTCCGTCTCCACCGGCGAGTACCAGCGGCAGCACTTCTTCGGCGGCGACCCGCGCCTGATTAGGCTGTCCGAGGGCCTGACGGACGAGCAGATCCGCACCATCCGGCGCGGCGGCCACGACGCCGAGAAGGTCCACGCCGCCTTCGGCGCCGCCACCGGGTTCCGCGGCGCCCCGTCGGTGGTGCTGGCCAAGACGATCAAGGGCTTCGGCATGGGCCGCGTCGGCGAGGGGGCGATGACGGCGCACCAGCTCAAGCGCCTCGACATGGAGGTGATGCGGGAGATGCGCACCCGCTTCGACATCCCCCTCTCCGACGAGGAGGTGGAGGAGCTGCCCTTCTACCGGCCGCCCGAGGACAGCCCCGAGATCCGCTACCTGCTGCAGCGGCGGCGGGCCCTGGGCGGGTTCGTGCCCGAGCGTTCGGAGGCCGCCGCCCCTTCCGAGCCCCCGCAGGAAGGCCTGTTCCAGGAGTTCCACCAGGGCAGCCGCGGCCGCCGCGCCTCGACGACCATGGTGCTGGTGCGCATCCTCGCCAAGCTGCTGCGCGACCCGGGGCTGGGGCGCCTCATCGTGCCCATGGTCCCCGACGAGGCCCGCACCTTCGGCATGGAGGCCCTCTTCCGCCAGTACGGCATCTACTCCCACATCGGCCAGCTCTACGAGCCCGTCGACTCCGAGAGCCTCACCTACTACCGCGAGGCCCGGGACGGCCAGCTCATCGAGGAGGGCATCACCGAGGCCGGGGCGCTCTCCACCTTCATCGCCGCGGGCACGGCCTACTCCACCCACGGCGTGCCGACCCTGCCCTTCTTCCTGTTCTACTCGATCTTCGGCTTCCAGCGCGTGGGCGACCTGATCTGGGCCGCCGGCGATCAGCGGGCCCGGGGGTTCCTCATCGGCGCCACCTCGGGCCGCACCACCCTCAACGGCGAGGGCCTGCAGCACCAGGACGGCCACAGCCACATCGCCGCCTACGGCTATCCCCACGTGATCGCCTACGACCCCGCCCTCGGCTACGAGGTGGCCGTCATCGTCGAGGAGGGGATCCGCCGCATGCAGCAGGAGGGCGAGCCCGTCATCTACTACCTGACGGTGACCAACGCCTCGTACGAGATGCCGCCCATGCCCGAGGGCGCCCGCGAGGGGATCCTGAAGGGGATGTACCGCCTGCGGCCGACGGCCCACCCGCGGCGCCGGAAGAAGGCCCACCTCTTCGGCTCGGGGGCGATCCTGATGGAGGTCCTGGAGGCGCAGCGGCTGCTGGAGGAGGAGTACGGCATCGCCGCCGACGTGTGGAGCGTCACCAGCTTCAAGCAGCTCCACCAGGAGGGCGCCGACGCCGAGCGCTGGAACCTGCTGCACCCCGGCGAGACGCCCAGCGCGCCGTACGTCCAGCAGTGCCTGGAGGGCGAGACCGGCGCCTTCGTGATCGCCAGCGACTACGTGAAGTCCCTGCCCAACTCGGTGGCGAGATGGTTCCCGCGGCCGCCGGTGGCCCTCGGCACCGACGGCTTCGGCCGCAGCGAGTCGAGGGCGGCCCTGCGCCGGTTCTTCGAGGTCGACGCGGCGATGATCGCCTACGCCGCCCTGGCCGACCTGGCGAGGCAGGGGAAGCTGGAGGCGAGGGTGGTCCGCCGGGCCCGGGAGGCGCTGGAGATCGAGGACCGGGGGAACCCGGAGTTCGACGGGGGTTGATGGTGGAGTCCTCCGGCCCGGAGGCGGTCCAGGCCGGACCCCTGCCCCTGGAGCATCCCTTCGTCAAGACCGTGAGCCGCCTCGACCTGGAGAGCATCGCGGAGATGTTGACCGCCGATCCCGGCCTCGTCGACGCGGACCTGCACGGCCGGGCGTGGATCGGCGGCCCGAGACGGACAGCCGCCGGGTGGGAGCGGGCCCCGGAACAGACGAGCCGCGCCCGTGCACCTGGCCTCCTACGGCCACGCCGACCTCTTGCGGCTGCTCATCGCACACGGTGCCGACGTCGACCGCCTCGGGAAGAGCCGCGGCGGCACCACGACCCTGCAGTCCCTCGTCGCCCCCGACGGCGTCGAGGCGCGGGAACTGGCCCGCAACGGGGAGCACCTCCCGGCCATGGAGTTGCTCCTCGACCACGGCGCCGGCGTCAACACCCTGTCAGCGGAGGGCATGACCGCCCTCGACTGCGCCGAGGAGATCGACTCCGGGCCGGTGGCGGACTTCCTGCGGCAGCGTGGCGGCCGCCGGGCCAGAGACCTCGACACGCACCAAGGGGAACCTTGGACAACAAGCTGACTCGCGCCTTCGAGAGCCGGGAGGGCCGGAAACTCACGGACCTCGAGCTGCAGTTCCTGCACGCCGCCGGCCACGGCGCGGACGGGCGGGGACGAGGCGCAACCAGCGATGTCGGCCGAATGCGCGCGCTGCTCGGCGAACAACCGTCCCTCCTCGACACGGTCGGCCCGGTCGCCCTCAGCCAGGCCGTCGGCTGCAACAGCTACGAGGTGGTACGCCTCCTCCTCGATCGCGGGGTCCGGGAGTTGTACGACGCTCACACGGGACGGCCGCGAGAGGAGCAGCACGAGCCGATCACCCACGCATTCTACGAGGGCATGGGGGAGAACGCGGAACTGGCCGCGGAGCAGGTGACGCGGGCAGGGCGGTTCCGGATCCTGCGCACCTTGTTCGACGCGGGCATCGCCGACGCTTCCGTCATCTCCACCTCCCATGTCGGTTGGCCCGGCAACACCTCCCTGCTCTTCTGGGCCGTCTACCGGCGGCTGGAGTTCTCGGAGTTCGCCCTCCAGTACGGCGCCGATCCCGAGGCGCCGATCTCGGGCAACGGGGAGCGGGGCACGACGGTGCTGCAGCACGCGGTGGCGCCGCCCTTCGACGGTGCGAGCGCCCCATGGGACAGCCTCGAGAGATGGAAGCGGGGGCTGCGGTTCGCCGAGTTCCTGCTCTCCCGCGGCGCCTTCTACGACATCTTCTCGGCCTGCGGGCGCGACGATCTCGACCGCGTCCGCGCCCTCACCGCCGGCGATCCCGGTGCGGTCACACGCCCGGGAGAGGCCGACATGACTCCCCTGCACTGGGCGGCACGGGCCGGCGCCGGCCAGTGCGCGCGGTGGCTGCTGGCCAGGGGCGCGGATGTGAACGCTGAGACGGTTGCGCGGCGCACGGCCCTGCACCTGGCCGCCGAATGGGGACTCACCGACATGATCTGGCTGCTGGCGGGGCACGGGGCGGACCTGAACCCGCAGGATACGAAGGGCCGGACGCCCCTGCACCGGGCCGCCTACCTGGGCCAGGTCGAAGCGGCGGAGGCCCTCATCGTGCTCGGCGCCGACACGCGTCTGGAGACGCGCACGGGCAAGACGGCGCTGCAGTCGGCGCGTCTCGACTGCAAGTTCCTGAAGGACTGACAGCGTGGCTACGGACGACTCTTACCTGCTGGCCAAGATGGAGGGCGCCTTCCAGCTGCGGGAAGGCCGGGGCATGGCCGACCGCGAGCGCCAGTTCGCCATCGCCTCCGCCCACGACGCCGTCGTCTTCCTCCTCGACCGGGGCGTGCGCACCCTCTACGACTGCGAGACCGGGTTGGCCGGCAAGGGGAATCACGAGGCGGTCTCGGGGGCCTTCTACTGCGGCAACTTCCGGACCCTGCGGACCCTCTTCGAGGCCGGCGTCACCGACGCCTCCTTCGCCAACATGCCGTGGATCTCCTGGCCCCACAAGACGACCCTGCTCCGGATGTCGATCTACCGGCCCCTGGAGTACGCGCGCTTCGCCCTGGAGCACGGGGTCGACCCCGACGAGGAGCTCCCCTTCGAGGAGGAGAGCGGCCGCACGGCGCTGCAGAACGCGGTGGCGCCTCCCATGGGCGGGGCGGGCCTGCCCTGGCACAACCCGGAGCGGTGGGCCCAGGGGATGCGCTTCGCGGAGTTCCTGCTCTCGGAAGGGGCGTACTACGATGTCTTCTCGGCCTGCGGGCGCGGCGACCTGGACCGGTTGCGGACCCTTGCGGCCGAGGACCCGCCGGTGATCGAGACCCGGGGCGCCGCCGACCTGACCCCCCTGCACTGGGCGGTGCGCGGCCGGTCCCTCGATTGCGCGCGGTGGCTGCTGCGGAGGGGCGCCGACGCGAACGCCGAGTCGCTCTCGGGCCGCACGGCCCTGCACATCGCCGCCGAGTGGGGCCTCGACGACATGGTCTGGCTCCTCGCCGGCCACGGCGCCGACCTGAACCCGCGGGACACGAAGGGGCGGACCCCCCTCCATCGCGCCACCTACCTGGGTGAGGTCGAGGCGGCGGAGGCGCTCATCGTCCTGGGAGCCGGCACGCGGCTCCGGACCCGCGCCGGCAAGACGGCCATCGAGCTGGCGCGGCTCGGCTGCAAGTACCTGAAGCCGAGATAACGGCCATCGCTTGACCGATCTGCAGCAGGTGTCTACGCTGATTTCATGGCGACATTCGCACAGACGGACTCGCAGGCGGTCGTTCACAGCGACCCCGCGATTCTCGGCGGCACGCCCGTATTTCGTGGTACTCGGGTGCCGGCACGGACGCTGTTCGACTACCTGGAGGGCGGCGAGTCCCTCGAGGAGTTCCTCGCCCAGTTCCCGTCGGTGACGAGAGCGCAGGCCCTTGCCGCTCTCGGCAGC
>CAZEHQ010000205.1:0-1022 GCA_964512165.1 uncultured Gemmatimonadaceae bacterium | reverse complement strand
TCCGTCCTGGCCCGTGCGCGTTCTGCTTGACGAGAACCTGCCCCGGGCCCTCGCCGTCCAGCTGAGAGAGTACGACGCCTTCACGGTACAGGCGCTCGGCTGGTCGGGAGTGAGCAACGGGGAACTCCTCCGGCGCGCACGCGGCGATTTCGACGCGGTACTGACGATGGACCGCGGCTTCCCCTACCAGCAGGACCTGAGCGATCTGGGCCTGGGGGTGCTGATCCTTCGGGCGCCTTCCAACCGCATGGTGCACCTGGAGCCGCTCGTGGACGCCATCCAGGAGGCGTTGCGGGATCTCGGTCCGGGCCAGGTACGAACGGTCGGCGAGTAACCTTCACCAGCCAGCACAACTTACGGGGATCAGCATCGCCATGGACCGCAGGGAGACCGCCGCCTTCTGGCGGCAAGCCTGGATGTCGGAGCACGAACGCCCGCTGACACCGGCTGAGCAGGAGTTCGTGGACGCCTCCGTCCGCCTCACCTCGGACCGCTGGAGCGGCGAGTGCGACGTGGAGCACATGGCGGTCCTCGTGGAGCGCCATCCCTCGCTGTTGGAGACGATCGGACCCGCGGTGCTCAACATCGCCGCGTACCGGGGCGGCTGCGCTCCGGCCCTGGAGTTTCTGCTCGACCGGGGGCTGGTGTTCTCGGTGGCCGAGCACCGGGCCAAGGGCGGCAAGGAGTCCGAGTACGACATCGTCCACGAGGCCGCCTGGGCCGTCTCCACCGACAACCTGCGCATCCTCCTCGAGCGCGGCATGGCCGACGCCAGGAGCATCTCGAACCCGCACACCGGCTGGCCCGACAACGTCTCCCTCCTCTACTGGGCGGCCATCCAGCGGGACGGCGAGGCCCTCACCCGACTGCTGCTGGAGCACGGCGCCGATCCCGAGGTGAAGTTCAAGGGCAACGGCGAGCGCGGGTGCACCGCCCTGCAGGAGGCCTGCGTCAACGGACGGGGCGCCCGCGACGGGATCGTCCAGGCCCTGATCGACCACGGCGCCCACTACGACCCGTTC
>CAZEHQ010000204.1:0-8097 GCA_964512165.1 uncultured Gemmatimonadaceae bacterium | reverse complement strand
CCGAAGCGCCGCTCAGCCACCGCCCTTGCCAGATCCGCCCGCGTCACGGGATCAACGCGGTCGGCGGTCAGACCCGCCTCCCTCAACAAAGCGTTGGCCTCTGCCGCCCCCAGGAGCCGCTCCGGCTCGAAGTGCAGATGGTCCTCGGCCCCCGGCCACAGTCCTTCCACCGCCAGCAGCTGACCGGCCGCGAAGGCGGGATGCCCCTGCGGCAGGTCGTCGTACCAGTAGAGGGGAACCCCCGCGTCGAGCAGTTGCCGCTGGAAGGCGCGCAGCAGGCCCGCGTCGTCGAGGACGGAACCCGGCTTGACGGCGCGGCCGAGGCTGAAGGCGGCCAGGGCGCCGGCCGCCTCGCCGATGTTCCACTCGATGGGGTGCAGGCGGTAGCAGCCGTTGGTCATGTGGGTGACGCCGAGGTTCTTGCAGGCGGGCAGCAGGTTGTCGGCGTCGGCCGGCAGCAGGGCGCCCAAGGGAACCTGGAAAGGCAGGGTCGGCCCGGTGGCGGCCACGTCGCCGGGCACGCCGTGGATGTCCATGGGATAGTGGCCGATGCCGACGCTGTCGGCGAAGATCTCGGCGCGGGCGCCGGTGCGCAGGCGGGCGAGGACGTCCTGCTCCAGCACGGTGCGACGGGCGATGATGCGGCGGGACTCGCGGATGTAGGGGTACTGCGACAGTCCGTCGGCGGTGCCCATGACGTCGGGGCGCAGGCGCATCTCCGGGTAGCCGCGGCCCTTGCCGTCGTCGCGCGGGACCTCGGTCTGCAGCCAGTAGAGCAGCCCCAGGCTCAGCTCCTTGGCCCTGCGCAGCAGATCCGCCCTCTCCACGGGAGCCGCGTCGATGATGTTGCCGCCCTTGAAGTCGTTGCCCGCCCAGTTGACCATGGCCAGGTCGCCTTCCACCTCGCCGGGGGCGAACTGCTCGGCGGCCACCAGGCGCCGGTAGGTCCAGAAGGAGCCGGGCAGGTCGGCCACGTCCTCGAAGATCTTGTAGGTCAGGTCGCGCTCGCCGTAGCGCAGGGTCAGGGTGTAGGGCTGGTGGTCGCGGTTGTGCTCGTAGCCGGGAGGCCGCGGGATGGTGTGGTCCTCGCCGGGGCGGAAGTCGACGGCGAAGGGAAAGGTGAAGGTCTGCACCAGGCCGGGGTCCGGACCATCGGCGCGGGCGTCGGGCTCGCCGGTCTGGTCTCGCGACTCGGCGCCGCTGGCGTAGGGCAGGTCGAGCATGGGCAGCAGATCGCCCAGCTCGGTGGCGTCGAGAAAGTACGAGGCGTGGAAGCGAAGGTTGCGTTGGCGGCCGGGCTGGGCGACGGTGAGGGAGCGGATGGTCGTGCCGTCGCGCCGGGCGCCGATGAGCCAGGCGTGGGGGTAGATCCGCAGACGGCCGGCCTCGACCTCGGGATCGAGCATGCGGCGGAGGGCGGACAGGCCGGCGCTCGGCTCGAAGCAGAGGCGGCTCACCCAGCCGTCGCCGGGATTGAAGAAGGGGGCGGTCTCGGCCTTTGCCGAGAGCGGGTAGCGGTTCCTGTAGTCGCCGCGGATTCCCTCGCGGAACTCGTAGTAGAGGGAGGTGGCGCCGCAGCTCTCGATGTACGGGTGCTCGTCGAGGGCCGAGACGCCCTGGGAGGTGCACTGGCCGCCGAGCCAGGGGTTCTCCTCGGTGAGGCAGACCTGGTACCCCAGTCGGGCGGCGCTGAGGGCGGCGGCGCAGCCTCCCAGACCGCCGCCGACGACGAGGATGTCACATTCGACTTCTTGCGTTGGCAGGTGCATAGGCAGCTAGTTTGCCCCCGGACTGAATCGAAAGAAGGAGACGCCGATGGCCCTGACCTCAGAACAGAAGACCCACTTCGAAGAAAACGGGTTCCTGCCCTATCACCGCGTCCTCGCCGACGACGAGCTCGAGGCCCTGCGCCGGCGCAGCGAGGAGATCGCCCGGGGCGAGGCCCCCCACGTCCCCGCGGAGTACGTCCAGCTGGAGCACGCTTTCCGCAACGGGGAGACCGGCGTCGACCGCCTCGACCAGGTGCGCAAGATGACTCACCTGTGCTACTTCGATCCCTTGTTCGAGGCGGTGGCCCGCAAGGCGGAGATCGTCGACGTCATCGAGGAGCTGCTGGGACCCGACATCAAGCTCTACTGCGACCAGCTGATGATGAAGGCCCGCCATCACGGCACGGTCACCGACTGGCACCAGGACTCGGTGGCCTGGCCCCAGTTCGCGCCCCAGGACCACGTCTCGTGCTGGGTCGCCCTCGACGACGCCACCGCGGCCAACGGCTGCATGACCATGCTGCCGGGGAGCCACAAGTGGGGCCCCATCGGGAAGGAGCAGAGGGACCTCTTCGTGGGCAACCCCCTGGTCGCCGACCCCGTGCCGGTGGAGCTGCCCGCCGGCTCCTGCCTGTTCCACCACGGGCTGAACTTCCACCGCACCGGCGCCAACCCCACGCCCCACCGGCGGCGCGGCCTGGCCCTGCACTACCTCAGCTCCGAGACGATGTACCTCGGCATCGAGAACGAGGACCACCGTCTGAAGATGGAGTGCGGCAAGCCGCGCGGGGAGTTCCGCTTCATGCTGATCCGGGGTCGCGAGTTCGAGGGGCGCGTCTAGGTCTCACGCCCGCAGTCGCGCACCTTGCGAGCCGGGCGCCCCGGCGCCCTCGTACGAACGCGATCCCTGCACGCGCAGGCACTCAGCGGATGCCCAGGGCCTCGTCGATCTCGGCCTGGTAGCCCTCCAGCTCGCCGGCTTCGATCTCGGCCAGGCTCACCGGCCGCTTGAACCACTCCGACTCGAGCACCGCCATGCAGATCGCCTGGGAGCGGTAGCCCTCCAGGCCGTCGACCTCCGGCACCCCCCGGCCCCGGGCCGCGTCGGCGAACTCCTTCAGCTCCGTTGCCACGGAGTTCTCCACGCCGCCGGGGAAGAGCCGCTCCCCCTCCTCCTCCGTCAGGCTCCCCCGGTACTCCGCCACCAGCGCCTCGTTGGGCACATTCTGCCCGTCCCGGGTCCACAGCCCGCTCTGCCAGTCGATGCAGCCCTCGCTGCCGTAGATCGTCCGCCGGCCGAACCCCTGCCCCGGCGCCGAGCCCTGCCACGTCCACTGCACCACGGCGCCGCCGTCGAAGTCGATGAGCGCCATGGCCGAGTCCTCCACGTCCACCGGCCAGGCCCCCTCGCGCTCCACCGGCTTGTCGTAGCGGTAGGGCTCGAAGCTGCGCACCCGCGCCGTCACCTGCTGCGCCTCGACGCCGAGGTGATAGCGGAAGAGGTCGGTGAAGTGGACGCCCCCGTCGAGGAGCCAACCGCCCCCGGCCTCGCGCTTGAAGTTGCGCCAGCCCCACTTGCCCAGCTGCATTCCCGCCTCGACCCAGTAGAAGGTGCGCGGCCGGCCGATGCGTCCGGCGGCCACCGCCCACGAGCGGGCCCGCTCCGCCGGCGAGCGGCGGTAGTTCTCGGCCACGGCGAGCTGGCAGCGGTTGTCCACCGCCGTCTCGAGGATCTGGCGGCCGGCGCGCAGGGTGATGGCCAGCGGTTTCTCGATGGTGACGTGCTTGCCCTCCTCCAGGCAGGCCACGGCGAGAATGTGGTGCTGCGAGTGGGGGGCGCAGATGTCCACGGCGTCGAGCCCGTCGACGCGCATGAGCATCTCGTCCACGTCGGTATGGATCTCCGGCTTGTGCTTCTGAAAGCCGGCGACCTCGGCGGCCTTCTGCTGCGCCGCCTCCTCCACCTGGTCGCAGCAGGCCACGACCTCGATGTCGTCGATCCCGGCCTTCCGCAACTCCTGCAGGCCCTGCACGTGGGCGCCGGCCATGCTGCCGCAGCCGACGAGAGCCAACCGCAACTGTTCCACCATGTTTCTCCGTCAAGGGGTTGATTCGTGAAGACGCTGCCCGTCAGGCCGAAGGTTCGACCGAACGGCCTGGTGGCCCTTCACGGCTCGATGATGTAGCGGGCCACCGCCTCCTCGTCCAGCTCGATGCCCAGCCCGGGACCGTCGGGGACACGGGCGACGCCGTCGGCCACCACCACCGGCTTGCTCGCCAGCTCGGTCATCATCGGGCTCGGGCCCTGGTGCCAGTCCTCCATCTTCCCCCGGGGGGTGATGGGGTACTCGCACAGAAAACCCTGGGGCATGGCCGCCACGAGGTGGATGCTGGCGGCGAAGTTGACCGCCGTGCCCCAGTTGTGGGGCACCACCGGGATGTTCGCCAGTCTCGCCATCTCGGCGATGCGCCGCGCCTCGGTGAGCCCTCCCACCCACGACAGGTCGGGCTGCAGCAGGTCGACGACGCGGTGCTGGATCAGGTCCCGGAAGGCGAAGGCCGTCAGGTCCGACTCCCCGGCGGCGATGCGCACGGGGGTGCGGGAGGTGAGTTCGGCCATGTTGGCGGCGTCGTCGGCGCTCGACAGGGGCTCCTCCCACCAGTAGATATCCGCGCCCGACTCCTCGATCATGCGCGCCGTCTGCAGGGCCTCGGCGAGGCTGGCGGGACGGCCGAGATCGAGCATGAGATCGACCTCCTCCCCGGCCCGGGCGCGGATCTCCCGCAGGATGGCCGTGTCCCGCGAGGGGCGGTGGCCGAAGTCGGGCCAGCCCCAGTACTTGATCGCCCCGTACCCCTGGCCGGCGTATTCCTCCGTGGAGGCGTAGGCCGGCTCGGGACTGGCGGAGTCGACCCAGATGCTGCTCACATAGACCTTGACGCGCTCGCGGAAGCGGCCCCCCAGCAGATCGCACAAGGGGATGCCCAGGGTGCGCGCCGCGGCGTCGTGGACCGCCATGTCGATGGCGCTCATGGCGTGGATCATCATACCGCGGCGGTCGTAGAGCCGCTGGCAGGCGTCGTACATGCGCTCCCAGACGACGGCCGTGGCCAGGACCTGCTGGCCCACCGCCTCCTGCGCCAGGCGGCGGTCGATCAGCTCCTTCGCGGCGAAGACACCGCTGCCGTCGCTGTCGGGGACGAAGCACTCCCCCAGGCCTTCGACGCCTGCATCGGTGCGCAGGCGCACC
Source organism: uncultured Gemmatimonadaceae bacterium (assembly GCA_964512165.1). Taxonomy (GTDB): domain Bacteria; phylum Latescibacterota; class UBA2968; order UBA8231; family UBA8231; genus UBA8231. Next base: position 3,077 of record CAZEHQ010000204.1, on the reverse strand, counting down.
AGCACCCAGCCGCCGTTGGGATACTCGTAGGACTTGAGGACGTGGGCGGTGACTTCCGTGATCCTCGCCATTTGTGTTCCTTTCACGGCCCCCCAAACCAGGCCTGGAGGCCGCCATGCCGGAACGAACCGTCTCCGACGACGTCGGGTCGCAGCTGCTCTTCGAGAATGATCGCGTGCGCGTATGGGACCTGCGCCTCGAGCCGGGGCAGAGCACCGGTCTCCACCGCCACACCGAGGACTACCTCTACGTCGTGATCGGCGGCGGCGCGCTGAAGGGGTCCGACGGCGAGCCGAGGCAGATGGCCGACGGCCATGTGGTCTTCCGGGAGATCCCCGGCGAGGATGTCCACGAGGCCGTCAACGCCGGGGACGAACCCTGGCGCAACATCATCGTCGAGTTGAAGGACTGACCGCCGCCGCGCCCTTCGGCGGGAAAGATAGGTCCCCTCCGGAGCCCTGTCGCCGCCATCTCACCCGCGGGTTGAGACATCCATCAACCATGTGATCCGCATCGTCGGCCGCCGGCATGGCCGAGCCAGTTGACGATGATCATGCTGTCCCTTGCCGTCCTTGCGCTCATTGCCAGGGCGCTCCCGGCGCAGGAAGAGCAAATGACGCTGACAACCCTGCAGGACACGGTGGGCCAGATGTTGGTAGTGGGATTCAGAGGATACGAAGTGAATCATGAAGTGGGCAGAATGCTGCGGGAAATCAGACCCGGCGGCGTCGTGCTGTTTGACTACGACCTGCCGAGCAAAGGCGAGGCGGAACGGAATGTCGAATCACCCGAACAAGTGCGGAACCTCACCGCGGAACTGCAGAAGAGAACGGCGATCCCGCTCCTCATCGCGGTTGACGCCGAAGGCGGCCATGTCAATCGACTGAAGCAGAAGTACGGGTTCCCGGTGGCCGTGCCGTCGGCGCAGAAGCTCGGCGGAGGAGACGTGTCCGAGACCCAACGGTATGCGGGAGAGCTTGCCGAATCGCTGCGCAAGGCCGGCATCAACTGGAACCTCGCTCCGGTGGTTGACGTCAACGTGGATCCGGGGAGCCCCGCCATCGGCGGTATGGAGCGGTCCTTCAGTGGCGATCCGGAACGCGTCGCAGCCCACGCCCGCGCCTTCATTGCCGGCCTGAAATCACACGACATCGTGCCGGCCCTCAAGCACTTCCCCGGACACGGCAGCGCCTCGGGCGACACCCACCTCGGCGTGACCGATGTAACGGCGACCTACCAGGAAGACCGAGAGCTGGAGCCGTACCGATTGCTCATCGGAAGCGGCTACGCGGATCCGATCATGACCGCCCACATCGTCAACAGGAACCTGAGCGAGGACGGCCTGCCGGGAACGCTCTCCCCCGCTGTCATGACGGGCCTGCTGCGCAACGAGCTGCGGTTCGACGGTGTCATCGTCTCGGACGACATCCAGATGGGCGCCATTGTGGAAGAGCACGGGCTGGAGGAAGCGGCCGTCAAGACAATCCAGGCGGGCGTTGACATGGTCCTGCTCGCCAACCAGATCGGCGACTATGACCTCGGACACGTCTACCGCGTGCGGGACGCTATCGTGAAGGCGGTGGAGGACCACAGCATACCGAGACAGAGAATACACGAGTCGGCGGAACGAATAGTGACCCTGAAGCGGCGGTTCGGTATTGCGCCCTGAAGCGAGGGGTCACAGGATCCCCCGGTCCCGCGAGCGCGCGTCCCTCACCAGCCGGCCGCTGTGCAGCACCCCCCGCATGCAGCGGTCCCGCCAGTCGGCGGAGGCGTCGTAGAGCTTCTCCGCCGTGTCGATCTCGGTGATCAGCACGGTGGGCCGATGCTGCGGCGCCTTGTTGACGATCACCCCTTCGGCGTTGACCACGAAGCTCGGCCAGGCGTAGCGCCGGGTGCCGTTGTTGGCGCTCACGGCGTAGTAGTTGCTGGCCGCCGCGGCCTGCAGGGTGGCGGGCACGGTGATCTTGTACTTGTCGCAGCTCTCCTTCCGGCCGCCGGCGTTGTGGAAGGAGACCAGCATCAGGTCGACGCCCTTGCGCTTGTACTCGCGGAACAGCTCGGGATAGCGGAAGTCGTGGCAGATCAGCAGCCCGCAGGTGAGGCCGCGCACCGGGAAGGTGATCAGCGCCTCGCCGGGGCTGTAGTTGGCGAGGTCCCCGTCCTTCCCGCTGGCACTGCCGGTGCAGAACATCTTGTCGTAGCGGGTGACGATGCGGCCCCGGGTGTCGATGACGTAAAGGGAGTTGTGGGGCTTGTGGCTTCCCGAGAGGCGGTGGTTGCAGCCGATGACGACCCAGACCCGGTGGCGCCGGGCCGCGGCCATCACCTCCTCCATGGCCGCCGCGATCCGCTCCCAGCCGGCGGCGTCGTGGGAGGAAACCTCGACGCCGAGATAGCCGGAGATGCAGGCCTCGGAGAAGTGCACGAGGTCGGCGCCCCGGGCCTTCGCGGCGGCGATCTGACGGGTGGCGAAGCCGAGGTTGCGCCGGGGATCCTCGTCAACGGGGAACTGGCAGGTCGCCAGGACGAGCTTGGGCAAGGGAGCCTCCTCGGGTCGCGGGATTTCGGAAGTACCGTATTATAGCCCCTGGTCATGGACGAGCCGAGAGTCGAGATCTACCTGAGCCCGTTCTGCGCCTTCTGCTGGAAGGCGCGGCTCCTGCTGCGGCGCGAGGGGATCCGCTACAGGAGGATCCCCATTCGTTTCTACTTCGGAATCAAGCTGCCCACGGCCGCCTTCAGGGAGATGGTGCGGCGCACGGGCGGCGATTCCACGATACCCCAGATCTTCGTCGACGGCGAGTACCTGGGCACCGAGGAAACCCTCGAGGAGCTGCAGCGCCGCGGCGAGCTGCAGAGACGCCTCGGAGACGGCTGAAACCTTCAAGGACGAACTGACGATGTCGATATCAAGGCGGCTGGAGTCCTGCTCTCTCGAACGCATCACCCGCATGAAGGAGGTGGTGGAGCAGGAGATCGGCCGCATCGACGGCCAGGTGGCCCAGGTGGAAGCCGAGCTGGACGAGATGACGGCCAAGGCGGACACGGTCACCTTGAGCATGAGGCACGGCCAG
>CAZEHQ010000203.1:5322-8137 GCA_964512165.1 uncultured Gemmatimonadaceae bacterium | reverse complement strand
CCGCCGGCCTGGTCCAGCCAGGCGACGCTGCCGCCGCCGGCGCCGACCTCCGCGATGTCGATGCTCGGCGCCCGGATCAGCTCCCCGGCGCCGCCGAGCAGCCGCCCCCCGGTCGACAGCGACGCGCCGACCTCGTACTGGGGGCTGTAGGAGAGTTCCCCCTCCTCGATGATCGACGCCTTGGCGGTGGTGCCGCCCATGTCCAGGGTGATCAGGTTCGGCTCGCCCGCCGCCTCGCAGGTCAGGGCCGCGGCCAGGACCCCGGCGGCCGGGCCGGACTCCAGGGCGAAGACCGGACGGGCGGCGGCGTCCGCCTCCGGCGTGAGGCCCCCGGCGGACTGCATGATCAGCAGCGGCGCCTCCGCCCCGAGGCGGCCGAGGCCGGCGCGCATCGACTTGAGGTAGCGCTCCATCACCGGGCGGACGTAGGCGTTGACCACGGTCGTGGCCGAGCGCTCGTACTCCTTGCGCTCGGGCAGGACCTCGCACGACAGCGACACCGGGACGCCCGGCAGCTCGCGGCGCAGGCGCTCGCCGACGGTCTGCTCGTGGGCCGGCCAGGCGTAGGAGTGGAGCAGGCAGACGGCCACCGACTCCACGGCCTCGCCCCGCAGCCGCTCGACCAGCTCATCCAGGGACGCCTCGGTGAGCGCCTCCAGCACCTCGCCGTCGGCGGCCATGCGCTCATCCGTCTCGATCCGCAGGGAGCGCTCCACCAGGGGCGGCGGCTTGGTGAAGAACAGGTCGTAGATCTGCGGCGCCCGGATGCGGCGCAGCTCGAGGACGTCGCGGAAGCCGCGGGTCGTGACCAGGGCCGTGCGCGCCCCCCGGCGCTCGAGGACGGCGTTGGTGGCCACGGTCGTGCCGTGGGCGACCTGCCGCACTTGCCTGCCGCCGGTCTCCGCCGCCTCGAGGAGATGGGCCACGGCATCGAGAACGCCGCGCTCGTACTCCGGCGGGGTGGAGGGCGCCTTGTGGGTATGGACCCGGCCCTCGCCGTCGATGAGGACGACGTCGGTGAAGGTGCCGCCCACGTCGGCGCCGATGCGGGCGCCCGCGCTCATGCGGGCATCACGGGCAGGATCAGGTGGGAGGGGCGCGCGGGATCGTGGTAGACGGTCTGCTCGGTGGGCCTCGGCCGGTCGTCGTGGGCCGGGTCCTCGCCGGTGTTCAGGTTGCGGTCGAAGCGCGGGAAGTTGCTGCTCGAGACCTCCAGGCGGATGCGGTGGCCGCGGCGGAAGAGGTTGCTCGTCTCCCACAGGCTGATGCGGTACTCGTACACGCCCCCCGGCTCGATGAGGCTCGGCTCGGTGAAGGACTCGCGGAAGCGGGCCCGCACGATGCCTTCGCACAGGTGGATCGCCGGGCCCCCCGGATGCACGTCCACCAGGGTGGCGGTGAAGTCGGTGTCGGGCGCGTCGGAGGCGGCGTGGAGGACCAGCTCCACCGGGCCGGTGACCTCCAGGTCCTGCTCCAGGGGATCGCTGGTGTAGACCAGGATGTCGTCGCGCCGCTCGATGGGCCGGCGGTCCCGGGGGCCCGTGTTGTCGGCGAACATGCTCTGCCCGCCCCAGGTGGGCACCGGGTCCTCCGGGTCGTAGGTGAAGGTGTCGGGCGGTTCCGCCTCGGCCGGGGTCCGCGTCGACAGGCGGCCGTCGCCGAAGAGGGAGTTGGCCCGTCCCGAGCCGTGCAGGTAGAAGGGCGTGAAGCGGGTGCCGGCCAGGGGCCACTCGTGGCCGGAGCGCCAGCGGTTGGCGCCCATGACGAAGATCCGCACCGGCGGCTCCTCGTCGATGCCGGTGTCGATGCCGCGCAGGCGCTGGTCGTACCAGCGCAGGTGCTCGGCGGGGATGTCGACCGCCGCCTCGGCGCCGAAGCCGATGTCGCCGAAGGGGGCGCTGTCGCCGATGGCGGTGTGGGTCCAGGGCCCCACGAGGAGGCGGGTGTGCCGGCGGGCCGGCTCGCGGCCCCGGGTGCGGAAGCCGCGGAAGCACTTGAAGCCCTCGTGGAGCAGGTTGTCGTACCAGCCGGTGATGAAGTACGCCGGCGTCTCCACCTCGGGATAGCGCTCCTTCATGCTGTAGGCGCTCCAGAACTCGTCGAAGCGGCTGTGGCGCACGATCTCCCGGTAGAAGGGGCGCTCGCCGAGGTCGTCGAGGGCGCTCACCAGCGGCAGGCGGCGGTAGACCTCGTCCCAGTCGATCAGGTCCCGGGGCGCGTCCTGGTTGGTGCGGTCCCCGAGCCAGATGAAGTTCATCGCGTTCTGCAGCTGCAGAACGCCGTCGCAGCGCATGTGCCCGTAGTTGTCCTCCTGGTTGGCGATCGGCACCAGGCCCTTCACGTACGGGCTGCGCAGGTGGGCGGGCAGGATCTGCGTGAAGCCGGGGTAGGAGACGCCGAAGGTGCCGATGTGGCCGTCGCACCAGGGCTGCGCCCCGAGCCACTCGCATGTGTCGTAGCCGTCGTCGGTCTCGTCGATGTAGGGCCGCCACTTGCCCTCCGACTCGTAGCGGCCCCGGCAGTCCTGCATGACCACGGCGTAGCCGGCGGCGGCGAAGCGCACGGACCAGTCGACGTAGCGCTGACGCTGGGTGCTGTAGGGCGAGCGGATGAGCAGCACCGGGAAGCGCTCGCCATCGTGCGGGCGGTAGAGGGCGGCGTACAGCTCGACGCCGTCGCGCATGGGGATCCGCAGGTCGAGCTGGATGCGCAGGTCCGGGTTGCTCATCGCTTCTCTCAGCGGCCTTCGGCCATCAGCTCGGCCAGGCGCTCGGCGATCATCATGGTCGTGTAGTTGGTGTTGGCGCGGATGCAG
>CAZEHQ010000203.1:0-5312 GCA_964512165.1 uncultured Gemmatimonadaceae bacterium | reverse complement strand
ATGGAGGCGTCGGCCACCCGCAGGCCCTCCACCCCCTTCACCCGGCCGCACTCGTCGACGACGGCCGCGGCGTCGCTGTCGGGGCCCATCTTGCAGGTGCCCGAGACGTGGTGGCTGGTGGCCACCACGCGGCGCATCCAGTCGTCGAGGGCGGCGTCGGAGGCGGTGTCGGCGGAGGAGATGTTCAGCGGCCCCCGGGCGACCTCGAGGAAGGCCTCGTGGTCGAGCATGTCCAGCAGGATACGCACCCCCTCGCGCATGCGGTCGAGATCGGCGGACTCTGCGAGGTAGTTGTAGTCGAGCAGCGGCCGGCGCCCGGGATCGGCGGAGGCCAGGCGCAGGCTGCCGGCGCCGGCGGCCAGGTAGATGGAGGCCACCAGGTTGAAGCCGACGATCTCGTTGTCATAGTAGTACCCGCCCCGGGGGGCGCTGGATCCGGGATGGAGGAACATGTCGTTGCGCAGGGAGGACCCGGCGGCGGTGTAGCGGCACCCCATCTGCAGGGCCGGACCCTCCCCGGTGCCGCGGAAGGCGGGCTCCGCCTCCACGCTGAGGCCGCACTGGGGGTGGCAGCGCAGGTTGCCGCCCACCCCCGGCAGGTTCGCCTGCACCGGGATGCCGAGGGCCTCCAGGTCACCGGCCGGTCCGATGCCGGAGAGCAGCAGCAGCTGGGGCGAGCCGATGGCTCCCCCCGTGAGCAGAATCTCACCGGCGTCGATACGCTCCACCCCCGCGGGGCCCCGGATCTCCACGGCCGCGGCGCGGCCCCCTTCGACGACGATCCGCGCGGCCGGGGCGCCGCCGCGGATCTCCAGGTTCGGGCGCGTCCGAACCTCGGCGGTCAGGTAGCCGAGGGCGGCGCTCCAGCGGATGCCGCCGGCGTTGTTCAGCGGCAGGGGGCCGACCCCGGTCGAGTCCGGGTCATTGTGGTCCGGGCAGTCCGGCTGCCCGCGGCCTCGCAGGATGTCGTAGAACGCCTTCTGCTCCGCCGTGCAGTCCTCGTACGGGAACCGGTGCACGGGGATCGGCCCCTCGGCGCCGTGGAAGTCGTCGTCGAAGTCCGGGTCGGCCTCGATCCGCTTGAGGCAGGGAAGGACCTTCTCCCAGGACCACGCCGGGTTGCCGGCGGCGGCCCAGCCGTCGTAGTCCTCGGGCACGCCGCGCAGGAAGATCTGGGCGTTGACGGCGCTGGAGCCGCCCACCAGCCGCCCCCGGGGGACGTACATGTCCGGGTGACTGTCGGTGGCGCGCGCCCGGTAGCCCCAGCCGAAGCGAGTGTTGTAGCCGAAGGCCCGAGACCAGATGCCCGGCTCGCCGTAGGCCCGCCGCACCTCGGTGGGCAGGTCCTCCGGGTCGGGGAAGTCGGGGCCCGCCTCCAGCAGCAGCACCCGGCGGCCGGCCTCGGAGAGGCGCGCGGCGAGGACGCAGCCGGCGGCGCCGGCGCCGACGAGGACGGTGTCCCAGCTCACGGGGCCGTCCTCACCGCCTCGACCACGTCGAGGAGGCTCAGCCCCGTGTGGTACCCCGGGTCGGCGTCGGCCGTGGCCGGGATCGCCGCGGAGACGGAGCCGTCGGCGGCGCGCATCTGCACCGCCATGAGGTGGACCTCGGGCCGCAGGAAGTGCTCGAAGAAGGCGTTGTGGCAGGCCGCCCAGATGCGCAGGCACCGCCGCCTCGCCCCGTCGTCGTCCAGGGCCCGCCAGCCGAGGGCCGCGGTGCGGATCGTCTCCGGCAGGCTCCACCAGGGCATGTCGGTGTGGATCGGGCGGCGGGCCACGAGGTCGTAGGCCTTGCAGATGCCGCCCGGCCCCGGCTGGAAGCCGTAGCCGAAGACCTGGTCCATCACCCGGAAGAGATCAGCGGTGAGCCCGGCGTCCTCGGGCCGGCTCCCCGCCTCCCCCAGGAGCTTGAAGGCGAGCCCGACGAACTCCAGGGCGTGGCCCGGGTCGGAGAGGATGCAGCCCTCGTCGAGCAGGGGCTCCCCCTCGTCGTCGACGAACTCCCAGAAGTCGCCCTCCTGGAACCCCGGGCGGCCCTCCAGGTTGGCGTGGTTGTCGAGGACGTGGCGGACCATGCGCAGCCCGTCGTCGGCGGCGCCGGGAAGCCCGGCCCGGGCGCCCAGGGCGGCGGCCCCGAGCTGGATCATGTACGGACCGTGGCCGTGGCGGCCGGGCAGGGTCTCGATCGGGTTCGTTGGGTCGAGGGGCTGCTGGTCGCTGGCGAAACGCCTCGACCAGATGTCGGCCGAGACCCGCTCCATCCACTCCACGGCCTCGGCCTCGGCGGCGGAATCCCCGAGGAGGCGGGCGCCGGCGAAGAGGCCCCTGGCGCCGAAGAGGTCGCTGAAGCCGCTCGGCGTGGCGGCGGTGATCTCCACCGGCTCGCGGCGGTTTCCGGGGCCGAGGGCGAAGGGCGAGCCGTCGGGGGACATGAAGAAGAACAGGTGGCCCTCGTTGCGGTCGCGCAGCCGGCGCACCGAGCCGAGGACGGCGGCGGCCATGGCGCGCAGCCGCGGAGCCAGCTCCCGCAGCGGCGGGCGGGGATCGGCCTCGGCCCAGAGGGCGTGACCGGCCACGGCCTCCAGCCCGCGGCCCTGGATCCAGCCGTAGATCGTGTCGCGGCCCCTCACCAGGTCGCCCGCCGGGTGGTCGCGCCCGGTGCGCAGGTCGAGCTTGGTGTCGACGAAGGGGTAGGTCCCGCCGTGGCCCTCGAAGCGCTCGACCACGGCGCGGATGTTGGCCAGGCAGATCGCCTCGTAGTCGGCCGCCGCCGCCCTCAGGTCGGCCGGGGACGGATTCTCGGGCAGGCGGCTGTCCCGGAAGACGAGATCCCCGGATTCGCGGCTCATGGATTGGACCGTTTGTCGGGCTCGCCGTCCAGCCGGATGGCCGTCGCCCCGTCGCCCGAGACCACCTCCTTCGACGGCGCGGTGCCCTCGGCGCGCGCCCGGCAACGATCGATCCACGACCGCCAGAGGGAGGAGGTCCCGTACATCGGGTAGGCGTCCACCAGGCGAAGCACCTTGGCGGCGAGCTCACCCATCGGATCCCGGCGGATGGCCCTGGCGATCGGCCGCCAGTCATCGAGATCGCCTCGTTGCAGAATGTCGACGATGGCAGCCAGCGGCAGCGCTTCGGCCGGAGTGCCGGAGACGACCTCCAGGTGGCGATGGTTCACGGCGAATCCTCCGCGAGCCGATCGAGGACTCCGACGGCGATTCGGCGGCAGGCGTCGGCCACGGTCCGCCAGTCGCGCCATCGATCCACTTCCGACAGGTCGTCGGGACGGGGTTCCGCCAGTTGCCTGGCCACCTGGGTGGCGACACGGCGGCCGCCAGGCCCGAGTTGATCGGCGTAGTAGCGGTCCATCCCTGCGGTCACGCCAACCGCCTCCCTGTGGCCAAGTCGGTGGTTGCATTCCGCATCAGACAGGTCCCGGACGACATGGCCTTCGTCGAGCGATCTGCGGTGGCCGGCGTGGTGAACGGCCGCAGAACCACCGACCAGAACAGCCTCGGGCACCAACTCCTGCAGCCGGGCCGCGGCAACGAAGACATCCTCCATTCCCCGGGTTTCCATGGCGATAGTGATTGTCACTCACCACTCCCGAGAGAGCAAGCCAGCCGCGCAGTGCTCGCGGCCGAAACAGGGAAGAGGCGCTTTCGGGTCACCAGGACAGGCCCAGTCTCCTGGCTACCTGATCGGCCGAGCGAGTTGTGCCGTCCTGGGCCGCGGTCTTCAGTGCCCCCCGCAACTTGCCGGCGAATCCTTCGCGTATCTCCAAGCCGGCGTCGGGCTCCTCCACCTCGGCCATCTGACGACTGCGCTCCTCGCCAAGTTGTCGAGAGCCTCCTTGTCTCGTCTCGGATTGGCTTGCCACGAGCTACCTCAGCAGGCTGCGCCGCCCCACGACGCTGCACAGCGGGCAGGAGGCGAGGTCGTGGCTGCGCGCCGGGCAGTGCTCGCGGCCGAAGTAGATGATCTGCAGGTGGAGGCGGTTCCACGTCTCCTCGGGGAAGACGCGCTTCAGGTCCTTCTCGGTCTGCTCGACGTTGCGGCCGCTGGACAGCCCCCAGCGGTATGCGAGCCGGTGGATGTGGGTGTCCACGGGGAAGGCGGGCTTCCCGAAGGCCTGGGCGACGACGACGGAGGCGGTCTTGTGGCCGACGCCGGGCAGGGCCTCCAGCTCCTCCAGGCTCTCGGGCACGCGCCCGCCGTGGCGCTCCAGGAGCAGCTCGGAGAGGCGGTGGATGTTCCTCGACTTGCCCGGGGCCAGCCCCACGGTGCGCACGATCTCCAGGATCTCCTCCACCTCCAGCTTCACCATCTTCCCGGGCGTGTCGGCGCGGGCGAAGAGGGCCGGCGTCACCTCGTTGACCTTGACGTCCGTAGTCTGCGCCGAGAGCAGCACCGCGATGAGCAGCTCGTAAGGGCTGCGGTGGGAGAGGGGGATCGGCGGCATCGGGTAGAGGCCGTCGAGGGTTTCCAGGATGACGGCCGCCTTCTCGGCCTTGGTCAGCGCCCGGGCCGCGGCCATCACGGATGCTCGGCGAGGAAGGCGTCGATCAGGCGCCGGGAGATGCTGATGGGATCGGGCAGGGACGGCGGCAGGCGGCGGGCGCTGTACCAGCCGGCGTCGACGATCTCGTCGTCGTCAACGGTGATCTCGCCGCCGGCCCAGCGCGCCCGGAACCCGACCATGAGGGAGTGGGGGAAGGGCCAGGGCTGGCTCGACTGGTAGGTGATCTCCGCGACCTCCAGGCCCACCTCCTCGCGGATCTCGCGGGCCACCGCCTCCTCCAGGGTCTCGCCGGGCTCGACGAAGCCGGCGATGATCGAGTAGCGGCCCTCGGGGAAGCGGGCGTTGCGCGCCAGCAGGAACTCCTCCCCCTTGTGGATCAGGGTGATCACCGCCGGCGCCACCCGCGGGAAGCAGAGCAGGCCGCAGGCCGGGCACTGGCGGGCGCGGTCGCTGTCGTGGGGTCCGGTGGCGGCGCCGCAGCGGCCGCAGAAGCGGTGGGTGCGGTCCCAGTCGAGGATCTGGAAGGCGCGCCCGGCGAGCTGGAAGGTCTCGTCGTCGAGGGCGCCGTAGAGGCTGCGCAGGCCCTGCAGGTCCATTCCCGCCGGCGGCTCGGCGTCGTCGCCGAGGTCGACGGCGAAGCAGTGGAGGCCGCCGCTGCGGCCGAGGTAGTGGGGTTCCCCGCGGGCGGGGGCGATCTCGTCGAAGGAGGCCGCCTTCGGCAGCAGGCCGTCGCCGTCGGCCGCCGCGGCGCGGTGGAGCAGGCGGTCGCCGCGGAAGGCGAAGAACAGGCA
>CAZEHQ010000202.1:0-8189 GCA_964512165.1 uncultured Gemmatimonadaceae bacterium | reverse complement strand
CCGAGGAGCCGGAGATTCCGGGCTGCACCGACATAGCGGGCCTCAACTTCTCGCGCTCCGCCAACACCGACGACGGCAGCTGCGACTACGACTCCGAACGGTTCTACTACCTCACCGAGTACGAGCTCTCCGTCGATCCGCAGGCGCGCGAGGTGGGCCTGCTGCTGCAGGTGAAGGACGCCGGCGGCCGCGGCGTCCCCGGCCTGGGCGAGGCGGACTTCGTCGTCGCCGAGAACGGCCGCAAGGTGGGCGTCGAGTCCGGCCTCACGGTGAGCACCTCGGCGATCCCCTTCACCATCCCCACGGTGCTCCTCCTCGACATGAGTTCCAGCGTGCGCGGCCAGGTGCCCCAGATCAAGGAGGCCGTCACCTTCCTGGTGGAGAGCATCCGCCAGAACCAGGAGATGGCCATCTACGTCTTCGACAGCGACACCCGGCGGATCCAGGACTTCACCTCCGACCCCGAGGTCCTGGCCGAGGCCGTGGCCTCCATCCCCGAGGACGACCTGATCCCCTCCACCAACCTCTACGGGGCGATCATGGACGTGGCCGGTCTGTGGGAGGACCGGGTCTCCCTCACCGAGATCGTCGACGGCAGCCTGGTGGTCTTCACCGACGGCTTCCACAACGCCGACCCGAGCCTGCAGGTCGAGGACGCCATCGACGCCATGATGGGCTCCGGCGGCGAGCTCAAGAAGATCTACGTGGCCGCCCTCAACACCGAAGACCTCGAACGGGGTCCGCTGCGGCGACTCACCTTCGGCACCATGGGCTTCTTCGAGGCCGACATCATCTCCGAGCTGAAGCAGGCCTTCCTCGAGATCCAGAAGGAGATCACCGACCTGTCGAGGAGCTTCTACCTGCTCACCTACACCAGCCCCATCACCAACCCCGAGTCCAACAAGGAGCAGCTCGAGGTCGCCATCCTCGGCAACTCCAACCTCGACGACGAGGGCCGCATCCGCGCCCGCTACGACAGCGAGGGCTTCGGCAACTGAGCTCGGGGCGGCTGGTCCTCAGTCCTCCCAGCCCCTCACCATGTAGCACTGGTGGACGCCGCTCTCGTCGGAGTTGAAGAACCCCGTGCGCCCGTCCGGCGACAGGAAGGGGTGGATGTGGCTCTCCTTGCGCCACGTCGAGCGCGGGTTCAGCAGCCACGTCCAGTCCTCCACCGGCGACCGGCCGTCGGCTGGCAGGCTGCCCAGCCACAGGCCGCCGCCGCCGTCCCTCGGGCCGGAGTCGGAGATCAGCCGGCGTCCGGCGATGTCGGTGGCGAAGTGACAGAAGTCGGGCTCCGGGAGGCGGCGGGTCAGGTCGTTGCGCTGCCCTCCCGGCGTGCGCAGCCCCACGTGGCCGGCGTGGGGCGCGGGGCTCCCCTCGATCAGCTCGGCGCCGCGGGGATCGCGCCGGGAGGTGCTGGTGACGGCCCGCCGGCTGCGGCCGATCCAGCACTGGTGCCCCTGGCAGAACTCGTTGCCGTCGCGCCCCCAGGGCAGGTCGCGGAACCCGGTGCCGTCGTCGCGGATGACGTGGACGTCGGCGCCCTCGCCGCCCACCAGCCGCGTGCAGCGGCCCGCGGCGTCGCAGAGGTTGCCGTGGTTCTCCTGGATCAGGATGTCGCGGGCGGCCTCGGGGTCGGTGGACCGGCAGTACTGGGCGTGGACGTTGCACCACGACGGCCCCTGCAGGATCAGCTCCACCCCGCCCGAGGCGACATCGAAGACCAGCAGCCCCCAGGGAGCGTTCTCCGCGCGGCCGTCGCCGAGGAAGCCGGAGATCGCCAGCCGGGCGCCGTCGGAGGAGATCGTCGACAGCGAATACGGCCGCGAGAACGGCCCCGGCCAGCCGGCGGGTACGCCGTCGACGACGGCGACCTCCTCGCGGCCTCCGCCGTCCATGCCCACCCGCTTGAGGGTCAGCCGCCCCGGCCTGCAGGGGGTCGTGGCGTCGACGAAGTAGTAGAGGAACCGGCCGTCCGGCGACACCGACGGCGCCGTGGCGCCCACCTCCTCGATGACCGGCGTCAGCTGGCCCCCGGAATCGAGATCGCACACCAGGTAGCGGTGGGCGGGATCCATGAAGTCGATGCCGTGGGCCCGGGCCGGGTGATGGAGGAGGAACCGCCGCGAGTCGGGCGTGAAGATCTGCGCCTCCATGTAGATGTGGGAGGAGGGCGACTCCTGTGTGGTCAGCTGGAAAACCCGCAGACCTTCGGGGCTTTCCCCGGTCAGCAGGTCGGGGCGTTCGCGCATGGGCATCGGTCTCTCCTCCGTCGTCAATCCACCTCGGGCATGATGAACCGCTCGGACAGGTGCGCGTTGCGCACCAGGTCCAGCAGAGTCTGGCGCGGAGACTGTCGGCCGTCGAGCATCAGGTCGACCTCGCCGGACATCTCCCGGGACATGAGGGCCCAGTCCGCCGTGATCGGCTGGAAGCGCGAGTACTCCAGGGCCTCGATGAAGCGCCCGGCGCGGACCTCGGGGTTGGCGTCGATGAAGGCCTGCCCCGCCGCCTCGAGGGCGGGGATCGAGCGCTGGTAGCGGGCCACGGTCTCCTGGGCCTCCAGACCGAGGGCGAAATGGATGAACTTCCAGGCCTCGTCCTTCTTCCGCGATCCGCTGAACATGACCAGCCCGTCCCAGGTCACCCGGGTGGCCCGCCCATCGGGGCCGGACGGCGTGTGCGCCACGTCGTAGCTCACCCCGGCCGCGTTGAGGGGCGGCATCGCCCACGGGCCGTTCACCTGCATCGCCACGCGGCCCGTCATGAAGGCGACCCCGCCGGTCTCGCCCAGCTCATCCCGGTGGGGCGCCACGTGGTGGCGGTGACGCAGGTCCTGCCAGAAGGCGAAGGAAGTCTCGGCCTCCGGGCCCCACAGGCGCCAGTGGCGCCGGGTCGGGTCGAGGTAGCGGCCGCCGAGGGCGAAGTGGAAGGGCATCCAGTAGACCCAGCCGGGCACCAGGAAGGCGTAGCGGTCGATGCGGCCGTCGCCATCGGTGTCCGCCGTGAGGCGCCGGCTGGTGGCGAGGAACTCGTCCAGGGTCCAGCGCTCCGGCGGCTCGGGCAGCCCGGCCTCCCGGAAGGCGTCGCGGTTGTAGAGGATCAGGCAGTTGCCGCCGAAGACGGGGATCCCGTAGGCCCGGCCATCGACCTGGAAGTGGGCCGCCGAGGTTTCGAAGAAGTCCCTCTCCAGGTCCAGGGGACGGTCCGGTGACCGGCAGTACCCGTCGAGGGCCTCCAGCTTGCCGCTGGGGACGAAGCGCGGGAAGTGCTCGTCGGCGAACATCATGACGTCCGGCGCCTCGCCGGCCAGCAGCAGCTTCTGGATCTTGTCGGTGTAGCGGCCGGTGATGTACTCCCGCCGGACGTCGATCTCCGGGTGGCGCCGCCGGAAGGCCTCGACGATCTCCCCCCACATCTGGTGCTCGCGGTAGGAGCCCCAGTAGGAGAACCGCAGGGCCGGCTCCTTCCCGGCGTGGTAGTAGGCCCAGGTGTCGCCGAACAGCCAGAGACCGGCGCCCACGGTGAACAGCCCGAAGGAACCCCAGCCCATGGGACGGGCCATGCCCCGGGCCGCGGTCCGTCCAACCAGCCAGGCCGTGACCGCGGCCGCGGCGGCCAGCAGCCACGCGATCCATTCACTCGGCATGAACAAGCTCAGGAATTGAAGATCATGTTTCCTTCCACACCGTAGGCCCCATCGATGAAGACCCACATGCATGCGGTGAAGAACTCGCCCAGGATCAGGCCCAGGAAGAAGGGCACGAGGGAACGGTAGGCCCGCACGCCGCCGTGGCGCAGGACCAGTCCCTTGGCGGCCCAGGCCATGAACAGGGCGAACCAGTCGTAGGAGACGATGGGGTAGGTGGTGGCGATGGGATAGCCGATGGGGTGGAGGGGCCACCAGGGGAAGCGCTGGCGCAGGAAGAAGAGCAGGGCCATGAAGCCGCCCCCCAGCCCCGTGAACAGCATCCTCGGCGCGAAGGACGATTCCGGATCGTTGTAGACCGAGGCCATGTAGGTCAGGGGCCACCTGGGAGCTCCCTCGAAGTACCAGGCGTGCATGTTGATGCCGCCGTAGGCATACGACAGGCGCATGGTGACCCAGATCGAGCCGGCCATCCCGACGACTATGGCGGCGAGGAAGATCCAGGGCAGGCGGCGGTCCGGCCGCTCTCCGGCGATGGACTTCAGCTTGAAGGTGTGAAGCATGGCGCTCGTGATGGTGGTGAGCCCCCCGGCCCCCACCCATACCGTGCTCAAGCCCAGTCCGGTCATGTTCCGCAGGCCCAGCACCGCCGGTCCGAAACCGCGGGTGATGAAGGCCTGGGGCACCATGGGCGTCTGCACCGCGGGGAGGCCGGCCTCGCAGATGATGCGGGCCACACCGATGTAGACGACCAGGGCCCCCAGCACCAGCAGAACGGCCACGTACAGGCTGAGCCCGGTCAGGGTGAGCCACGCCACCAGGACGGCCACCCCCGCCAGCAGGCCGAGGATCGCGGTGCGCGGCGCCACGACCTCCTCGTGGCCCCCCTCGTTGTCCAGGGCCTGGCGCAGCAGGCCGCCCAGATGGCGCCGCGCCGTCCACAGCACGAATCCGACCAGGACCACGAGGGCCCCGGCCTGCTGGTGCATGATCGCCGCGGGGCCGCCGCCGGAGTTCCACACGTCGCCGCCGCCGATGTCCAGGCCGATGCGCGTGAAGACCCAGGTCTGGACGACCCCCAGGACGTAGAAGAACCAGATGCTGAAGGAGACCCCCAGCGACATCAGGTAGCCCACGCCGATGATCGGAAAGTTGAGGCGAAAGGGCACCCTCACCTCTCCCTCGAGGAGGCTGAAGGAACCGATCACGGCCAGGGGCTGGATGCCGTCGTGGTAGGCGGAGAGGGAGTTCCAGGAGTGCAGCAGCAAGGGCACGGCGAACCCCAGCCACATCAGCCGGCTCCTCAACAGGGGGCTGACGAAGCCCCCGGAGGTCCCCGCGTCCCGGGTCATGGCCAGCGGCAGGCTCGTGAGCGGAAAGAGCAGCCGCTCGTTGTCGATCCACTGGCCGCGCAGCAGCACCGCCAGGCAGAAGACGACCCCGTAGAGGACGGCCATGAAGGGCATCCACGCGGCAAAGGTGAGGACCCAGGCCGACCAGGGAAGGGCCATGCCCTCGGGAAGTCCCTCGTAGAGGAACTGCACGGCCCCGGGGTCGGTGGGCGACACCCAGGGATGCTGATGCTCCACGAACAGCGCCTTCCAGTCGTTCTCGGGGCTGGCGTAGTACATGGCCCCGGTGATGACCGACAGGAAGTGGCCGGTGAAACCGGTGATGATGGTCGAACCGACCAGCATCATCCCGTAGACGGTGATCACCTCGGAGGGGGAGAAGGCCAGCCGGTGGTGGAGCGCTTTGAGAGCCGGCACGGCCACGGCGGTCATGACGAAGAGGAACAGGACGGCGATGATGGGGATGGCGCCGCCGGTGAGCTGCGATCCCTTGACCATGAGGACCGCCCAGGGGCCGAGCACGGAGATCGCTCCCATCAGCACCGCGCCGCAGAGCACCGCGCGCAGGGTCACCCCCGAGGTCTGACGAGATCCAGGGAGCATCTCAGTCCATGCGCAGGCCGCCGTTGACCTCGAGGATCTCTCCGGTGATGTAGCCGGCCTCCCCGCCGCAGAGGAAGACCACCGCCGCCGCCGCTTCCCCGGCGCTGCCGGCGCGCCCGAGGGGGACCTGGGCGGTCACCGCCGCCAGCTCCTCCGCCGGCGTGCCCCGCCGGTGCAGGTCGGTGTCGATGACGCCGGGGGCGACGCCGTTCACGGTGATCCGCCGCGGCGCCAGCTCCTTGGCGCAGGCGCGCGTGAAGTTGCTGACCCCGGCCTTGGCGGCGGCATAGTGGGAGCCACCGGGGCCGCCGCCGGAGCGCGCCGAGATGGAGGTCACGTTGACGATGCGGCCGCGGCCGTCGGGCAGCAGCGGCAGGGCCGCCCGGGTGCACAGGAAGACGCCGTCGAGGTTCACCGCCAGGCAGCGCCGCCACTCCTCCAGGCTCAGCTCCGCCACCGGCCGGCGCACACCCGGGCCGCCAGCGTTGTTCACGAGGATGTCGAGGCGGCCCCCGAGGAGACGCCGGGCCTCGGCGAACAGGGCCTCCACCTGGGCGGGATCGGCCACGTCGGCCGGCACGGCCCAGGCCCGCCCCCCGCAGTCCCGGATGCCCTCCACCGTCCGCTGCGCCGCGGCCCTGTCGGCCAGGTAGTTCACCACCACCGCGGCGCCGGCCTCCGCCAGGGCCTCGGCCACCGCCCGGCCGATGCCGCGGCCGCCCCCCGTCACCAGGGCCGTCGTCTCCTTCAGATTCATCGACTCACGCTCCGGCGCCTTCACCCATGGGCCTCTATCTTGTCTCCCCCCCACTCATGAGCTTGGTACATCCCCCGCCCCCGGGCAACCACCTCGGACTCCCCCCGGAACCCGCCAGGACTTCCTGACCCCCATGGAATCGATCCGCCCCGTCCGCGAGTCCGAGCTCGACGAGTTGATCGACCTGCTCTGCACCTCCCACAACCCCCGGGGCCACGAGCGCTACCGGGGCTACATCGAGGGCGACCCCACCTGGCGCCCGTCCCACACCCAGGTCATCGCCGCCGGCGGCCGCCTCGTGTCGGCCCTGCGCATCTGGGACCGGTGGGTCCACCTCGGCGCCACGCCGGTGCGCATGGGCGGCATCGGCGGTGTCACCACCCATCCCGACCACCGGGGCCGCGGCCTGGCGACGCGGCTCATGCGGCACACGGCCGGGCACATGGGCGACGACGGCTGCGACCTGGGCCTGCTGTTCTCCGACATCCCGGCGCGGTTCTACCGGCGCATGGGGTGGAGCTGCATCCCTCTCATGGGATTCCGCGCCGAGTTGCCGGCGCCTCCCGGGTCCGGGCGGTCCGGCCTCGAAGTGCGTCCCTTCGACGAGAGCCTCGACCTGGAAGAGACGGCGGCCCTCTATCAGCGCCACAACGCCGGCCGCAGCGGCACCCTGCTGCGCCCCCGCCCCTACTGGGACTACGCCCCCTCGCGCCTGCGGGGGGTGCTGCCCACCGCCGTCGTCCGCGACGGCGCCGACCTCGGCGGGTACATCAACTGGGAGAGGGACGACGAGGGCGGCGCCTGGGTGAACGAAGTCGCCTGGGAGAGCGCTGCCGCCCTGGAAACCCTCGTGGGCTACCTGCTCGGGGAGTGCGCGGCGGCCGGCCTGAAACGGGTGGAGGGCGAGATCCCCCATGCCCATCCCTTCGTCGACGCCCTGGTCGGCGCCTCCGGGGCGGACCTGCACCTGACGGGAGAGGCCTCGATGATGGTCCTGCCCCTGCACCTGGACGACCTGATCTCCAAGGCCGCGCCCGAAGCGGAGGAGTGGGTGCGCCGGCTGCCCCACGACCTCACCTGCCGGCTGCTTTTCGGCGAGTCCTCCGGCCGCGACGTGGAGCCGATCCTTCGCGGCCGCGGGATCCCGCTGGGGGCCGGGGCGGTCCGCCAGCTGGAGGAGTGGTTCCCCCGGCGTGAGGTCCTCTACTGGGAGCCCGACCACTTCTGATGCCGTCCGCCCTCCCGGTGATCCGCCGCCGGCGGCCCCGGCTGCTGCGGCCGGCCGACGATCCGGACTTCCGCTTCGAGCCGGCAGCCGACCCGGTGCGCCGGCGCATCCTCGCCAACCTGCTGGCCGACTGCGAGCTGTACGCCCGCCGGCGGCCGTGGCGCCGCATCCCGCGGCGCCCGGACAGCCCCCACCCCTACCACCAGCTCTACCTGACCTTCTACACCGGCATGCAGGCCACCGCCCTCATCGAGAACTACGCCTTCGCCTGGCGGATGACAGGCGACCGCCGCTGGCTCGGCCGGGCCCGCGCCTGGCTGCGGGCGGCGGCGGCCTGGGACCACGACTACGCCGTGGAGGAGCACTTCTACACGGCCAACCGCTACATGCAGGCCTTCGCCCTGGCCCTCGACCTGCTCGACGGCGAGCTGCCGGCCGCCGAGAAGGAGTCGGCCCGCGTCTGCCTCGTGCGCCTTCTGGAGCGCTGGTGGCCGGACGTCGACGGGCAGCGCCACTCCCGCGAAGGCGGGCATCACGCCGTCGTCGACAACGGCCACTTCGGCGTCGCCGCCCTGCACCTGCTGGGCGAGCATCCCAGGG
>CAZEHQ010000201.1:0-8249 GCA_964512165.1 uncultured Gemmatimonadaceae bacterium | reverse complement strand
CTCGCTTCGCTGCAGGTAGCTCTCACGCTCATCGCTCGCTGTACGGCATGCGTCATGCAATTGGTTATTCGCCAGGCGCGCAACGGCTAGTCCCGTACCGCCCGCTTCCGCAGCTCTCCCAGCCGCCGCCCCAGCTTCTCCACCTCCTCCTCGATGAGGCGGATCTCGTCGCCGACGCTGATCTCGCCGTCGCGCTCGAGATGGCGCCGCCGCTCCTCCGCCTCCTTCTCGGCCTCGGCCTCCGACATGGAGTTGATGATCACGCCGATGAACAGGTTGAGCATGATCATCGTTCCCAGCATGACGAAGGAGACGAAGAACGCGGCCCCGAGGAAGTACCGGCCCTGGGAGGCTTCGCGCAGGTGGGCCTGGGCGAACTCGGCGTATCCCGGGTAGGCGCTGCTGCCGTACATCTGGATGTACATCACGTCGGTCCAGTCCTCCAGGGTCACCACCCGGAAGAGGGTCAGCAGCGCCGTCGACAGATCCTGGAAGTGGACGGGGTCGTTGCCCCGGAAGAGGAAGACGCCCATCACCGCGTACACGTAGAACAGCACCGTCAGCAGCAGGCCCACGTAGCCCAGGGAGGGGATCGACTTGAGGAGCGAGCTGACCAGCAGCTGCAGCCGCGGCACGGCCGTCACCAGGCGCATGGCCCGCAGCACCCGCGCCAGCCGCAGCACCGCCGCGTACTGGCCTCCCACCGGCAGCAGGCAGACGACGACGATGAGGAAGTCGAAGACGTTCCAGGGGTCGAGGAAGTAGCGGTACCAGCGCCCGCCGTAGCGCCCGATCTTGAGGACCGCCTCCAGGGCGAAGATGCCCAGGACCACCCGGTCGAGGGCGTGCAGCAGGGATCCGTGGGAGGCTACGAGATCCCGCGACGTCTCCAGCCCCACCAGCACCGCCGCCATGACGATGACGGCGAGGACCCCGTACTGGAAGGGGTCGGAGTCGACGAACCGGCCGAGTCGTTCGGTCACCGCTGCTTGCCGGGCGTACGGTTCCCGCGAGTCACGGCTGCAACACGTTCCTGGAGATTGATCGAGTTCTCCGATTCAGATAGATCTTCCACATTGTGGGTTCTCGAGAGTCGATACTCATCCAGGTGGTCGAGCCGCGGGGAACAGCCGCAACACCGCACAGCGGAACCCCGGCAGAACATCGCCGCCATCGAGATCCTGCTCCGTGCCAACCACCTCGACCTCCTGCGGAGACCGGTATACGTGGACCATCCGCGTCTCGGGTTCCACCAGCCAGACCAGGCGCGTCCCGGCGGCGAAGAACTCGGTGATCTTGACGTGGACCTCGGCGAGGCGGTCCGAGGGCGAGACGACCTCGACGGCGAGGTCGGGAGCGAAGGGCCAGTAGCTGGAGGGGATGCCCGTATCGGGAATACGGGACTTCAGCACGACGGCGGCGTCCGGGGCGCGCACCGTATCGGGGCCGCGCCGGAGAATGAACCCGGTCTCGGCGCCGCAGCAGACGCCGAGGTCGTGCTCTTCGACATATACGTCGAGCAGACGCCCAATTCGAATCGCCAGGGCGCCATGCTCACCTCCAGTCGGGGTCATGTGGGCGAGTTCTCCTTCTACGAGCTCGAATCGACCGCCGTCATCCGGAAGATCGAACAGCTCTTCGGCGGTCATGCGTGGGCGCGGGGCGGAGAGGGTCATGGAGGACCTCCTGAGGGCGGAGCATGCGGCGGCGGAGATCATGGCCGGTGCTTGTCCGACCGAAAAGGCGACAGGCACTTGACCGGCTATGGCCAAGTGCCTGTCTTCCCTTTGCTGCAATAGTGGTGGCTCCTCGCGGAATCGAACCGCGGACACAGGGATTTTCAGTCCCCTGCTCTACCAACTGAGCTAAAGAGCCAGTCTCGAACGAAGCGGCGAATATATCCGCGCCCCCGAAAGATTGTCAAGGAAGAGAGCCCGAAGATGGCGGTGAGCGTGATCCCCTTCCAGATGCCGGAGCCCGCGGCGATCCCGGAGCACATCGGCGCGCACCTGCGGCAGATGCCCGCCGACGCGGCGATGCGCCGCGGCCTGGAGCTGCTCATGCAGATCGAGGTGGCCCACCTCATGCTCTGGGAGCGGGTCGACGGCGACGGCCGGCTGCACCTGCAGGAGGTGCTGTCGAAGGAGGGCTCGCCGGAGCAGATCCGGGAGAGGCTGTCGGCCGAGGCGTTCTACGGACAGCCCGTCAACGGAGCCGCCTCCGGGCTGGCGGGGCGGGCCTTCGAGGCCGGCCAGGCGCTGCTGGTCATGGGCCAGCAGGCCCCCGGGGAGGAGCCGGAACTGCCTCCCGCCCTGGCCTCGCATCTGCTGCCGGAAGGGGCCGGCAACGTGGGCTTCCTCTATGTACTGACCCTGGCCGACGGGGACGGTCCGCCCCTTGGCGCCCTGACCCTGGTGAGGCCCGCCTCCGAGGGGCCCCTCAACCACGAGCAGCCCAACATCACCGAAGCGATGCGCCGCCTCCTGTCGCAGATCCTGGCCGGCTGACGGGCCGTACACACAAACGCCCGCGGCCCCCGGGGACCACGGGCGTTCGTCGCTTCGGGAGGTCTGGGCGGTCTACCGGGCCAGGGCCCCGACGACCTGGTTCTTCACCATCCACGCCTCCACTTCCTCGCCGCTCACGTCGGCCAGCACCTGGCCGTTGATCTCGACGCACGGAGAGAGGGGCTGGCCGGTCTTCTGGACCATCTCGGCGTAGTGGTTGGGGTTGCTGATGATGTCACGGTCTTCGTACTCCAGCCCGTGCCGGTCGAAGACCTCGCGAACCCCGGCGCTCCAGCCGCAGACGGGCTTGAGCCAGGCGATGATCGTGGGTGCTTCGGCCATGCGGTGTGTCTCCTGAAAGAGGGGTGGAAAAGGTGTTTCGAGTGGGGGTAGAGCAGCCTGTTGGGGGCGAATATACGCAGGCCTATCTGTCTGTCAAGCCAATGTGTTAGGTGTGATTTCCCGGTTGACGGATCGGGACGGGCCCGGTTACATTTGCCCCACTCCCCGACAGCCCTTCCCGACCCCCCTCCGCCCTCTCCTCCCCGCGGGAAAAAGAGAATTCGAGAGATGGCTGAAGAAGCACTCTGCATCGAGGGCGCCCGGCCCTTGCGGGGAGAGACCGAGATCCAGGGCTCCAAGAACGCGGCCCTGCCGATGATCGCCGCCTCCTTGCTGGCCTCCGAGGGACAGACCGTCCTGCATCGCGTGCCGCCGGTCAAGGACGTGCTGGTGGCCCTCGAGATCCTGCGCCGCCTCGGGGCCCGCGTCGACTTCGACCCGGCGGTCGGCACCGCCGTCATCGACACGACCACCGTCGACTCCACCGAGCTGCCGCCGGAGATGGCGGCGCGCATGCGCGCCTCCCTGCTCTTCGTGGGCCCCCTGATCAGCCGTTTCCGCACGGCCACGATCGACGAGGTAGGGGGCTGCACCATCGGCGAGCGCGGCACCGACTACCACTACCGCGGGTTCGCGCGCATGGGGGCGATCGTGGAAGGCACCCCCTCGGGCGGCTACGTGGTGCGAGCCGACGGTCTGCGCGGAGCCGAGATGTACTGCGACGTGCCGAGCCACACGGGCACCGAGAACCTGATCATGGCCGCCAGCCTGTGCGCCGGCGAGTCGCTCATCGTCAACGCCGCCTCCGATCCCGAGATCGCCGACTTCGGCGAGCTCCTGACCAAGATGGGGGCCCGCATCGAGGGCCTGGGCACGCGCCACGTGCGCATCACCGGCGTCGACCGCCTCCGCGGCGCCGAGCACACGGTCATGCACGACCGCCTCGACGCCGGGCTCATGCTCATGGCGGCGGCGATCACCCGCGGCGAGGCCACCCTCACGGGGGTGCGTCTCGACCACCTGGAGATCTTCGAGGCCAAGGTCCGGCAGATGGGCGTGGAGCTTCAGGTCCACGACGGAGCGCGGGTCACCGTGAACGGCCCCGGGCAGCTGTCGCCGATCAACGTGGTGGCCACCTTCTACCCGGGGATGCCCACCGACCTGCAGCCCGGCCTCACCGCCCTGGCCTGCACCGCCCACGGCGACAGCTTCATCCGCGAGACCGTCTTCGAGAACCGCATGGGCCACGTGAAGAACCTGCGCCAGTTCGGGGCCCGGATCTCGCCGGAGAAGGACCAGCTGGTGATCGTCCACGGGCCCTCCCGCCTCAAGGGGACCCGGGTGCGGGCCAGCGACATCCGCGCCGGCGCCGCCTGCGTCCTCGCCGGCCTGGCCGCCGAGGGCCGCACGGAGATCACCAATCTCTACCAGCTCGACCGCGGCCACACGCGCCTGGAGGAGCGCCTGACGCTGCTCGGGGCCCGCATCGAACGCCTGTAAGGGGGATCGGATGGGAGTGGAGCTGAAGCCCGAAGCGGTGTACCTGGCGCGAGTCCCCGTGCAGGGGAACACGGCGCCCTGGGAGAGCTACCGGCAGCTGGCCAGGGCCGCCGTGGACGGCCTCGATCTCGAGTTGCCGGCCAGCGGCACGATCTGCATCAAGCCCAACGCCACCGTCCTCTATCCCGCCGACAAGCGCATCATCACCCATCCCGGGTTCCTGGCCGGCCTCGCCGAGTCCTTTGCCGACCGCGGCGTCGAGCCGTCGCGCATCGAGGTCGGCGACGGCCAGTCGGGGGAGAACCCCGGCGGGGGCCACACCTGGAAGCTCACCGGGTACGCCGACTCCATCGCCGGCGCCGGGGCGCGGCTGGTCCCCTTCAACGACACGCCGACGCGCGACGTCGAGGTCCCGGGAGGCGTCGTCTTCCAGCAGTATCCCGTGTACACGGCGGTCACCGACTGCGCCTTCCTGGTCAACGCGCCGCTGGCCAAGTGCCACAACCTCGGCTGCACCACCCTCGCCATAAAGAACCTCATGGGCGTCCTCGGCCGCCCCGAGAGGCACCTGTGCACGGTGCAGCCCTGCGACGAGCCCGTCGGCGAGGAGGCCCTCAACCGCCTCGGCGACTCCGGCCTCAGCGTCTTCGAGGAGCGCTTCTACCACAAGCTGTGCGACATCGTGGCGGCGGTGCGCAGTCTCGGCATGCCGCGGCTGTGCGTGGTGGACGGGCTCATCGGCCGCGACGGCACCGCCTTCAACGAGGGCGAGAACTACCCCCTCGGATGGTCCGTGGCCGGCGTCAACGAGGTCCACGTCGACGCCGTGGCCACCTGGCTCATGGGCCTCGATCCCGCGCAGACGCCCTACCTGCAGTTCGCCGAGGCCCGCGGCCAGGGCCGCATCCGCCCCGAGCAGATCGACGTCGTCGACCTGTCCACCGGCGACCGCATGTCCGCCGCGCAGCTGGCGGCGGTGCGCCGGCCCGAGCCGCTCATGCCGGTGAGCCGCTGCCAGGGCGGCTACTACGCCCGCTTCCGCGACGACGGCTCCGCCGTGCCCTGGCGCATCGACGACGTCAACCAGCAGCGCCGCAGAGACGGCCTCGAGCCGGTTCCCGTCCAAGTCCTCGAGAGCCTGGCCGCCGGCTAGCCGGGACTACCCCGTGTCCGACGCCACCCTCGCCGGCCTCCAGCGGCAGGTGGACGAGTGGATCCGCACCATCGGCGTGCGCTACTACGGCGAGCTGACGAACACCGCCATCCTCGCCGAGGAGGTGGGCGAGGTGGCCCGCCTCATGGCCCGCCTCTACGGCGAGCAGAGCTTCAAGCCGGGCGAGGAGCAGGGCCGCCAGGCCCTGGCCGGCGAGATGGCCGACGTCCTCTTCGTGCTCATCTGCCTGGCCAACCAGACCGGCGTCGATCTGGAGGAGGCCTTCGCGGCGAGGCTGGAGGCACGGACCCGCCGCGACCGCGAGCGCCACGCCGCCAACCCCAAGCTGCGCTGATCCCCCGGGCAGGCGCCGCCTGCGCTCCCCCGCATCCGCAACAGCATGAGTTCCAGCCGGCTGAGTCCGCCGGCTGGTCCGCGGGGATTCTGTCGGTCGGGATGTTGCCGATCCGGCGGGGTCAGGGATCGCCGCGCCCGGCGTCGGGGAGGCCGGGCTGCGAGGCTCGCTCGCGGTGCCAGGCGAGGAGAGCGAGGAAGAGGGGGGCGAGGCCGAAGAGGACTATGAGCACGCCGTTGATCTTGAAGTATCCGGCCTCGAATTCGAGAAACCGGATGCCGAGGGGGACGAGCGAACCCCAGATCATCACCACGTAGAAGAGCAGGTTGAAGCGGATGTGCTTCCAGACCAGATAGCCCAGGACCAGGACCATCGGGAGGAATCCCGCAAAGAGGAATCCGGCGTGGTAGAAGTCCCTGGCCGGTGAGACGACGGACCGGAAGAGGAGGACGAGGACCACGCCCAGGACGAGCAGCCAGGTCCGGCCCGCAGTGCGCCGCCAGACGAACAGGACGCCGAGCAGCAGAAGGGGAACGAAGAGGATGGCCCTGACCTCGTCGATGACCTCACCGAGGGCCGGAAGCCAGGTGTCGATGCCGGCGGGGGTTCCGCCGGAGGCCGTGAGGTACTCCCCGAGGAAGGCCAGGTTCAGGCGGGCGGTGTACACGCCGAGGCCCCTGGAGATGCCGAGCCAGCATGGGACCAGGAAGATCACCTGCCCCCAGAGGGCCGCGCTGCCGGCCCGAAGGCGGAGCACGTCGATCCAGCCGGGGAGCTGCATCTCGCCGGGGCGTTCGCTGCGGAAGAAGGTGTCGCCGAGGGCGCCCGCGAGGAAGGCCATGATGGCCATGCCGACGACCTTCAAGGCGAGACCGATGGCCTCCTTGCCGAGGAAGGTGCCCAAGGCGACGCTGGTGTCGAAACCGCGGTAGAATACGGGCAGCTCGTTGAGGGCCTCGAACAGGGTCAGCGCCCCGACGAGCAGCCCCAGGCGAAGGGGCAGACCCCACGTGACGTCCCCCCGGCGGTAGGCGCGCAGCAGGTGGATGACGCCCAGCACGAGGGTGGCGAAGATGAGGATCATGCCGAGGGTGTCCACCACCGAGCTCTTGGCCGTGCGCTCTCTCAGTTCGCGCAGGAATTCCTCGGGCGCCTTGTAGGCCTCGTACCCGCGGCCGATGCGGTCGCCGTGCACCGAGGCGAGGACGCGGAACTCGCCGTCCTCGACCTTGATGTCGGTCCGTTCCCACACAAAACTGTGGTCGACCCGGTTCTCGCGTTTGGAGGAGCGCCCCTCGAGTCGCTTGTAGAGTGTGGTATCGGCCACGTCCCGCTCCAGGTATTGGAGCAGGAATTCCCGGGCGATGACCTCGGCCTTCTCGATCTCGAGCTCCGCGCCCTCCTGGCTCTCGGGGACGGCGTGGGAGAGGTAGGACAGCTCTCCATGGCCGTCGATGCCGATGGTCAGCTCCTCCTTCTCGAGGGGGCGGAACCAGCGCACGTACCAGTTCCAGGAGGAGGTGTGCTCGGCGGCGAGCGTGTCCGCCCGCTCCGGTCCGGCCTTGCGCAGGAGATGGGTGAAGTGGCCGGAGCCGAGGCTGCTGGAGAAGGAGGCGGTCCGGCGGTAGCCCTCGAGCGGCAGGCCGAGCTGCTCCCGGATCTCCTCGGCCTTCTCGACGGCTTCGGCCCTGGGGATGAGGCCCTCGCGGGCGTACTCCCCGTACCGGTAGGGCTTGAAGGCGAAGTACGCGGACCAGCCCGCCAGACCGAGGACGGCGAAGGTGACCAGGCCCTTCCGCGATACGAGGTAGTCGCGGGGCGTCCTGCTCTCCACCGGGGGGACGGCCGGCGTCTCGGGCCTGTCCGGCTCCGGCGGAGGGGGGGCCTCCGGCTCGGCCGGGGCCGGACCGGCGGAGGGCGCTTCCTCGGGTTCGTCGATCGGGTCGCGGCGGCCCGTGACGAGGGCCCAGATGGCGGGAATGGCGGGGAGGCAGACCACGGCAAGGGCCAGGAAGCCCGATGTCTTGAAGTAGAGACTGTCCGACTGCATCATCGGGTAGGTGCCGAGGAAGCAGTTGTACACGTAGTGGGATACGACGGTCGTCCAGATGCCGAAGCGCAGGAAGACCAGGCCGAAGACGACGCCGACCACGGTCAGCTCGAGGCCGCGGATGTAGATCGGCTCCTGGGCATAGTTGGCGTGCAGGAAGGCCCAGAGCACGCCGGGAAGGAGGACGGCGAGCCAGGGCTTCCCGAACCATCGCAGCAGCAGGGAGATGGCCACGAGGCGGAAGAGGAATTCCTCCACGGTGGTGGCCACGAGACCGGTCAGCAGGGGGTAGATCCAGGGCAGCCAGGTGCTGTAGGTATTGCTGTACTCGGTCACCGCCGC
>CAZEHQ010000200.1:0-8283 GCA_964512165.1 uncultured Gemmatimonadaceae bacterium | reverse complement strand
GAACAGCGATTTTTCAACATCCGGCTTGGCGCCCGTAGGGGACTGAACGGTTACTGATGGTTGTCTCTGCCGCAGGATCGCCATCGCGCGGAAAGATGTCCCCGTTGGCGGTGAACTGGAGACGTACTTCGCAGTCAGGATCCAAGGGAGAAATGAGCGGGTCACCGTCAAACCAGCTGCCCTTTCGGTGGCCACAATGGATCGGCTCTCCCGGCCCTGGATCTCTCTGACAAGAGCAATGGAGGTTGGTGTAATGGAGTTGTAGCTGAGAGTAATACTCTTTTGGGCGGAAGTGCTCAATGTGGCTGTCCGTTTTCACAACCGATGCTTCGCAATAGCAGCAGATGAAACCCTGTTCTCGCATGAGCGATTCATGGATCACCTGCTTGATCTGTCCTGGTGCCCGGTTCCAGTTCGGTCGATGAGCCATCCTGTCGCTTGTCTTCCAGCGCGAGAATTCCTCCGGCTCAGTGACTTTCACGACTTGCTTCACTTGTTCAATACTTCCTTGCGGCGGATCAGAACATCCGCCTTGACCAGATCCGGGTCCCGGCCTATCTCCTGCCGCAGGTTGTTCAGCAAGAGCCGAGCCTCGGCCGGATCACTTTGCTGTATCGCAAGGAACAGCTGTGTGAATCTGTCCTTGATCTCCTGCGGGCGCGCGGGAACATCCATCAGATCCTCAAGGATTCTGCTTGTTGTCTGACCGTACGCATCCTCGGGGCGTTTGGCGGTAACGCCTGTCCGGGTTCTCTCCAGAATCCATATGCACTGCCGATCCAAGTGGCTGAGGACCTGGGGTGAGTGGGTTGACAGGAGATACTGACAGTTGGGGAAGGTCTCCTTGAGGGCGGTTGTTATGTGACGTTGCCATCCGGGGTGCAGATGGAGGTCGATTTCGTCGATGAGGACCACGGCAGGGCTCTTCAGGGGATCACTTGCAGCTGGATTGGCGATGGCCATGCGGCGGGCCAGATCGCCGGCCATCGCAAGTGTGCACTTCTCGCCATCCGAGAGTTGACTGACATTCAGCTCGTCGCCATCCTTGGCAACTACCATCCGAAGAGGGGATCGCCTGACCTTGAGCCCAGTGAAGCCTGGAAGGAAACGCTCGACGGCTCTTCTCACTGCTTGAAGTTGAGGATCCCGGAACGCCGCTCTCTCCGTACGTAATTCGTTCTCCAAGTCCTCGCGTTCTCTGAACCATTCGAAAAAAACCCGAAAACTACCCCATTTGCCGGAGAGCGCCTGATCGTAGGCTGCCAGTCGATCGAACTGATGCCTCTTTCTGATGCGAAGGGGGATATCCAGCACTGCCCGGTTTACGGGATAGTAGACCGCAAGGGGAAGGTTGGGAAGCTCATCTTGCTCCAGTTGCGAGCGTAGTGACTCGACGTGCTTGCGCAACTCCGCAAGCTGGGTGATCATCTGCCCTCTCTTACCCCGCCGGGCCTTGGAGACTCTCCATTGTATGAACTCTTCTTGAAAGAAGACCTTGATCTGGTTTCGAGTCTCGGTGACATCATTGGCAATATCGTTCTCGACGAAAAACCGTCCAGTGCCTTGAGACGCACGTATCCTTCCGATCAAGCGGGAAAGCATGATGGCCGCACAGTCCAGGACTGCGGACTTGCCGGAACCATTGACTCCCACCAGCACGTTTATTCGTTCAGGGAACTCCAGTTCGAGTTTGGAGATACCTCTGAAACCCGCAATCTTGAGGGATTCCAGCTTCATCGGGGACAGCTCCTGTTGGTCATGAGCTCCACGCCCTGAGAAGATCCACTCGCGGGAAGCCCTTAGCAAGGCATGGAGCTTGGGACCCGGCCACGTAGCCGCGGGTCCTGTAGTGCTCGATCTGGCCGTCCCAGTCCTTTAGAGGAACGGCCAGCTCTTGTCCGGGTCATACCCCGGCAGCAGGGTATCATGCCGCCGGCCCGCCACCAGCCGGTCCCCCTCCACACATCCCTCGGGCCGCCCCCGCAGCACCTCGACCAGCCGCTCCCGCCACGGGGCCAGTCTCGCCTCCGCGTCTGCGTCCAAAGCGAGGTCGTGCAGCTCCCGGGGGTCGGCGTCGAGGTCGAAGAGGTGCTCGCGGCCGGTCTGGGAATACCAGATGTACTTGTGGTTCCCGTCCACCAAAAAGTGGTTGCCGTCTTCGTAGGCGTAGCAGCCGGAGTGCTCGCCGTGGAGGACCTCGCGCACGCCGCCGGTCTCCCCGCGCAGCACGGGCAGCAGGCTGCGGCCGGTGCACGACTCCGGCACCGCCACACCCGCGGCGTCCAGCAGCGTGGGCATGACGTCCTGGAGCCCCACCGGGGCCGTGGGCTGCAAGCCTCCCTCCAGCTTCCAGCTGGCCGGCGCCCGCACCAGGAAGGGGATGCGCGCCGAGGACTCGTAGGGCCAGGTCTTCCGGAAGAGGTGGTGGTCGCCGAGCATCTCGCCGTGATCCGAGGTGAAGATCACGAGGGTGTCGCGCAGAGCGCCGGCGAACTGGAAGAGACGGCCGAGCTGGTCGTCGATGAAGTTGATCATCCCGTAGTAGGCGGCCCTCGCGCAGCGCATCTGGTCCTCGTCGAGATGGATGCGCGAGGCGTCGGGGCTCAGCCCCCGTTGGGGTCCGCCGAGGTCGTCGGCCCAGTCGCCCACGTCGGGGGGCGGCAGGTCGCGGTCGATGTAGCGGTCGTAGTAGAACCGCGGCGGCGTCAGCGGCGGATGGGGATCGATGAAGGAGAGGTTGAGGAAGAAGGGGCAGCTCGGGTCGCGGCGCTGGAGGAACTCCATGGCCCGGTCCACGACCCAGAAGGTGTGCATCTGCTCCTCGGGCAGGTGATGGGGGCGTCCCACCCAGCCGTTGGAGGACACGCCGTGGGCCATGCCGGGGTCGACCTCGCGGCGGCCGTGGATGTCGCGCAGCCACTGCACGTACTCGTTGTCGCCGCCCCGCGTGGAGTTGGCCAGCTGCATGTGGTCGAAGCCGTAGCGACGGCGGTCGGGGTGCAGGTGCAGCTTGCCGATCATCTCGGTCTGGTAGCCGGCGCGCGACAGCTCTCCGGCCAGGGTGGCGGGCGGGTTCCACTCGACGCCGCCGCGGAAGCCGACAGCGCCGTTGGCCGCCGGCGCCGTGCCCGACATCAGGCTGCGGCGCGCCGGGATGCAGCTCGGGCTCTCGGCGTAGGCGTGCAGGAAGTGGGCACCGGAGCGGGCCAGGGCGTCGAGGTTGGGCGTCTGCAGCGGCGCCGGGGCCACGGGGTCGGCGGCCACGCAGTCGCCGCGCTGCTGGTCGGTCATCACCAGGAGGATGTTGGGGCGCTCGTTCACGGTGGACGGCATCCTTGTGTAGGAGGGGCGGAACGGGGAGACAGGATACGCGGCGCCGACGGAGGCGCCAAGGTCAGTCCGCCGCCACCCAGTGCCGGTAGAGGGGCTTCACCGCCTCGGGCAGTCCGGCCCAGACCTCGGGCCGGATCTCGGGCGAGGCGTAGTTCTTGCCGTTCGTCTCCACCACCATGGCCGTGTGCTCAGCCGACCCTTCCCGCGCCGGCTCGAGGTTGAGCCACCACGGGCCGTAGCGCACCACCAGGGCCACGCGGGACTCGTCGGAGCGGTTCGGCGGCACGGCGTGCCACAGTCGGCTGTCGTAGGCCAATACGCTGCCGGCGGTCCCCACGGCGTGGGTCTCGGTGGGGTACGGGGCGTCGGGGTCGACGCCGTCCAGGGTTCCACCGGAGGGGTTGGTCCCGAAGCGGTGGCTGCCAGGGACCAGCAGGGTGCCCCCGTTTTCGGCCGTGAAGTCGGTGAGCATCCAGATCGTCGACAGGTGCAGCAGGGCGTCGGGGTAGGGCGCCGGGATGTGGCTGGCGTTCGTCTGGTTGTAGGGCCAGTCGGCGTGCCAGAAGCCGCGGCCGCAGCCCGGGCGGTTGATGACGCAGTCGGTGGTGGAGATGCGGACGTGGTCGCCGAAGAAGACCCGGCAGAGGTCGAGGAGGCCCTCGTCGGCGAGGTAGGGGGCGAAGAGCTGGGTCTCGTTGATGACCCCGCGCAGACTGTCGACGCCGGTAACGCTGACGCGGTGGCCCTTGGCGCGGATGGAGGCGAGAAGGGCTTCCGACTCGGCGCGGCGGCGGCGCTGGGCCTCGACCACGGCGTCGCGGATGGCGGCGATCTCACCCTGGGGGATGACGCCGGGCAGGAGGGTGAAGCCGTCGTGGCGGACGCGGCGCTCGGCCTCGGCGGCGTTCACGATGGGTCCTGCGCGATGCGGCCGAGGACCCGGCCCGCGGCCTCGACGGTGCGGTCCACCATCTCTTCGGTGTGCCGCGTCGACAGGAAGCCGGCCTCGAAGGCGGAGGGGGCGAGGTAGATGCCCTCCTCTAGCATTCCCCGGAAGTAGCGCTGGAAGAGACCGGTGTCGGACTGGCTCGCGTCGGCGTAGCTGCGCACCGGCCCCGGGTGGAAGAACAGGCCCACCATGGAGCCGCAGTGACCGACGGTGGCCGGCACGCCGGCGGCGGACGCGGCCGAGCGCATGCCCTCGACCCAGCGCCGGCCGAGGGCCTCGAGGCGGTCGTAGGGGTCGGTGTCGCGCAGGTGGCGCAGGGTGGCCAGTCCGGCGGTCATGGCCAGGGGATTGCCCGAAAGGGTGCCGGCCTGGTACACGGGACCGGCGGGAGCCAGCTGCGACATCAGCTCCTCCCGGCCGCCGAAGGCGCCCACCGGCAGGCCGCCGCCGATGACCTTCGAGTACGTGCTCAGGTCGGGGGTGATGCCGAAGCGCTCCTGGGCGCCGCCGAGGGCGACGCGGAAGCCGGTCATGACCTCGTCGAAGATCAGCAGGATGCCGTGCTCGGTGCACAGGTCGCGCACGCTCTGGAGAAAGCCCTCCTCCGGCGGCACGAGGCCCATGTTGCCGGGCACCGGCTCGAGGATGACGGCCGCCACCTTCCCGGGGCCGATGCCGTCGACGGTGCGCCGCAGCAGGTCGAGGTCGTTGAACTCGATGCTCGCCGTGCAGTGGGCCACGTCGGCGGGCACGCCGGGGGAGCCGGAGATGCCGAAGGTGGCCACGCCGGAGCCGGCCTCCACGAGCAGCCCGTCGGAATGGCCGTGGTAGCAGCCGTTGAACTTGATCACGTGGTCGCGGCCGGTGACGCCGCGGGCCAGGCGCAGGGCGGCCATGCAGGCCTCGGTGCCGGAGTTGACCATGCGCACCATCTCCACCGAGGGCACGATTTCGCAGATCAGCTCGGCCATCTCCACCTCGATGTCGGTGGGCGCGCCGAAGCTGGTGCCGCGGTCGAGGACCTCCGCCAGGGCCTCGACGACCACGGGCGGCCGGTGGCCGAGGATCAGCGGCCCCCAGGAGCCGACATAGTCGATGTAGGTGTTGCCGTCGGCGTCGACGATCTCGGCGCCGTCGCCTTCGCGGATGAACAGGGGCTCGCCGCCCACGGCTTGGAAGGCGCGCACGGGACTGTTGACACCGCCGGGGATCACGCGGGCGGCGCGGTCGTAGAGGGCGGCGGAATTCGCTTGGGAAGGGGACATGCGAGGAGGTCCTTCGGTTGGCCGGATCGGCGTGGAAACCCTGAAGCTACGGAGCCCCGTCGGCCTCGGACAGAGGCGCCGGCGCCCGTGACAGGAGGCCGGACCCTTCGTTACATTCCGGTGACGATCGTGCAGCGCCCGGCGGTCTCCGAGCCTCCCCGGAGAGTCCCCGCCGGCCGCGCCCGGGCTCCCCCGGGCATCCCTTTCCCAGGCGCTCTTGACCGCACCCATTCGCTGATGGCACGGATCTCCCTGCGCTCCCGCGCCTGGCACGGCGACACCGACGTCGAGCTGGCCGTGCCCGACGCCTGGAGCGTGGATGTCCTGGCTCCGGCCGACGCCCCCGAGCTCGGCGAGGAGGATCTGGCCCGCGCCCTGTGCGAGCCCGCCGCCGGCCCGCCCCTGGAAGAAGCCGCCCGCGGCAAGCAGACGGCGCTCATCGTCGTCGACGACCTCGGCCGGCCGACGCCGGCCCACCGCATCGCCCCCCACCTGCTGAAGACCCTGGCCGAGGCCGGCGTGCCCGACGGCGGCATCTCCTTCCTCGTGGCCACCGGCTCCCACCGGCCGCTCACGGACGAGGAGAAGGAGCGCAAGCTGGGCGCCGAGATCTGCCGCCGCTACCCCGTCCACTGCCACGACGCCTTCGGCCCGAACCTGCGCGACCTCGGGCGATTGCCCTCCGGCATGCCGGTCATCGTCAACGGCCGGGTGGTGGACGCCGGCCTCGTCATCGGTGTCAGTTGCGTCCTGCCCCACACCATGACCGGCTTCAGCGGCGGCTGCAAGATCCTGCTTCCCGGCTGCGCCGGGATCCTCAGCATCGCCGAGCTGCACAGCTTCGAAGCCAAGCGTCCCCGCGGCGGCACCGAGCCGGCCTCGCACCGCCCGGACGCCCGCGAGGTGATCGAAGCCTTCGCCGGGCGCGCCGGCCTCGGCTTCTCCGTGAACGTGGTGGTCAATTCCCGGCGGCAGATCGCCGCCGTGGCCGCTGGCGAGCCGGGGGCCGCCCACGCCGGGGCGGTGAAGCAGGCCCGCTGCATCTACCGCACCGAGATCCCGGAGGAGCTGCGGCGGGAGGCCGACCTCGTGATCGCCAACGCCTACCCCCTCGACGCCGACCCCGTGCAGATCTCCAAGTCCCAGTGGCCGCGGCGGGTCTTCCCCAAGGCGCGCCTGGTCCTCCACGACGCCGCCTGCGACGGCATCGCCTACCACGGCTGGAGCGAGTTCCAGAAGGCCTCGCTGATCAACATGCTTTGCGGCGCCATCAGCCAGGCGCGCACCGACGGCTGTTGCCGGGGACTCGCGGGCGCCCTCCTCGGGCTGGCCCCCTTGCGCGAGCTGGGCCACCGGCGCCTGCGGCGCGAGGCGGATCGCACCGACGTCGGCTACCGCGCCTACGAGGAGGGGAGGGGCACGATCCGCCGCAACACGGCGGCCAAGCGAGTCATGGCCCGGCGGGCGCCCCTGGTGCTTTGCTCGGAGGGATTCCCGGAGTGGAAGCGGCGGATCCAGTTCCCCAACAGCCGCGGCTACGGCTCCTGGGACGAGCTGGTTGCGGATCTGCCGGCGGGAGAATTGCGGGTGGCGGTGCTGCCCTGCGCGCCGCTGCAGATCCCGGGTTAGACCCTGGTGAGCTCCCCAATGTCCCGCCATCCCAGGACGGTGCCGTGGGCGCGGTCCTGGCTCTCTTCGCCTCCGTAGACCAGGTAGTAGTCCTGCTCCATGGGCAGGGATGTCGCCAGCTTCCGATAGTAGCGCAGGCCCTTGAACTGGTCCGTCCCTATCGTCGCTCCCGCCTTGATCTCCACCACCTGCCGCCGGCCGCCCCGTTCGTAGAGCAGGTCCAGCTCGTTGCCGGTGTTGTCCCGCCAGAAGCAGAGATCGGGACGGCGGCCGGCGTTGACGTGCTCCTTGACGATCTCGGAGATGACCCAGTTCTCGAAGATCGCACCGCGCAGGTAGTGCGTGGCGAGCTGTGCGGCGGACTCCAGACGCAGGAGCGAGCAGAGCAGGCCCGTGTCGTGGAAGTAGAGCTTGGGCGACTTGATGAGCCGCTTGGAGAAGTTCTCGTGGTGCGGAGGCAGCAGGAAGGCGATGTAGCTGGCTTCGAGGACCGAGATCCAGGCGCGCACAGTCTTGTAGTTGATCCCCAGGTCGTTGCCGAGGCCACTCAGGTCGAGCAACTGCCCGACCCTTCCGGCGCAGGCCATGAGAAAGCGCTGGAAGGCACTCAGGTCGCCGATGTTGCGCAGGCTCCTCACGTCGCGCTCGACGTAGGTCTGGGAGTAGGCGGGGTAGTAGTCAGGGGGGGCGATGCCGCGGTCGAAGATGACCGGGTAGCCCCCCTTGAACAGGCTTTCGTCCAGGCTGGCGGGAGCGCCGGCCGCGAGCTCCTGCCGGGAAAAGGGCAGCAGCGTCAGCGGTGCGACGCGGCCGGCCAGCGACTGGCCCACCTGCTCCATGAGCAGGAAGTTCTGCGAGCCGGTGAGGACGAACTGCCCCATGGTGCCGCGCTCGTCCACCAGGACCTGCAGGTAGGAGAACAGGGGAGGCACCTTCTGCGCCTCGTCGATGATCAGCCCCTGGTCCCCGAAGCGTTCCAGGAAGCGCCGAGGATCTTCCTCCGCGGCGGAACGATCGTCGATCCGCTCGAGGTTGACGTAGGCGTAATCGGGGAAGACACCGCGCACGAGGGTGGTCTTGCCCGACTGGCGCGGCCCGGAGACCGAG
>CAZEHQ010000199.1:0-8346 GCA_964512165.1 uncultured Gemmatimonadaceae bacterium | reverse complement strand
GCTGAGACGAGTCAGAGGTAGCTGCCGGGGGACGGAGAGATCGTAGCCTCCATCACCACATCCACCACCCCCCGCAGCGCCTCCTCGTGCGAGGCCCCCGCCTCCATGGCCTCCCGGTACGCCCGCGCCTGCATGTGGGAGCTGGTCCCCCGCTCGACGATGGTGCGGGCGTGCTCCACCTCCTCGACGCAGCCGAAGTGCTCGGCGTCCTCCCGGACCAGCTCCAGGAGCTCGTCCATCAGCTGCGGGAAGGGCACGATCTCGCCGCGGCCGAAGTCGACCATGCCCTCGTCGATGCCGTAGCGCTGGGCGCGCCAGCGGTTCTCGTCCACCAAGGTGCGGGTGTAGATCCGCCAGCGCTGATTGTCCCTCCGCAGCCGGTAGAGCATGCGGCAGATGCAGCGGAACAGGGCGGTGCAGCAGAGGGCGTCCTCCAGGCGGGTGCAGACGTCGGTGACCCGCATCTCGAGGGTCGGGAAGCGGGCGCTCGGGCGCACGTCCCACCACAGCTTGGTGGCGTCCTCGATCAGCCCCGCCGCGGTCATCAGCTCCACGGTGCGGCGGTACTCGTCGTGGCTCTCGAAACGCTCGGGCAGACCCGTGCGGGGCAGCTCGTCGAAGACGCACAGGCGGTAGGACTGCAGGCCCGTATCCGTGCCCTCCCAGAAGGGCGAGGAGGTGCTCAGGGCCAGCAGGTGGGGGAGGAAGTAGGAAACCTGGTTGAGGATGTCGACGCGCAGCTCGTCGTCCTCGATGCCCACGTGGACGTGCATGCCGCAGATGAGCAGGCGCTGGGCCACGACCTGCATGTCCTGGTGGAGGATGTTGTAGCGCGGTTTGTCGGTGTGCTTCTGGTCCCGCCAGCGGGCGAAGGGATGGGTGGAGGCGGCGATGGGCCCGAGGCCGTGGCCGGCGGCGATGCCGGCGACAGTATGCCGAAGGTGCTCCAGGTCGGCGCGGATCTCGGCGGTGGTGGCGCGCACCGGGGTGCCGACCTCGACCTGGGGCCGCAGGAACTCGGGGCTGAAGTGTCCGCCCAGCGCCCGCTCGAAGTGGTCGATCAGCTCGGGCGGGGGCTCGCTCACCAGGTCCCGCGTGCCCCGGTCGACCAGCAGGTACTCCTCCTCGACGCCGAGGCTGAAGCTGGGCTCGTGCAGGGCCATCAGGGCAGAACCTCCTCCAGCACCTCGGTCAGGATGCGCTCGCAGCGGGCGATGCCGGCCTCGCCGGCGAGCAGGTCCTCGCGGATCTCGATCATGGCGTTCGGCAGCCCGGCCGGCGTGGCGTGGTGGCCGTTGGAGAAGGCGCCGTGGTCGCGTCCCGAATACGGCTCGTTGTCGCCGATCTCGAGTCCCGTGCGCCGGCGCAGGGACTCGATCAGGGGCCGGGCGATGCGATCGTCGCGGTCCCAGAGGACGCCGAAGTGCCAGGGCCGCGCCATGCCGTTCATGTTGGGTGTGAAGGTGTGGAGGGCGACGTAGGCGGGGGTCTCGCCGCGCGAGCGGATGCCGTCCAGGACTCCGGCGACCGCCTCGTGGTACGGATGGAACAGGGCCTGCGCCCGCCGCTGCGCCTCCTCCGGAGTGAGGCCGCGGTTCCCGGGGACCGGGGTGCCGTCGCTTTCCGACAGGATCGACTCCGGATGGCCGGGCTCGCGGTTGCAGTCGATCACCAGGCGCGAGTACCCGGAGAGCA
This sequence comes from uncultured Gemmatimonadaceae bacterium, assembly GCA_964512165.1. Lineage (GTDB taxonomy): Bacteria > Latescibacterota > UBA2968 > UBA8231 > UBA8231 > UBA8231. The sequence continues at coordinate 6,651 of CAZEHQ010000199.1, read as the reverse complement.
CGGCGGGGACGTCGAACCGCCGCGACAGCCGCCGGGCCAGCTCGGCGGCGCCCGCGTCCCAACCGATGTGGCGCCGCAGGTCGGCCGGGTCGAGCCCCAGTCCGTCGAGGGCCGCGGGCACGGCGTGGGAGGCGTGGTCGCAGGTGAGGACCATCAGCCCCCGGCCCGAGGGGTTGACGACCTCGAAGGGCGGCGGATCGCCGGGGGCCAGCAACTCGGGGCGCCGCGGCGCCGGCTTCAAAGACTCATGCAAGGCTTCATCTCCAACTTCGGCAGCGGTCCCGGAGCTGCCATCCCGAAGGAACGGATGGCTCGGCTCGCCGGTGGCAACCCGGGACGCTGGTTGCCGGACGGGGCGGGTACAACCTATTTCCGGGCATCCCCAACGGAAAGGAGTCCACGGCCAATGCGCCCGACACCGCCGGGACCGAGACCGATCAAGCCCAGGGGCGATATCCGCCTGCTCTTCGTCGCCGACCTGTCGAGTCACGCGCGACCACCGTTCGCCGGCGATCCGGCCACTCCCGAACAGATCCGCAAGCTCGTCGACCACTTCGCCCTGAGTGGGGCGGACGCCCTTGGGCAGGAGGTCTTCGCACAGGGGTGGGTGCTGCACTTCCGCTCCGACACCTACGAGTACGATCAGCGGCCGCAGCATCGCCGCTGGATGCCCATGCTCGACCGGGGAATCAATCCCATCGAGGTATTCAGTGACCGGGCGCACCAGCGCGGGATGAAGTTCATCGCCGGGGCACGGTTCGGCGACGACCACGGCGCGCCCACCCAGGGCGCCCGGTGGATGTTCGATCACCCGGAGTTCATCCTGAGAGACCTCCCGCCGGGGCCGCTGAGCAAGCCGGGCAACACCCTCGATTTCTCGTTCCGCGAGGTGAGGGACTTCCATTTCGGGGCGATCGAGGAGATCGCGCGCCGTTTCGACGTGGACGGCATCGAGATCACCTTCCGCAGCGACAATCACTTCCCCTACCCCCGATCGATCTCCCGGGAACGACAGCCCCTGATGACGGAACTGATGCAACGCATCCGCCATATGCTCGACGATGAGGCGCGCAACAAGGGCAGGAGACTGCTCCTTGGCGTTCGTGTGCCGGAGACCGTCGACGAGTGCCACGATTGCGGCCTCGATCTTCCCACGTGGATCACCACGGGAATTCTCGACTACGCGAGCCCGGGCAACTCCATGTACTCGAACCACAACGCGCGATGGGAGGAGTTTTCGAGACTTGCGGAAGGGACCGCCTGCCGCCTGCTTCCGGGAGCCATGCCGTTCTGCTCGGCCACCGACTCGCGGAGCGACACCGTCCCCTGGGCGCTGCAGCCGGATACGGGCGAGAGCGGCACGAGGGACCACGTGGCGTTTCAGTCCCGGGTATACCTGCGTCCCATGACCTCGGACAACTACCGCGCCCTCGCCAACAACATGTACGGAGCCGGGGCCGACGGCGTCTCGAGCTTCAACTTCCAGGAGCAGTACACGGGGAGCCTCATCGGCGGGTTCCCCGGGGAACTGGCCCTGCTCAGGGAGCTCAAGGACCCCGAAGCGATCAAGGCAGGCCACCGCACCTACCTGTTCCGGTCGATGCTCGGAGGGGTGGACTACCACGGCGCACCCGGCATGGCTTCGACTGGCGCCATCAAGGACGACAGGATCGTCCTGAGCCGTGAGGCGCCCGGCGTCCGCAAGGAGTACCGGCTGCGTCTGTGCGAGCAGTGGGACGAAGTCGGCCACGCCTGCATGACGGTCCGTGCCCAGGACCTTCGGCCCGAAGAGCGTCTGGTCTTCGACGTGAACGGCGTGGCAACCCCCGACGAGAGCGTCCGTCGGATGTGGCACCCGGACGGCCGCTCTACCAACCTCGGGCGTCCGCTCCCCGCCTACTCAACCCTCATGTTCGACCTCGGCACGGAGTACATGCTCGATGGGGACAACACACTCGGCGTGAGGCTGGCAGAGGTGGAAAACGGCTCCGGTGGCGATATCGTCATCGACGAGATCGACGTCACCGTGATGCCCTCGTGAGCCGAGGCACCAGGCTCGAACTGATATCCGTCGGACCGGACCGGCGGTTGCCGAACGCGGCGGGTACCACCTGTTTCCGGGTTTCTCCAACCGAAAGGAGTCCCGCGTGAAGATCACCCGCGTCGACGCAATCCCCTTCGCCAGCTTCCTCTACGTCCGGATCGAAACCGACGAGGGGGTGCACGGCATCGGCGAGGCCAGCCTCAGCGGCCGCAACCGCGCCGTTGCCGCCGCCTTCGATCACATCACCCCCCTGCTGATCGGCCAGGACGCCACCCGGATCGAGTTCATCTGGCAGGACCTGTTCCGCGGCACCTTCTGGCGCGGCGGGCCGGTGCTGCAGTCGGCCCTGGCCGGCGTCGACCTGGCGCTGTGGGACCTCAACGGCAAGGCCCTCGGTGTGCCCGCGTACCGCTTGCTCGGGGGCCGCGCCCGCGACAAGGTCCTCCTCTACCGGCACGTGGGCGGCGCCACCCCGCAAGGGCTGGTGGAGAGCTCCCGGGCCCTGCTCGACGACGGCTGGAAGGTGCTGCGCATCTCGCCGATCGTCGCCGGCCGCGGCGCCGACCACCGGCCCGACGTCGGCTTCGACCCGCGCCGCGCGATCCTCAACGGCGTCGCTCACATGACCGCCCTGCGCGAGGCCGTCGGGCCGGAGGTGGAGATCATCTTCGAGGTCCACACGCGGCTGTCGCCGGCGCGCGCCGTCGAGCTGTGCCGGCAACTGGAGGATCTGCGTCCGTTCTTCGTCGAGGACCCGATCCGCTCGGAGAACCCCGGCGCCTTCCGCACCCTGCGCGAGCACACCTCGGTGCCCATCGGCACCGGCGAGCAGCTCCACGACAAGTGGGCCTACCGCGAGCTGATCGAGGGCGAGCTGATCGACTACCTGCGCGTCGACATCTGCCACACCGGCGGCATCACCGAGGGCCGCAAGCTGGCCCACATGGCCGAGGTCCACTACCAGGAGCTGGCCACCCACTACACCTCGAGCCCGGTGAGCTCGGCGGCCATGCTGCACCTGAACCTGTCGATCGCCAACTGCGCCGTGCAGGAGTTCGCGCCGCCGTCGGCGGCCATGAACGAGGTTGTGGACCACGATCTGCGGGTCGAGGACGGGTACCTGCTGGCCTCGGACCGCCCGGGACTGGGGATCGACCTGGACGTGGAGGCCGCCCGGCGGCTCGGCACCGACGATCACGAGCCGCCGCATCTGCGCCGGCCGGACGGCGCCGTGCAGGACTGGTAGGACCCGGCAGGTTCCCGGCGTTGTGCGCGTCGGTGCCCGTCGGCCCCGATCTGCGCGGCGAAGCGCAGTTAGTCGTCGGAGAGATCGCGCTGGCGGAGGAGGGCCTTCATCGGCGGGACCTCCCGCGCGCCGGGGGGCGACTACGCGGAGAAGCCCCGGAAACCCGCGGCGCAGCCGGCGAGCACGGCGTCGGAGAGCTCGCGCTGGCGTCCCAGGACCCCCATCGGCGGGACCTTCCTGGCGCCGGGGCCGGCTACGAGGAGAAGGCGCGGAAGCCCGCGGCGTAGTTCGCGAGCACGGCGTCGGGGTCGTGATCGCTGCCGGGCGCGTGGATCACCTCCACGGAGAACCAGCCGTCATAGCCCGCGGCCTCCAGCAGGCGCACCGGCCCGGCGTGGTCGATGACGCCGTCGCCGAGGGCGCAGACCTGCATGCGGCCGTCCACGTAACTGCCGTCGTGGGCGTGGAGGTGCCGGGTCAGATGGCCGATGGCCCGGAAGGACTCCTCCGGCGTCTCCATCATGCGCTGGGTGTGCATCACGTCCCACAGGACCTGCACGGCGGGGTGGTCCACGGCCTCGATCACCGCCCGCACCGGCGCCGAGCAGCACCAGTCGTCGTGGGTCTCCATCAGCACCGTGACCCCCGCGGCCCCGGCCTCGGCCGCCACTTGGCGGTAACCCTCGGCCGTGTGCTCCACCGCGGCGGCCAGCTCCCCCGCGTGTCCCCGGGCGCCCCCGAAGGTGCGCAGGAGCCCGCAGCCGAGGTCGGCCGCCAGCTCGATGCAGCGGCGCACGTCCTCGACGTGGCCCGCCCGCTCCGGCTCCGCCACGGCCATGCGCGCGCCGGTGGCGATGCAGCAGATCTCCAGCCCCTCGTCGGCGAAGCGGCGCCTCACCTCGGCGCGTTCCGTCTTGGACAGGCCGGCCTCGATGCCGCTGGCGTGGCCCCACTCGACGCGCGGCTCCAGGCCCTTGTACCCGTGGCGCTTCATGCCGGCCACGACCTCGTACAGGCGCCAGTCGGGGCAGACGCTGGTCATCGTTGCAAGGTCGGTCATCTCTCTCCTCTCGGTTGCGGTTCCAGGCGCGAGCATACGCGCCGTCGTTTCAGCGGGGCAGCAATCTAAGGAGCGGCGCGGAGCGCGGGCTACGTGGTCAGGCCTCGGTGAAGAGCTGGGCCCCGTGCTTTCCGCGACCGACCACGGCGAGGCCGTCCACCGCCCGCAGGCAGTAGGTCATGCGCGCCGCCAGGGTGGGGCTCAGGCCCGCGGCCTCGGCCAGCCCTCGATTTGTGAAGGGCCGGGGCAACTCCCCGGCCGGGGGCAGCAGCGCCAGCAGGCGGGCCGGCGTCGACAGGTCGCAGCGGCGCACCACCTTCAGCAGCCGGCGGTCCGTGCGCCGCCACTCCGGGTGGCGCCAGGAGCCGCCGCCGTCGTGGCAGCGGACCTCCTCCTCCTGGATCAGCAGCACCTCCAGGGCGAAGCGGGGGCGCGCCGGCAGGTCGGGGATTCTCACCAGCTCGTGGAAGACGTCCTCCACCCGGCCGCGCTTCGGGGACTTGCGCCGGCCCAGGCGCTCCCCCTCGCCGTCGACGCGCAGGATCCACTTCTCCGCGGCGATGGGGTGCACGAGCCGCACCCGCCGACGCTCGGTGAGCCGGCGCAGCTTGGCCTTCAGGGGCGCGAAGCTGCGCGTCTGGATCTCCACCAGCAGGTCGTCGTCGCGCTCGATGTCGACGACGTAGCCGTCGACCCGGGTCTCCAGGCGGTCCTGGGGACGGGCGTACCAGGACTTGACCGCGGCGTGCAGGGAACGCTCGCGCAGGACGCCGATGTGCGGGGGGGCCGGCAATCCACCTCCGGGACGGACGCGCCGTCCTGTGGACCCGGGGAGAGGGGGTGCTGGGGGGATGCGGCCTGGGGGAGCCGCTCGATCGAAGATAGGGACCAGGCGCCGGAGACGCCGGGGGCCTGCGCCCCCATGGCCTCAGGCAGTTCCGGAGTCTCCGGTGGCCATGCGGTAGCCGACGCCGCGCTCCGTCAGGATGTAGGTCGGCTTGCCGCCATCTTCGCCGAGCTTGCGGCGGAGGTACATCACGAAGGTGCGCACCAGCGCCGGGTTCGCGGAGTCCTCCCCTCCCCACACCTGGCGCATCAGCGAGTCGGACGTGACGACCCGTCCGGCGTTGACCGAGAGCAGGCGCAGCAGTTCGTACTCGGTGCCCGTCAACGTCACGGGCTGGCCGCCCACGGTCACCCGGCGGTGCTGGTAGTCGATGGCCAGGTCCCCGAGCACGAAGGAGGCCGGTTCCTGTCGGCGAAGGGCCGCCCGGATCCGGGCGGTCAGCTCCGTCGGCGTGAAAGGCTTGACGACGTAGTCGGCGGCCCCGGCCTCCAGGGCCTTGGCCATGGTTTCGTCCCGTCCGTAGGCGGTGATGACGATCACCGGCCGGTCCGCCAGTTCGGGGACGCTTTGCATCAGTTCGATGCCGTCGGCCTCGGGCAGCATCAGGTCGAGCAGGACCAACTGGGGTTTCTCGGCGCGCAGGATGCGCGACAAGTCTCGAGCATCCCCGGTCACGATCGGGTCGTAGCCCGCGTCCTCGAGAGTCTCCCGCACGAAACGCAGGACCTGCGAGTCGTCGTCGACCACCAGGATGCGTGTCCGCTCGCGTCCGGGGTGCGCCCGGGGCCGGGCGTCTTCGGCCGCGGCACCGTCGCCGGCCTCTCCGGCCACCGGAACGGAAAAAGCGAATTGGGCGCCCTGGCCCACACCGCCGCTGGCCGCCCGGATGCGGCCGCCGTGGGCCTCCACCAGTCCCCTGCAGATGGCCAGGCCCAGCCTGGTGCCCCGCAGCCCGCGCTCCCCCGCGCTGTCGAGGCCGGTGTACTTCTGGAACAGGCGCGGCAACTCCTCGGCCGACAGGCCCCGGCCCTCGTCGGAGACCGAGATCGCCACGTACACGTCATCGAGCTCGGCGGCGATCCGAATGGGCGACGACTCGGGCGAGTGCCGGGCGGCGTTGGCCAGCAGGTTGTTCAGGACCTGCACGATTCGCGGCCGGTCGGCCATCACCCGGGGCAGGTCCGGCGCCAGGTCGATCAGGACGGTGTGCCGGCTGCCCCCGCTCAGGAACGTGGTGCGGGCCTGGTCCACCAGGTCTCTCACATCGGAGGGCTCGGGGGTCACCGACAGGGTGCCGGCCTCGATGCGCCCGGCGTCCAGCAGGTCGCGGATCAGGCGCCGCATGTGGTCGGCCTGCTGGTCGATGAGCCGGAAGAACTGCAGCATCTCGGCCGACGGCGGCACCGGCGAGGCGCCCAGCACGGTGGCTGTGGAGCCCTTGATCGAGGTCAGCG
>CAZEHQ010000198.1:0-8363 GCA_964512165.1 uncultured Gemmatimonadaceae bacterium | reverse complement strand
GAACTGTCCGAGGCCAACGGCTCCCACCGGTTCTCCCTGGCCTGGCAACTGTAGGGGCCGGTCCCAGGGTCTCTCAGGACTGCGACAACGGGCCGTCCCCTTGCGGGGGCGGCCCGGTTTTTCTGCCGGAGGTCCCGATTCCTCTCGTCAGGCCACCCGGTATCGTTCGACCACCTCGAGGTCGACGTCGATCCCCAGGCCGGGCCCTTCGGGCACGATGAAGTGGCCCCCTTCGACGGCGAGGGAACCATCGCAGATATCGGCGACGCGGGTGAAGGGCAACTCGTCGCAGGGCAGCGTGGCGTTCGGTATCGTCGCCTGCAGGTGCACGGAATAGGCTGCGTGAACGCCCAGGCACAGCCCCCCCGCCTGCACCCAGATGGGCACGTTGGCCGCCTGGGCCACGGCGGCGCAGGTTCGGATCTGCACGGCGCCCCCTCCGATGTTCAGGTAGTCGACGGCCTCGGCCTTGAGCGCCGCCAGAACGGAGGGAGGCGAGCCGAGATGGAGAGCTTGGGGGATCCAGGTCTTCTCACGCAGCAGCCGGTACCAGTCGAGGTTGTCCTTGAGGACCGGGTCCTCGAAGTTGGCCACCGTTCCGAAGGGTTCGAGCTCGGCGGCGAGTCTCGCCGCCTCGGAGGGCTGCACGAACTGGGTGTTCGGGTCGACCCCGACCGTGTAGTCGGGTCCGGCGGCCTCCTTCATCAGGCGCACCGTCTCGACGATGTCCCAGGGCCGCGCCTTGAGCTTGTGGTTGGTGAATCCCAGGCGCGCGCCGACCTCGGCCTCGGCAGCCGTCTCGGCCGGCTCCATGTGGCAGGACCAGTAGGAGACCGGGACCCGGTCGCGCACCTTGGCGCCGAAGAAACGGTGCACGGGCACGCCCCAGGCCTGGCCTGCGATGTCGAGCAGGGCGCAACAGATGGGGTCCGGCTGGGCCAGGGCGTCGAGGGCCAGCGGGTCCTGGCCGGCGAAGGCGGCGAACCCGGCCTCGAGATCCGCCTTGCGGCCCTGGCACTCCCCCCAGCCGGTCAGACCCTCGTCCGTGGTCAGACGGACCAGCGTGAGATCGTAGATCTTGGGGACGTACCTTGCGATGGGTGGGATGGGGGGGATCTCAACCTCGAAGAGATCCACGTCGGTGATCTTCATGCGGTCGGCCTTTCTCGGGAGTCGCCGCGGGCTGCGCCGGAGCACAAGATAGGAGGTTCCGTTGGAAGCCGCCTCGACGACGCACCTGGGGATCCTGAACGCGGTTCTGGGCCTGGCGGCCCTCGTCGCCTCGGTGACCGGCTTCGGATACGCCCTGGTGGCCGTGCCCTTGCTGGTGGTGCTGCTCCCCCCGCTCCAACTGGTGCCCGTGGTGCTCATCAGCTGGGTTCCCCTCGCCCTCGTGCTGATCGCCCAGAGTTGGAGGCACCTCAACCCCGGGCGGCTCCTCCGACTCCTCGCCGGCGCCCTCCTCGGCGCGCCCGTGGGCCTGTTGATGCTGGCCTCCCTGACCGAGGGCACGATGCGATCCGTCATCGGCGGCATCACCCTTCTCGCGGCGGGCTCCCTCCTGGTCAGGCCCGGCCGGCCCTTCGGCCGCGAGGGATCGCCCCTGCTGGCGGCAGGTCTGGCCGGCGGAATCATGGGGGGCGCCAGCGGCATGTCCGGTCCTCCCATCGTGCTGCTCGGTCTCAAGCAGGGCTGGGAGCCCCGGGGCTTCCGCGTCGACCTGCTCTGCTTCTTCCTCCTCCTCCACAGTTCGGTAGCGGCCGGCCTCGGCGGGATGGGGCTCCTCTCCGCCGGGACCCTGCGGCTCTCCCTCGCCGTTCTCCCGGGGGTCTTTCTCGGGTTTGCCGCCGGCATGAAGCTCAGGCGGCGCATCGACGCGGCCATGTACAGGCGTCTGGCCGTCATGCTCGTGGTGGCCGGGGGAGTATGGGCGCTTCTCTCACCCTTCACCGAAGCCCTGTAACTCGCTCTCGGCGCATGTGGGTGGTCACTCCTCGCACCATGGACCGGGCCTCACGGTCCCGGCGCGGGTCAGCCGGAAGGAAGGGGTTCTGATGGACGGGAAGACGGCCGCCCTGCACGCCATCGACAGCGTCCGCCGCTACTACGAAGAGCGGGGGATCTTCATGCGGCGATGGGGCTTCGGCCGCAGCCCGGCACTCGTCGTCATCGACATGGCCTACGGCTGGACCGACGCGGCCTACGCCACCGGCTCGCGGAGGCTGGACGAAGCCGTGGACGGCATTCGCCGGCTCCTGCCCCTCTGCCGGGAGAGGGGGGTGCCGGTGATCTACACCACCTCTCCCTATCGGCCCGAGGAAGACGAGGAGCCCATGCCCCGGCGCGCGGACCCCGCCTCGCGGCCCTGGGACGCCCGGGCCTGCGAGATCGACGCCAGGCTGGCGCCGAACCCGGGGGAACTGGTGATCCTCAAGGAGAACGCCTCTGCCTTCTTCGGCACCCACCTGGCCCCCTACCTGGTGGACCGCGGCGTCGACACGGTGCTCGTCACGGGATGCTCCACCAGCGCCTGCGTGCGCGCCACGGCCACCGATGCCCGGGCCTATCGCTTCCGGGCGGTGGTGCCACGCCAGTGCGTGCAGGACCGCTGCGAGGCCGCCCACGAGTACAACCTCTTCGACATCGACGCCAAGTTCGGGGATGTGGTCGATGTCGAGGAGGCCGCCGTATATCTCCACGGCCTGCCCGTGGAAGGCGCGCCCGGCGACTCTTGAGAGTCCTGGTCACCGGCATCACGGGCCGCATCGGCGGCAACCTGGCGGCCCGGCTCGTTCAGGACGGGCACGAGGTCCGGGGCCTGGTGTGGGAGGGCGACCGGCGTACCGGCAAGCTGGAAGGCCTCGGTGTGGAACTGGTCGAGGGCAGCCTGACCGAACCCGGGGACGTGGACTCGGCCGTTGACGGCATGGAGGCGGTCTACCACCTCGGAGCCGCCTTCCAGGGCGGTGGGCCCTTCACCGAGGAGGACTACTTCCGCGTCAACGTGGGCGGCACCTTCCACGTCCTGGAGTCCTGCCGGCGCCAGCCGGGGTTCCGCCACCTGCTCTTCGCCAGCAGCGACGCCCTCTACGAGAAGTACGTCCCCGGCGGCCTGGACCGCCCGATCACGGAGGACACGCCGCGGCGCCCCTCGGGCTGGTACGCCCTGTCGAAGGCTCTCGGCGAGGAGATGTGTGAGGGGTACTGGCGCAGTTGCCGGCTGCCGGTGACGATCCTGCGCTTCTCCATGGTCCTCGGCGCCGGGGAGGTCCTCGACTTCCCGCAGTTCTACCTGAGCCGGATGAAGGAAGGCCGCCCCGAGCTGGAGGCTTTGTGGGAGGGCGAGGAGCGCCTGGTGCTGTTGAAGGACGGCGCGGGACGACCCTGGATGAAGCACGTGGCCGACGTGCGCGATATCGTCCAGGGCTGCCTCTGCGCCCTCGGCAAGGAGCGCGCCCATGGCCGGCGGTACCAGCTGGCGGGCCCCCGGGCCTTCACCTGGGACGAGGTCGTCTACCGGCTCACCGAGATCCTGGGGATCCCCTTCGTCGAAGTCCGGCCGGGAGGGACACCCACCCGCTACGAGTTCGATCTCACTCGCTCGATGCAGGAGCTGGGTTTCCGGCCCGAGTACGACATCGTGCGCATGATCGTCGATGCCCTTTCCCATCGCCGGGGGGAGCCGACGGGCGTCGTCCCGACACCCTGAGACCCGGCGGCCGAAGGAGAGAGGAACGCATGGGGAGTGACCGGGAGCAGCTGAAGGACTCCGTCTGCGCCTCCGTCGAGGCCAGCCGTGAGCGCATCGTCTCCCTCGGAGAGTCGGTGATGGACGAGCCGGAGGTCGGGTTCAAGGAGCATCGCACCGCCGACCGGGTGAAATCGATATTCGAAGAAGCGGGCCTGCCCTTCGAGGAGGGCCTCGCCCTCACGGGAGTGCGGGCGGTCCTGGAAGGAGGGCGGCCCGGCCCCACCGTCGCCCTCATGGGCGAGCTCGACGCCCTGGTCCTGCCCGGCCATCCGCGCGCAGACGGAACGACCGGCGCGGCCCACGCCTGCGGCCACAACGCCCAGATCGCCGGTCTCGCGGGCGCCGCCCTGGGCCTGGCCGTGTCGGGCGTCGCCTCGCAGTTGTCCGGGCGCGTCGTGTTCTTCGCCGTTCCCGCCGAGGAGTACGTGGAGATCGACTACCGTCTCGACCTCGTGCGCCGCGGACGGACCACCTTCCTGGCCGGCAAACCGGAACTGCTGCAACTGGGCGCCTTCGACGACGTCGACATGGCGGTGATGATCCACTCGGGCAGCTCCGACACCCTCGAGGGCTCCTACGCTCTGTCCGAGTCGTCGAACGGCTTCCTGGCCAAGAGCGTCTGCTTCCGTGGCAAGGCCGCGCACTCCGGTCTGGCGCCCGAGCGTGGGGTGAATGCCCTGAACGCCGCGAACCTCGCCCTCACCGCCATCAACGGCCAACGGGAGACCTTCCGCGACGAGGACTGCGTGCGCGTCCATCCCATCCTCACCAAGGGCGGGGACATCGTCAACATCGTCCCTTCGGAGACGCGCCTGGAGACCTACGTCCGGGCGCGCACCGACCCGGCCATGGAGGACGCGGCCGCCAAGGTCGACCGAGCCATCAGGGGCGCGGCCATGGCCTTCGGGTGCTCGGTCGAGATCGAGACCCTGCCGGGATACCTGCCCCTTGCCAACGACCCCGGGCTGGCCCGTCTGTTTCGCCGCAGCGCCGGACGCCTCTTCGGCGAGGACGAGTACCAGGCCCTCGGCCACGGCGGCGGGTCCACCGACGCGGGGGACCTGAGCCAGATCATGCCGGTCCTGCACCCGGTGATGACCGGAGCCCGCGGCGCGGCCCACGGCGTGGACTGGCACATCGCGGATGCCGAGGCCGGGTACATGGCGCCGGCGAAGACGCTGGCCATGATGGCCGTCGATCTGCTGGCCGACGGCGCCGAGGGCGCCCGCCGGGTGCTGGCCGAGGCCCGGCCTCCGCTCACCCGGGAGGACTACCTCCGGCAGCAGAAGGCGCGGTTCCAGTCGGAGGTCTACGACCCCGAAGCCGCATGAAGCTTGCATCCCCCGGCCAGGAGGCCGGCGGCGACAGTCCACGACCACCGCACTACCAGCAGAGAAGGGGACGGATGCCGTATCGACTCGGTTTGGTTACCTACCAGCTAGCCAAGGACTGGGATTTGGAGGAGATCATCGCCAACTGCACCGAGACCGGCTTCGAGGGCGTCGAGTTGCGCACGACCCACGCCCACGGGGTCGAGGTGGAGCTCGACACCGGGCAGCGTCAGGAGGTACGGGCCCGGTTCGCGGACTCGGAGGTGGCCCTGGTGGGGCTGGGCTCGGCCTTCGAGTACGACTCGGTGGACTCGGCCGAGCTGCGGAGCAACATCGAGGGCACGAAGGAGTATGCCCGCCTCGCCGCGGACGTCGGCGCCCCGGGGATCAAGGTGCGGCCGAACAAGGTTCACGACGACGAAGGCGTCCCTCGTGAGAGGACCTTCGAGCAGATCGGCCGGGCCCTGCGCGAGTGCGGAGAGTTCGCCGCCCAGCTCGGCGTCGAGATCCGTCTCGAGGTCCACGGCCGCGTCACCTGTGAGCCGGCGCACATCCGCACCATCCTCGACCATGCCGACCACGGCAACGTCTTCGCCTGCTGGAACTCCAACCCTCAGGACTGCGATGAGTCGGGCTCCATCGACGCCAGTTACGCACTGCTGGAGAAGGAGATCCGTCTCGTTCACATCAACGAGCTGTGGAGCGGGTACCCGTGGTCCCGCCTCTTCGGCCTGCTGCGCGGCTCGGGCTACGAAGGCTTCACCCTCGCCGAGATCCCACCGAGCCGGGATCCGCTGCGGCTGATGCGCTACTACCGCGCCCTGTGGCAGGCCCACGGAGCCGGCTGATGCCAGAGGTCGCCTACGTCAACGGTGCCTTCCAGCCCATCGGGCAGGCCATGGTCTCCATCGAGGACCGCGGCTTCCAGTTCGCCGACGGGGTCTACGAGGTGATCGCCACCTACGGCGGCCGCCCGTACGCCATGGATGAGCACCTTGGGCGCCTGCACCGCAGCCTGCGCGAGATCCGCATCGACTTCGACGTGAGCGCCCTTCCGGCCCTCGTGGAGGAGGGGATCCGGCGGTCGGGCTTCGACGAAACCCTGGTCTACATCCAGGTCACCCGCGGCGCGGCGCCCCGGAACCACGAGTTCCCCGACCGTCCCCCCGTACCGACGGTGGTGATGACGGTGAAGCAGCTGGAACGCCCCGAGCCGCGACTCTACGAGAGCGGCGTCAAGGTGATCACCACCACGGACCTGCGCTGGAAGCGCTGCGACATCAAGTCGATCGCGCTGCTGCCGAACATCCTGGCCAAACAGCAGGCCCACGAGGCCGGCGCCTACGAGTCGCTGCTGGTGGACGATCTCGGCCAGGTGACCGAAGGATCGTCGACCAGCGCCTTCATGGTCTCCGGCGGCGCCGTGTCCACCTCACCCGCCGGGCCCCACATACTGCCCTCGATCACCCGCGGCATCCTGCTGGAGATCATACGGGACCTGGGGATCCCGCTCCACGAGAGATTCTGCCGGGTCGAGGAGTACCTGTCCGCCGACGAAGCTTTCCTTGCAGGAACGTCGACCGAGGCCATGCCCGTGGTGCAGATCGACGACACCCCGGTCGGAGCCGGCCGGCCCGGTCCTCTGACGAGCCGGATCCGGGAGGCCTTCCTCTCCAGGGTCGGGTGAGCCCCTCGTACACAAAACGAGGCGGACCGTCAGCCGCGCGGTCCGCCTCGTCCCTCTTCCGGAATCCGATCGGTCAGTGGATGACGACCATCTTGGTCTCCGTCATCTCGTGGATCGTGTACTTGGGCCCCTCCTTGCCCATTCCCGACTCCTTCAAGCCGCCGTAGGGCATCAGGTCCGCACGCCACTGGGTACCCCAGTTGATGTGGATGTTCCCCGACTCCACCTGCTGGGCGTACTTCAGGGCCCGGTCGATGTCCTGCGTGAAGATCGACGCCGACAGGCCGTAGTTCGTGTCGTTGGCCATGGCGATGGCCGCATCGATGTCGTCGACCCGAGTCAGAGCAACGGCGGGGCCGAAGATCTCGTCGCAGGAGACGCGCATGGCGGGGGACACGTCGGCCAGGATCGTGGGCTGATGGAGGGTGCCCTCGCGGCCTCCGCCGGTGACCAGTCGGGCTCCGCCGGAGACGGCGTCGGAGATCCAGCCCTCCACCCGTTCGGCGTCGGACTCGCGGATCATCGGCCCCATGGTGGTCCCGTCCTTCAGGGGGTCGCCGGTGGACAGGCCCTCCACCTTGGGGGTCAGGGCGTCGATGAAGTCTCCGTACACGGCGCCCTCCACGAGGATGCGCTGCGCCGAGATGCAAACCTGGCCGGCGTTGGCGAATCCCGAGGAAGTCACCCCTTCGGCGACCTTGTCGAGGTCGGCGTCGTCCATGACCACCACGGGCGAGTTCGACCCGAGCTCCATCGTGACCCGCTTCAGGCCGGCGGTCCTGCAGATGTGCTCGCCCACGTCGCGGGAGCCGGTGAAGGAGATCTTGCGGACCCGCTCGTCGGAGGCGATGGCGTCGCCTATGGCCGCGCCCGATCCGGTGACCACGCTCACCGCCTCCGGCGGGAAGCCGGCATCGAGCATGATCTCCACCAGCTTGACGCCCGACAAGGGCGTGTCGCTCGCCGGCTTGAGGAGCACGGCGTTCCCCGCGGCCAGGGCCGGACCGACCTTGTGGCAGACCAGGTTCAGGGGGAAGTTGAAAGGCGTGATCGCCGCCACCACCCCGCACGGCACACGCAGGGTGAAGCCGAACTTGCCGGCGCCGTTGGAGGCGGCGCCCAGGTCGAGGGTTTCGCCCGTGAGGCGCTTGGCCTCCTCCGCCGACAGTGTGATCGTCTCCTGGGCGCGTGCCGCTTCTCCCATGCCTTCGGGAAGGATCTTCCCCTCCTCGAGAGTGATGGTGCGGCCGAGGTCGTCCAGGCGCTCGGTCATCAGGTCGGCGGCCCTGTGCAGCAGCTCGTAGCGCTCGAAAGCGGGCATGCGCCGCATGACCTCGGCGCCGCGAACCGCGGTATCGATCGCTTCGGTCACGTCGTCGGTCCCCGCCCTGGGAACGGTGTCGACGACGGTGCCGTCGAAGGGATTGAGGACCTCGATCTCGTCCTCCTTGCCGATCCACTGGCCGCCCACATGCATCTTCATGGCTTTGATCCTGTTGCTGAAGTGGTCGATTCGTCGATATCGTGAAGGAAGATAGTCACTCCGGCGATTCGAGGTCGAGGTGCTCCGCCTGGACTCCGTCCGGGCCGATGG
>CAZEHQ010000197.1:0-8548 GCA_964512165.1 uncultured Gemmatimonadaceae bacterium | reverse complement strand
CGACCGCGACGGCGGCTGGGGTCCGGTGGACGTGAGCTACCTCATCGTCGTCGATCTGGCCACGGACACCCTGGTGGATGTGGACCCCGACACCGAGGGCGTGCAAGGCATCGCCCTGAGTGCGGCCAATCCCAACAGCCTGGCCGTCTTCGGCGAGCGCATCGCCGTGGGGGTGGTGGTCGACTTCGGAGACCGAGCCGGAGGGGTTGAGATCGTCGATGCGGCCTCCAGCCGCAGCCTCGGCCTGGCCGTGGGCGAGGAGGACCTGGGCGGCGACATCACCTCCATGGTCCTCGTCGACGGGAGCCGGGGCTACGCCGTGGTGGCGGACGAGAACTTCGCCAACAGCGTGCGGCCCTTCGATCTGGCCAGCGGCGCCGTGGGCGAGCCCCTGGAGAGCATCAGCGGCGGCTTCATCCCCCACCTGGCCGCCGACGGCGGCCGCCTGATCGTCGCCGACCGCGGCAGCTGGGAAGACCCGGACGCCGCCGGGCTCAAGCTCTACGACGCGGAGACGGGCGCCTTCCTGGCCGGCCCCGTCAACACCGGCCTGCCGCCCATGCACGTCGTCGTCCTGAGCGATGCGGCTCCCACGGCCGTGGCGGAGATCGCCGACAGCGGCCGGCCCCGGGCCTTCGCCCTCGAGGCGGCCTGGCCCAATCCCTTCAACGCCTCCGTGCACATCCCCATTTCCGTGGACAACTCCAACACCCCGGTGGAGTTGACCGTCCGCGACCTGCTGGGCCGCACCGTCCGCACCCTGGCCCTCGGCCCCGCGGCGGCCGGTCGGCACGTCTACCGATGGGACGGCAGCGACGACGGCGGCGAGCCGGTGGGCAACGGCGCCTACCTGGTCCACTTGCGCGCCGGCGGGCAGCGGGCGGCGGGCAAGGTGATGCTGATCAAGTAGAGGGAGGAGAGAACCGCCATGGTCACTCTGTCGAAGCTCTACACCAAGACGGGCGACGGCGGCATGACGCGTCTCGGCGACATGTCGCAGGTGCCCAAGACGAGCCCCCGCATCGCCGCCTACGGGTGCGTGGACGAGCTGAACTCGGTGATCGGCCTGGCCCGCTGCAGCGGCGCCGGTCCCGACGAGGTCCTCGCCCGGGTGCAGAACGACCTCTTCGACCTGGGAGCCGACCTGTGCGTGCCCCAGGCCGAGGGCGAGGAGGAGCGCCTGCGGGTGAAGCCGCGGCAGGTCCTCTACCTGGAGGAGCGGATCGACGAGCTCACCCGGCACCTGGCCCCCCTGCGCAGCTTCGTCCTGCCCGGGGGGCGGACCCCGGCGGCCTGGCTCCACCTGGCGCGGACCGTGTGCCGGAGGGCCGAGCGGTCCGCCTGGCAGCTGGCGGAGCAGGAGCCGGTGGGAGAGCCGGTCCTGCTGTATCTCAACCGGCTCTCGGACCTGCTCTTCGCCATGGCCCGTTCCGCCAACGACGGCGGCGAGGCGGACGTGCTCTGGGAGCCGGGGGCAGGCGCCGGCGGAGAGCCGGCGGAGGAGGGGTAGCGGGGTGCGAAGGCTGTTCCTGCTGGGCTGGATCCTCATCGGCGCACCGGCGGCGGTCCCCGGCGAATGCGTCGACACCTTCGACCCGGAGGTGGACTACTTCCCCCGCAAGGCGGAGCTGCGCCACGCCGAGAGCTTCGCCATCGAGTACTTCGGCCACTACAAGCGGGTCACCGTGCACACCCCGTGGCCCGGCGCGGCGGAGCCCGTGCACTACCTGCTGGTGCAGTGCGGCACTCCGGAGCCCGAGGGCCACGAGGGGGTCCCCCGGATCACGGTGCCCGTGCGGCGCTTCGCGGCCCTGTCCACGACGCAGCTGCCCCACCTCGAGCTGCTGGACCACCTCGAGAGCCTGGTGGCGGTCAGCGACATCGGGATGGTCCACTCCCCCGGCGTCAACCAGCGCTTCGCCGACGGCGCCATCGCCGAGATCGGCCACGGCGCCGGGGTCAACCTCGAGGTGGTGCTGGAGCTGGAGACCGACCTCGTCATGACCGTCGCCTCGGCCCAGTCCCCGTACAACGCCCACCCGGTCCTGCAGCAGGCGGGCGTGGCCGTGGCCATCAACGCCGAGTACACCGAGCCCACGCTCCTCGGCCGCAGCGAGTGGCTGAAGTTCACCGCCGCCTTCTTCAACGCCGAGGCCCTGGCGGAGGAGCGCTTCGCCGAGATCGAGGCGCGCTACCGGAGCTACGCGGAGCTCGTGCGCGACGTGCCCGCGGCGGAGAGGCCTTCCGTCTTCGGCGGCTCCCTGTGGCGCGACACCTGGCACGTGGCCGGCGGCCGCAGCTACCCGGCGCAGCTCATCGCCGACGCCGGCGGCCGCTACCTGTGGGCCGCGGAGGACACCCGGGAGAGCCTGCCCCTCGACTTCGAAGCGGTGTACGAGAAGGCCCACGCCGCCGACTTCTGGCTGACCATGCGCAACGAGTGGCTGTCGCTGGCCGACGTGAGGGCCGCCGACGAGCGCTACGCCGCCTTCGACGCCTTCGACGAGGGCCGGGTCTACAACGCCAACGCCCGGCTCAACGAGCACGGCGGCAACGACTACTGGGAGCGGGGCATCTCCGAGCCCGATCTCGTCCTCGCCGACTTCATCCGCATCCTCCACCCCGGCCGCCTGTCCGACCACGCCCTGCACTTCTACCGGAGGCTGGAGTGAGCCCCTTGCCGGCCTCCGCCGCCGCGGCCGACGCTCGCCATGGCCCCGGCCGGTTCCGCGCCGGCGCCTCCGCCCCCTCAGCCCCCGGTCCCGTCTTCCGCCGCATCCCGGACCGCCGCTTCCATGGCGGTGATTTCCGCGTCGTCCAGCTCGGCGAACCGCTGCCGTTTCGCCGCCGAGAGCCGGCCTTCATTCTGCATGCAGAGCCGCACGAACAGGGAGGCCCGGCGGTCCGGCATGTCGACGATCCCGCGCACTGCTTCGAAGGCGCGGTCGAAGACGGTGATGAATGCGAGTTCCTCCTTGAGATCGCGGCGGACCGTGTCGGCCACGCGGTCGTACAGGTACTCCGCGAAGGCGGTGGCGTCGAAGTAGCGGTAGAGATGTGCGGTTTCGTTGCCGACGGCGATTTCCCGCCCTGCCGTCCAGTGCCACTGGATGAACTCGAGAATCGGCCGCGAGAAGGTCTCGAGCACCGCTTCGTAGCTGCGCTGATCGCGGAGAATGGCCGCGGAGACGGGGAAGACGACCCCGGGCGGACTGTACCCCCGCCTGGCGAGAACGTGATGTACCAGGAAGCGGTGGATGCGGCCGTTCCCGTCCTCGAAGGGGTGGATGAAGACGAAGGCGAAGGCGCAGACCGCGGCCGCCACCACGGGATCGACGCCCCCCTCGACAACGCGCCGGGTCAATCTCGTCCAGGCCTGCATGAGGTCGGCCACGTCTTCGGGGCGCGGGCAGATGAAGTGCACCTCCTCGCGGTACTCCCCCACGGTGGAGCCGACGAAGGTCTGGAAGCCGCGCCAGCCGCTGGCCGCGTACCGGGGGTCGACGATCTCCCCCTGCAGGCGAACCAGGGCGGCCGCGTCGGCCGGATCGAAGTCCGGCGCCTCCTTGAGGGCGGCGACGAATCGCTCGCTGCGCCGGGCGCCCGGGGTTTCTCCTTCGATAGCGAAGGAGGAGCGCGTCTCCTTGGTGTAGAGGTAGTTGACGGCCCGGCCGAGGATGACCGGGTCGCAGCTCTGGATGAGCGCGCGCCCCTCCGCGCCCACCTGCATGCCGATCTGCTCCGTCAGCCTCGGCGTGCGGCGGACCGTGGGGCAGAGACCGGGACCGCCGAGAAGGTTGTCGGCCACGCGGTGGCGCGGGGAATTGCGGCGTTCGGCGACGACATGCCTGCCGGGATCGAGGGCCATGACGTAGTTGCCGGCGCGGACGTCCTCCAGGTCCAGAGTCCGCCCGGTGAAAGTCTCGTAGAAGAACCAGGCGCGCCGGCTGAAGGCGCCCGTGGGTTCCCTCCTTGCCCAGGCCTCCAGCTCGGCCGGCTCGACGGCCTGGAGGGCGGCGGCCAGCACCCCGAGATCGACCGGCTCATGGCGCAGGGCGAAACGGAGATGGGCCACGATGGAACCGTCCGCGGCGTACTGTCGCGGATACCGCTCCACGATTCGCGAGCCGTGCACCTCCGTTTGCCGCGCGCCGGCTCCGACGTAGCTCTCTACCGCCGGCGCGGGGACGGCCAGGTTCAGCTCGCTCCTCAGCCAGGCCTGGCCGATGGGGTTCCATTTTGCCTTACCCACGGGAATCTCCATCCGAAAACGCTTATGCACATGGAATCGGGATTAGAATACGGCTCGAACGTGCAATTATCAATATTCTGTTATTCACGGGGATTCGCCACCGAAAACGGTTATCGTCGTGCATAGGGGGTTACAAGAGGACGTGGACGTTCAATTGAAGCGACCCGTGCCCGCCTCTTCCCCGGCCGACAGCCCGCGCTGGCCCCGTCTCGGCGCCCGCCGGGGGCTCTTCCCGGCCCTGGCGGCGGCCCTGCTCGGCCTGCTGGCCCTCAGCCTCGGCTTCGGGTCGGTCTCCATCCCCATCGACGCGGTGGTCGCCATCCTCTGGGACGGGACCGGCCAGAAGGAGAGCTGGACCCACATCGTCCACGACATCCGCCTGCCCCGCGCCCTCACGGCGATCCTGGCCGGCGCCGCCCTGAGCGCCGGCGGCCTGCAGATGCAGACCCTGTTCCGCAACCCCCTGGCCGACCCCTTCATCCTCGGCATCAGCGCCGGCGCCAGCCTGGGGGTGGCCCTGGTCGTCCTGGGCACCGGCGTCACCGGGGGCGGGCTCCTCGCCGGGCTCGGGTTCCTCGGCCAGGCCGGAGTGGTGGCCGCCGCCGTGGCCGGAGCGGGGGTGGTCCTCGGCCTCGTGCTGCTCGTGGGCCGGCGCCTGGAGCACGCCATGACCCTGCTCATCCTCGGCCTCATGTTCGGCTACCTGACCGCCGCCCTGGTGAGCGTCCTTCTCTACTTCAGCATCCCCGAGCAGGTGCAGACCTACGTGCTGTGGACCTTCGGCAGCTTCGGCGCCGTCACCTGGGGCCAGCTCGCCGTGCTGGCGCCGGTGGTGCTCGCCGGCCTGGCCATCGCCGGCCTGCTGGTGAAGCCCCTCAACGCCCTCCTCCTCGGCGAGACCTATGCCCGCAGCATGGGCCTGGAGACGCGGCGGGCGCGGCTGTGGATCATCGCCAGCGCCGCCCTGCTGGCCGGGGCGGTGACCGCCTATTGCGGCCCCATCGGCTTCGTGGGGGTTGCGGTGCCGCACCTGTGCCGCGCCCTCTTCAACACCTCCGACCACCGGGTGCTGCTGCCCGCCACCCTGATCCTGGGCGCCATGCTGGCCCTGGGCGCCGACCTGGTGGCGCGCCTGCCCGGCAGCCAGGCCACCCTGCCCCTGAACGCCGTGACCGCCCTCATCGGCGCCCCCGTGGTCACCTGGATCATCCTGCGCCGCCGCACCCTGCGGCAGGCCTTCGCCGCCTGAACGCCGTGGGCGACGCCATCCTGCAGACCCGGGCCCTGGGCATCGGCTACGCGCCCCGGCGGCGCCCCCGGGTGGAGGTGGCCGCCGACCTCGGCGTGGAGTTGCACGCGGGGGAGCTGGTCTGCCTGCTGGGCCCCAACGGCGCCGGCAAGTCCACCCTTCTGCGCACCCTGGCGGGCCTGCAGAAGCCGCTCTCCGGCGAGGTCCTCCTCCACGGCCGCGACCTGCACGCCATGAGCGAGGGGGAACGGGCCCGGAACCTCGGGCTGGTCCTGACCGAGCGGGTGGACACGGGGAACCTGTCGGCCTATGCCCTGGCGGCGCTGGGGCGCTATCCCTACACCGCCTGGGACGGCCGCCTGTCGCCGGAGGACGAGGAGGTGGTGCGCTGGGCCATGGAGGCGGTGGGGGCCCGCGAGCTGGCGGCGCGCGGCGTCGGCGAGCTGAGCGACGGCGAGCGTCAGAAGGTGACCATCGCCCGGGCCCTGGCCCAGGAGCCGGCGGTGCTCCTCCTCGACGAGCCCACGGCCTTCCTCGACCTGCCGAGGCGGGTGGAGATCGTGCAGCTCCTGCGGCGCCTGGCCGGCGGGGGAGACCGTGCCGTGCTGCTCTCCACCCACGACCTCGACCTGGCCTTGCGCAGCGCCGACCGCCTGTGGCTGCTGCCGCCGGGGGGGCCGCTGCAGACCGGGGCTCCGGAGGACCTGGTGCTCAGCGGCGCCTTCCAACAGACCTTCGGGGACTTCGACCCGGCCACCGGGTCCTTCCGCCTGGACCCGGAGCCGGAGGGCGAGGTCGGCCTGGAGGGCGAGGGGCTGCCGGCCCGGTGGACGGCCCGCGCCCTGGAGCGGGCCGGCTTCCGCGTCGACCCCGGGCGCCAGACGCCTCCCCTCGTCGAGGTCCTCGGCAATGGCGACGGGCCCTCCTGGCGGTTGCACACGGCCGCGGGCCCGCGCCTCTGCGCCAGCCTCCACGAGGTGGTCGGCCACTTGCGGGGTCACCGGGCCGAAGCCGAGACCACCCGGTGACGGAGTCCGCCATGCGCGTCGTCTCCCTCCTGCCCAGCAGCACCGAGATCGTCTGCGCCCTCGGTTGCCGCGACTTCCTGGTGGGCCGTTCCCACGAGTGCGACCATCCCCCCGGGGTCGAGGAACTGCCGGCCTGCACAGCCCCCAAGTTCGACCCGGACGGCACCTCGTACCAGGTCGACCAGCGGGTCAAGGCGATCCTCCAGGAAGCCGCCTCGGTCTACCGCGTCGACGCGGACCTCCTCGACGAGCTGGCCCCCGACTGGATGGTGACCCAGTCCCAGTGCGAGGTCTGCGCCGTCAGCCTGAAGGACGTGGAGGAGGCCGCCTGTCAGCTGGTGCGCTCGCGGCCGGGCATCCTGTCGCTGGAGCCCAACCGGCTGGAGGATCTCTGGAGCGACATCGGACGTGTCGCCGAAGCCCTGGAAGTGGAGGAGCGAGGCCGCGCCCTGGTGGCCGGACTGCGGCAGCGGCTCGACCGGCTCGCGGCACTGACCACGGCTCTCGACGAGCGCCCCACCGTCGCCTGCATCGAGTGGTTCGAGCCCCTCATGGCCGCCGGCAACTGGATCCCCGAGCTGGTGGAGGCCGCCGGCGGCCGCAACCTCCTGTCCGCCGCCGGGGCCCACTCCCCGTGGCTGTCCTGGGAAGCCCTGGAGGAGGCTCAGCCCGAGTTCATCCTCCTCATGCCCTGCGGCTTCGGCATCCCCCGGTCGCGGAAGGAACTGCCGGCGCTGACCCGGCAGCCGGCCTGGTCCCGGCTGCGGGCCGTGCGCGAAGGGCGGGTCTTCCTCACCGACGGCAACCAGTTCTTCAACCGGCCGGGGCCGCGCCTGGTGGAGTCGGCGGAGATCGTCGCCGAGATCCTCCACCCGCGGCGGTTCGGGGGCGCCCACGAGGACCGGGGATGGGAACGCCTGGCAGCCGCACCGTGAGCCGCGACGAGACCCTGGCCGCGGAAGGGGGATACGAGGTCCGCCGCCGCGGGCGGTTCCTGGTCGTCGCGCTGCTCGAGCCGCACCGGGTCATGCCGCGGCCCATGGGTCGACCAACTCGATTCCCGTCTCCGCGAAGTCCCGAACGTTCCGTGTCGCCACCGTCATGCCCCGGGAGCGGGCGATGGCCGCGATCTGACCGTCCGTCTGGGAGAGCGGACGCCCGCTTGCGCGCCGAGCCGCGGCGATCTCCGCGTAGACGCGGGCTGCCGCACTGTCAAACGGGAGAACCCGACCCGCAAACAGACCGCCGAAAGCACGCTCGGCCGCCTCGGCAAGACCGCGGCGGCGCCCACCCTCGGGCAGGAACGCGATGCCCGTGCGGATCTCCGCCTCGGTCACCGCCGTCATGAACAGCTCCCGAGTCGGCCGATCGTCGAGCCAAGCCAGGACCTTCGAGCTCGGTGCGCTCTGCATCAACTCGGAGACGACATTGGTATCAAGCACCACCATCGCCGTCGCTCCGGTCGAAGCGGGGTGGTTCGCGCATCGGTTCGCGCGGCGGCAGTTCCAGATCCACTCCCCCGAAGGGCTTGAAGAGCTCGTGGACCGCCGTTCCCAGCCCCCTCGATGGCGCGGCCTCCCGAGCGACCGCCTCGGCCAGTATCAGTCGCGCTTCCTCTTCCATCGACCGGCCTCGCTCGGCCGCCCGCCTGCGGAGACGGGTCTTTATGTCGTCCTCGAGATTGCGGATGGTGATGCTCGCCATGCTCATGCTCCGTGGGTTCGGCTCGAGCCCAAGTTACACGGTGATTGCGATGCAATCAATGTGACCCAAGTCAGCGGATCACCATGCAGCGCCGGGTCTCGGAGACCTCACCCGTGGTGAGCCGGTAGAAGTGGAGGCCGCTGGCGACCGGGGCTCCCCGGTCATCCGTCCCCGTCCAGCGCACCTTGTGCAGCCCGGGTGTACGCCGCTCGTCGACGAGCCGGCGGACCCGCTGCCCGAGGAGGTTGTAGATGTCGATGCGCACCCGGCCGGCGGTCCCCAGCCGGAAGGGGATGACCGTGCCGGCGTTGAAGG
>CAZEHQ010000196.1:0-8560 GCA_964512165.1 uncultured Gemmatimonadaceae bacterium | reverse complement strand
AGAGGGGCCGCCAACGGGGCTCAGGCCGGCTTCTTGGGGGAGGATCAAGGAGAACAGGAGGTACTAAGCGAGGGCGCCGGGGGCTTCCATGATGCCGGACCCGATCACCGCCCGGCCCCGGGTTCGCAGCAGAAGGCGGCGTTGTACGATGTCTTGGCGCCGTCGGGGCCGGGCGATCTCGGCAGATCGAAGACCGATCGGCTCAAATCACCCGATCGGGTGATACCGGCCACGCTGTGTCCGTTGCGATCTTTCTTCACAACGGTTGAACGGGCCAAGGGAGGAGTTGCTGATGCTATTGGCGATGGTGATCGCTGTCACGGCGTGGGCGCCTCCGGTGAGAGCCCGATGATTCCCCGAGCCCTGAGCCTGGACGCTGGTGGTCCTACTCTCCGGGACCGCCAGCGCCCAGGAGGCGCCCTCGGCGCCGGACGCGGGGTGGATCGCCTGGACGGCTGTCGAGGGCGCCGATGCGTACCGCTGCATCCGTTGCGGACAGCGCCGGAGAGCCCGGCCAATCCGTTCCTCTTCCCCGACAGGGAGGCCCCCATGAAGAAGCTCCTGCCCCTGATCGTCGCCTGCTGCCTGCCCACTGGGCCCCTGGCTTCTCCCCTCGTGGGCACATGGCAAGCCGACGCCACCGCACTCCTCACGCCGGGCTGCACAGACTTCTGCCCCGAGCAGGTCACGATGACGGCGACCTTCTCCGAGGACAGCCAGTACAGCCTCGACATCCTCTTCGACTACGAGGGAGACCTGTGGGCTTTCCTGGCCGAGGACGGCACCGACCTGAGCGCCCTGGGCCTGCCGGCCATGGAGACCTACGAGATCCGCGTCGCCGGCACCTACGAGGACAACGGCTCGACCTTCGCCGTCACCGTGTCCGAACACCGGGGGCTCGTCAACCGGGGAGATCCCGTGGAGTTCTACACGAAGGCCGGACGCATCCTCGCCCGCGCCCTGGCCGACGAGGCCGGCATCCCGGAGGAGGATTACGACGCCTTCGAGGCCCGGTTCCTGGAGGGTTTCCTGAGCGGCATCCCCGAGGCGACCAACCTCGACCTCATGGCCGTCCTCGCGCAGCCGACACCATACCAGATCACCGGCGACACCATGAGCATCCTCGGACTCGCTTTCCAGAGGACCGAGGATGACCTGACCGCCGTCACCCGAGCTGCCTGGGGAGACGTAAAGGCCCGCAGATGAACACCCGCCGTTTCTGCAAGGTGGGAGCCACCATGATCTGGTTGGACGCGATCCGGGACGCCAACAGGCGGGTCCCGTACGCAGACGGCGAGTTCACGGTCGATCAGCTTCGGCCGTCGTTGTACGACGTCCTGGCGGCATCGGGGGCCGGGCGATCTCCTCACCGCTCGGCCCCTCACGCCCCGACAGGACTCGCAGCTCAGCCGACGGCGACGTATCCGTCCCCTTAGCCGAGGCCGGCGCGGATCTCCTCGATCCAGGCGACGACCTGCCTCACCCTGGCCGTGAGGCCGGCGTAGTCGCCGCTGGCCACGATCTCCCGCGTCACCAGGTTGGAGCCGATGCCGACGCAGGCGACGCCGGCGGAGAACCAGGCCTCCAGGCTCTCGCGGGTGGCGTCGACGCCGCCGGTGGGCATGATGCGCGTCCACGGGCAGGGGCCGAGGACGGACTTGACGAAGGCGGGGCCCCCCACCTCGCCGGCGGGGAAGACCTTGACGATCTCCACCCCCAACTCCTCGGCCTGGGCGATCTCGGAGACGGTGCCGCAGCCGGGGGAGTAGGCGACCTTGCGGCGGTTGCAGAGGCGGGCGACCTCGGGGTTGAGGAGGGGGCCGACGACGAAGTCGGCGCCGCTGGAGATGTAGAGGCCCGCCGTGGGCGCGTCGACGATGGATCCCACTCCCAGGATGATGTCCAGGTCCTCGGCCACGATGCGCTCCATGGCCTCCACGAAAACCTTCCACGCCAAGTCGCCGCGGTTGGTGAACTCGACGCAGCGGGCGCCGCCGTCGGCGCAGGCCTTGATGATGTCGATGGCGGCCTGCGGGTCCTTGTTGTAGAACACGGGCACGACGCCGATGTCGCCCATGGCGCCGAGTACGGTCATGCGGTCGTAGCGTGCCATCAGAAGGGTGCCGGCGTGTCGGGGTAGTGGTGGAAGGCGTCCTCGCCGCGCAGCAGCACCGGACGCCAGGCGAGGCCCACGGAGTTGGCGCGCACCTGGCGCGCCTCGGGCGGGATGTAGCGCACCGTGAGGCCGCAGCGCCGCCGCCGGGAGTTGTTCGGTTGGCTGGCGTGGAAGATCTGACCGTTGTGGATGGAGATCTGCCCGGCCTTCAGCTCCAGCGGCACGGCCTGGCTGGAGTCGACCAGCTCGTCGGGGATCTCCTGGTTGATGCTCAGCAGGTTGCCGCCGCGCTCGGAGGTGCCGTGCTCGGCGATGCCGTCCCGGTGAGAGCCGGGGATGACCTGCATGCAGCCGTTCTCCACGTCGGCGTCGTCCACGGCGATCCAGGCGGTGTGGGCCTCGGGCGGCTCCAGTCCCCAGTAGGTGATGTCCTGGTGCCAGGCGACGAACTTCGTCGAGTCGGGGTCGGGGTACTTGCAGAAGAAGTGGGTGGACAGCAGCATGATGTCGTCGCCCATGCAGGCCGCCATCGACTCGACGATGCGCGGGTCGGAGGCCATCTGCCAGATGAACTCCTCGTCGAAGTGCCGCGCCTGGAGGCCGATCTGGCACTTCTCCCGGCCTTCGCGGGCCTCGAGCTCGTCGAAGCGGGCGCGGAAGGCCGAGATCTCGGGCTCGGTGAAGATGTCGAGCCGGGTGACGAAGCCGTCGCGCTCGTAGGCGGCGGCCAGGTCGGTGGTGGTGACGGTCATGAGGTCAACTCCTGCGAGGGGGTGAGCACGGCGAGTATAGGCGCCGGGGAACGAGACGGTCAACGGGCCGCCGCAAGCATGGAAGGAGGAGGAAGGTGAGCACGGAACCGCTGGTGAACGAGCAGTTGCTGGAGCACGAGGAGTACTTCTCCGCCCCCGGGCGAAGGGAGGAGATGAGGGAGATGTTCGCCTTCGAGCGGCGGCGGCTGCTGCTCGGGGAGGGGGCGGCGGAGCGGTTGCCGGAGGAGTGCCGGCGCCTCGGCGCCGGGTCGGTCATGGTCGTCCGCGACGCCGCCCTGGATGCGGTGGCGGCGCCGGTGGTGAAGGGGCTGGAAGAGGCCGGCCTGCGCGTGGCCGCCACCTTCACCGGGATCGTGCCCAACCCGACGGTGGCCTCCGTCGACGCCCTGGCCGAGGCCGCGAACCGCAGCGGCGCCGAGGCGGTGGTCGCCATCGGCGGCGGCAGCACCATGGACACCGCCAAGGTCGGTCTGTGCGTGGCCGCCAACGGCGGCTCCACCGCAGACTACTTCGGCTTCGACCTCTTCGAGCGGGGGCCGATCCAGCCGCTGATCTGCCTGCCCACCACCGCCGGCACCGGCGCCGAGGCGAGTTGCGTCTCCGTGGTCGTGGCCGAGGGCGGCAAGCAGGCCGTCTACTCCGAGCACCTCCACCCCGCCGGCGCCATCGTCGACCCGCGGCTGTCGGCGGGCATGCCCCCGGCCCTGACGGCCACCACCGGCCTCGACGCCCTCGGCCACGCCCTGGAGTGCACGGCCTCGAAGAAGAGCGGCCCCCTGGGCGACGCCGTGGCCCGCGCCTCCCTGGCGGCGGGGATGCCCCACCTGCTTCGGGCCATCGACAACGGCGCCGCCGACCCCGAGGCGCGTCTCCGGATGTGCCGCTGCAGCCTGCTGGCGGGCCTGCTGCTGAGCCCGATCAACACCGGCGCCGCCCACGCCCTCGGCTACGGCATCGAGAAGCTCTCCCACGAGAAGGGCCGTCCCGTGCCCCACGGCACGGCGGTGGCCTTGGTGCTGCCGGGAGTGATGGAGCACAACGCCCCGGCGGCGGCCGACAAGTACTACTACGCCGCCGGAGCCGCCGGGCTCGACCTGGCGGGCAAGAGCCGCGAGGAGGGGGTCCGCTTGGCCGCCGGCTGGATCGACGAAGTGCGCCGCCGCCACACTCCCTTCGCCACCCTGGCCGATGCCGGCCTCGGCGAGGACGACCTGCCGCGCATGATCGAGGTGGCCCTGCAGGTGCGCCGCCTCCTCGACCCGAACCCGGTGGAGGTGACGGCGGAGGACGCGGAGCGGATCTACCGGGGGGTGCTCGCCTGATCGAGGGCCCAGGCGATGCCGTTGCGCACCAGGCGCAGGAAGTCCAGCTCCCAGAAGTCGCGCTGGTGGCCGAGGGAGGTGTAGAAGGCGGGTCCGGCGCGTTGGCAGGTCCAGGCCACCGGCTCGCAGTGCTCCCCCTCCCGGCCGATGAGCAGAGGGGTGGTGTCCGCCGCCAGGGGCGTGTTCCGGTAGAGGGAGCCGTACGCCTCGAAGGGCTCCACCTCCTCCAGGACCGGGTGGCACTCGGCGCCGTCGGCCACGGTCACCCGTGTGATCTCGCCGGCGCCGAAGTGCCCCTCGTAGTTGCCGCCGAGGACCTGCGCGTCGAACTCGAGCCAGTGCTGGAAGGCGTGGCTGGCCGTGCGCAGGCCGACCACGGGACGGCCGTCGCGGCAGTAGCGCCGGAAGCGCTCCAGCTCGGCGCCGTCCGTCAGCAGCCGGCGCGTGAAGAGCACCACGGCGTCGGCGGAGTCCAGCGGCTCGAGGGAGACCTCGTCGTCCTCGCTCCGGAAGACCAGCAGCTCGCAGGACCAGCGCGAGTTGGCCAGCAGGTAGTCCCGCAGGATGACCAGGGACTCCTCCGAGTCGTACTCGAAGGAGCCGGAGATCAGCAGCAGGCGGGCCTCGCTCACGGCTGGATCTCGATGGCCCGCGGCTCGGTGGGGCGGTCCCGCCGCCGCGGCCGCTGGTTCAGGGGGATCCGCTCCAGGGCCGCCACCCACTCGCGGCGCCACTGCTCGAAGTCGGTCAGCTCCGACGCCGGGCAGGCGCGGCTGCGGGCGATGAAGGCCGGGTAGTCGTCGCGGCCGGTGGGGGTGCCGGCGCGCTGGTAGCGCAGGTCGAGGCTCCAGCGGATGCCGTCGGTGCGGTTCGGCGTGGAGCGGTGCGGGATCAGCTTGTCCATGAGCAACACGTCGCCGGCGCGCATCGGCAGGGTGACGGCCTCGCCCTCGGGCAGGTGATCGTCGCTGACGCCGAAGCCCGCGCTCCAGTAGACGCGGCGCCGATGGTGCACGCCGGGGATCACCTGCAGGCAGCCGTTGGCCGGGGTGGCGTCCACCAGCGGCACCCACACGGTGACGATGGCGTGCGGATCGGCGGCCTCCAGGTGCACCTGGGCGTCCTGGTGCCAGGGAGCCACGTTCTCGCCCACCATGGCATCCCGCTTCCGGCGGGATTCCTCGTCGTCCGCGGCCGGGCGCAGCGAGTCGGGGAGCTTGGCCCGGGCGTGCTGGATGGGGCTGCACGTGATCTCGGGGCCGACGATCGCCTCCACCAGATCGAGCAGCCGCTCGTTGCGCAGGAACTCGAAGACGCCCCGCAGCCGGCAGTACATCAGGTCGATGCGGTCGTAGATGCTGGTCTCCTGCTCGCAGATCCGGGCGAGACGGCGGTGGAAGGGCTCGTCCTCCCACAGGCGGGGCAGGACGCCGGCCGCGTGCAGGCGCCGCGCCTCGTCGTCGATGAAGCGCTCGTAGTCCGCGATCACCGGGGCCAGGTCGGCGGCGGTCAGTCCGCCTTCGACCACGACGTATCCGTGCTCGTCGTAGTGCTGCCGGTGTCGTTGTGTCAGGCTCATGGCTCTCTACTCCGCGTCCTCACGATACCCCGCCCCGACCATCCCGACAAGGGGTTGTTCCCGGTGCCGCCAGGGACCTGGCGTCGAACTCCAGCCTTTACAGGCATCATCGGAAAGTCTATACATTGCCGGCTCTTCCCCTCACCACAGATCGGAACGGACTGCTCATGATGAGCTCGGAGAGTGCGGCGATTCTCACACCCCGGCACCAGGAATACGGCTCCAAGCCGGGCGAGGTTCGCGAGACCGATCATTACAAGGCGGAGTACATCCATAGCTTCGTCGAGAAGTGGGATGAGTTGATCGATTGGGAACAACGGGCCGAAGCCGAAGGAGACTTCTTCATCAAGCGGCTGCAGGAGCGCGGCGCTAGCCGCGTCCTCGATGTCGCCACCGGCACCGGGTTTCACTCGGTGCGGCTGTTGAAGGCCGGCTTCGATGTGGTCAGCGCCGATGGCAGTCCGGCGATGCTGTGCCAGGCCTTCGAGAACGCTCGTCGGCGAGGACGGGTCCTGCGAACCGTGCAGGCGGACTGGCGCTTCCTCAACCGCGACATCCACGAAACCTTCGATGCCGTCATCTGTCTGGGCAACTCTTTCACGCACCTGTTCAAGGAGCGGGACCGCCGCAAGGCCCTGGCCGAGTTCTACGCCGTTCTCAATCACGACGGCTTCCTCATTCTCGATCAGCGCAACTACGACGCGATCCTCGACAGCGGGTACAAGTGCAAGCAGGCGTTCTACTACTGCGGTGACGACATCGTAGTCGAGCCCGAGCATGTCGATGACGGTCTTGCTCGTTTTGCATACCGATTCAAGGATGGCTCCACCTTCCACCTGAACATGTTTCCGCTCCGCCGGGATTACATGCGGCGGTTGCTGAAAGAAGTCGCTTTCCAGCGGGTGGAGACCTTTGGTGACTTCCAGGCGGAGTACGACGACCTGGAACCCGATTTCCTCATCCATGTGGCAGACAAGAGCCTGGCCGGATGACGACCGGGATGTCAGAGTCAGAGTATTCCGACGTCGTCCAGACCGCCCGGGACTACTACAACAGCGATGATGCCGAGGCCTTCTACTCAACGATCTGGGGTGGCGAGGACATCCACATCGGCATGTACCAAGGCGAAAGGGACAGCATCGCCGAGGCGAGTCGTCGGGCAACGGCAAGCCTTGCACGCACTCTGGAGCCGCTGGGGGCCTGGGCGCGCGTGCTGGACATGGGCTCCGGGTATGGCGGCACGGCCCGGTATGTGGCCGGGAGGTACGGGTGCCGGGTCGTAGGGCTGAACCTGAGCGAGGTGGAGAACGCCCGGGCGCGGGGACTCAACGCCGAGCAGGGGCTGTCGGACCGGGTTGAGATCGTCGACGGCAGCTTCGAGTCGGTGCCGGCGGACGACAACAGCTTCCATGCGGTGGTCTCACAGGACGCTCTGTTGCACAGCGATCGACGCGACCGGGTCGTGGGTGAAGCGGTTCGCGTGCTCAAGCCGGGTGGAGTCTTCGCCTTCACCGACATCATGCAGGCGGACGATTGCCCGCCGGGCGTCCTCGATCCGATCCTTGCCCGGATTCACCTGACCAGCCTGGCCTCTCCCCATTACTACCGGGGAACGGCGACGGAATGCCCTTTCGAGGAAACCGCGTTCACCGACCTCACCCATCATCTCGTACGCCATTACGGAAAGGTGCTGGAGGAAACGGAGAGACGCGAGTCCGAACTGCGTGATCAGATCAGCGAAGACTACCTGAGCAACATGAAGCGCGGTCTGGCGCGATGGGTCGAGGGCGGACAGAGGGGCTACCTCGTCTGGGGAATCTTCGCGTTTCGCAAGTTGAGCCGGTCATGAGCGCTACCGCTGGCTCGCCGGCAGGCCCCTCGAAGCCCCGGCGGCAGGGCGGGCTCGGTCTCGAAGTAAACCAGACCGTCTTCTGGGCCTCGGCGGCCCTGGTGGTCCTCTTCGTCGCCTTCAGTCTGTTGAACCTGAGCGGGATGACCGAGGTCTTCGACGCCGTTCTCGGGTTCATCACGGCGAGCGCGGGATGGTTCTTCGTGCTCTGTGTGAACGTCTATCTGGCCATCGTCCTGTTTTTTCTCTTCAGCCGCCACGGCCGCCTTCGTCTGGGCGGCGACGAAGCGCGCCCCGACTTCAGTTACTGGGGCTGGCTGTCGATGCTCTTCAGCGCCGGCATGGGCATAGGATTGATGTTCTGGAGTGTGGCCGAGCCTATCTACCATTTCGGCAGCCCCCCGTGGGGGGAGCCGCGTACCCCCGAGGCCGCCCGCCTGGCCATGGGCATCACCTTCTTCCACTGGGGATTCCACGCCTGGGGACTCTACGGTCTGATGGCGCTGGCCCTGGCCTACTTCGCCTACAATCGCGGCCTGCCGCTGACGGTGCGCTCCACTTTCTACCCGTTGCTGGGGCAGCGGATCCACGGTTTGGCCGGGGACGTGATCGACATCCTGGCGACGCTGGCGACGATCTTCGGTCTGGCCACGTCCCTGGGACTGGGTGCCCAACAGGTCAACGCCGGGTTCGCCTACCTCTTCGACATCCCGCAAAACGTGACCGTGCAGGTGGGTCTGATCGCCGGAATCACGGCCATGGCGACGATCTCCGTGGTCCTCGGCGTCGACCGGGGAATACGGCGCCTGAGTCAGCTCAACGTCATCATCGCCTGTCTGTTGCTGCTGTTCGTAGTGGCAGCCGGCCCCACCCGTTACCTGCTCGATGCCCTGGTGCAGAACTTCGGCATCTACATCCAGG